>JANNSX010000077.1:0-1516 GCA_031403155.1 Hyphomicrobiaceae bacterium
GCTGCACTACCTGGCGCTGATCGAGCAGAAGATCAACGCGCTCGACCAGGCCGCGGCATTGGCTGACTGGAAACTGCCGGAGGAGTTCGCCACGCTGCGCCGCCTGCTCGAAGCCCGGATGGGCAAGCCGGGCAAGCGCGAATTCGTGCAGGTGTTGCGGCTGATGGAGACGTTCGCCATCGACGATGTCGCGGCGGCGGTGGGCGATGCCATCCAACGCGGCGCCATCGGCTTCGACGCGGTGAAGCATCTGGTGCTGTGCCGGATCGAGCGACGGCCGCCACGGCTCGACATGACGGTCTATCCGTATCTGCCGAAGGCAATCGTCACGACGACATCGGCGCGTGACTACATGGGGCTGTTGGCGGGATCGGCGTCATGAGCGACACCCCGCAAGTTCTTCTGGCGCATCATCTGAAAGCGTTGAAGCTTCCGACCATCCTGCGCGAATACGACAAGATCGCCCGTGCCTGTGCCGCTGAAGGCATCGATTATCCGCGCTATCTGCTGCGGCTCGTCGAGGCTGAGATCATCGAGCGCGAGCGGCGGATGGTCGACCGCCGGATCAAGGCGGCCAAGTTCCCGACCGTGAAGAGCCTCGACAGCTTCGACTTCGCGGCGTTCCCGAACGTGAATAAGGCGCTGGTGATGGAACTCGCCCGATCGGAGTACGTCGAGCGGCGCGAGAACGTCATCGCAGTCGGCAACTCCGGCACCGGCAAGAGCCACATCGGGCTGGGGCTCGGCCTCGCCGCCTGCCAGAAAGGCTTGTCGGTCGGCTTCATCAACGCCGCCGCCATGGTACACGAGTTGATCGAGGCCCGCGACGAGAAGAGGCTTCTGCGCCTCCAGCGCCAGCTCGCGTCCTACAAGCTGCTGATCATCGACGAGCTGGGCTACGTGCCGTTGTCGCAGACCGGAGCCGAGCTGCTGTTCGAGGTGTTCTCGCAGAGGTACGAGCGCGGCAGCACCATCGTCACCAGCAATCTGCCGTTCGACGAGTGGACAACCGTGTTCGGGTCCGAGCGGCTGACCGGCGCCTTGCTCGACCGGCTCACCCATCACGTCCACATCCTGGAGATGAACGGCGAGAGCTACCGCCTCGCCCACTCCAAGCGCCGCGCACGCCGGTCGAAGCCCGACACCCCAGCGAATGACGCCACTCAAGAGTGACGCGCAAACGCATGAAGGCCCCCGCGCGCGGGGGCCTTCATGCGTTCAAGACTGATGCAATATTGCTCCGGCCCGCCGATGGAAAATCACTCCGGCGTTGACACCTTCACATAGGCCGGCGGAATAAGCTTCACCTCGTGCCCGAGCTTTGCCAACTCGCGCGCCCAGTGGTGGGACGTCGCGCAGGCCTCCATGCCGACGAGACAGGCGGGAAGCTTGCCGAAGAATTCTATGACTTGCCGGCGCCGCAGCTGCCGCACAACGGCTACTTTGCCCTGTGCGTCGACGCCATGAATCTGGAACACGTTCTTGGCGAGATCAATGCCGATGGTGCTAATCTGCA
>JANNSX010000078.1:0-12323 GCA_031403155.1 Hyphomicrobiaceae bacterium
GCCCGAAGCCTTGGCCTCGGCCAGTGCCTCCGGACCCCAGCCCCACCAGTGGACGGGATTGTCCTTGTGCTGGAGGAGGTAGGGGCTCGTTTCCTTCGCGAGCCGGTTGTGCGACATGGGACCTCCAAGAGCACGTTCAGGCGAAGTGGGAACCGGTTCGCCGTAGAACGTGCTCAAAACCAAGACTCTCAAGCACGTTCAGGCGAAGTGGGAACCGGTTCGCCGTAAGAACGTGCTTAAAACCAAGACTCTCAAGCACGTTCAGGCGAAGTGGGAACTGGTTCGCCGTAGAACGTGCTTAAAACCAAGACTCTCAAGCACGTTCAAGCGAAGTGGATGCCGGTTCGCAGTCAGAACGTACTCAAGCCAATAAGTGCAGTTTTCCATGGCAAGTGCGAGCACCATTTACGCCCTTTCGAGCGGCCAGGGCCCTTCTGGTATCGCCGTCATTCGGGTGTCCGGGCCGAGCGCGTCTAAGGCCTTGATCGGTCTGGCTGGATCGGTACCCGAGCCGCGAAAGGCGGTGCTCCGCAAACTCATGCGCCCAAGTGACGGCGCGATCCTCGATGAGGCGCTGGTGCTGTTTTTCCCGGCGCCTCGCTCGGAAACTGGCGAGGATGTCGTCGAGTTGCACACGCATGGCGGCCGAGCTGTCGTGGCAGCGGTGCTGGCGGAGTTGGGAAAGATCGAAGGGCTTCGGATGGCCGAGCCCGGCGAATTCGCCCGCCGAGCCTTCGAGAACGGCAAGCTCGACCTCGTCGGCATCGAGGGCTTGGCCGATCTCATAAGTGCCGAGACGGAAGCGCAGCGTGCGCAGGCCGTCCGGCAAGCTGCCGGTGAGCAGAGTCGGCTCTACGAGGGCTGGCGGCAGGATCTGCTGCAGGCCCTGGCACTGGCGGAAGCCAGTCTCGACTTTTCAGACGAGGCGGATGTGGCGGCAAACGCCTATGCGAAGGCCGTTGCCGCGGCGGCCGGTCTCAAGAGCCTGGTCGACGCCCATCTTGCCGATGGCCACCGCGGGGAAATCCTGCGCGAGGGCTTCCGGGTTGTACTTGCCGGGCCGCCCAATGCCGGCAAGTCGAGCCTGCTCAATGCGCTCGCCCGCCGGGATGTGGCGATCGTTTCGCCGGAAGCCGGGACCACGCGGGATGCGCTGGAAGTGCGGCTCGACCTTGGCGGCTATCCGGTGTTCGTCACCGACACGGCTGGTCTAAGGACACCTCAGGGAGCTATCGAGGCGGAAGGCATCCGGCGGAGTCTCGGGCACATCAAGCAGGCCCAGCTCGTGCTCTGGCTGGTCGAGTGCACAGGCGGGCCCGCCGAGCCACCCGAGGACGTCCGGGCGCTCGGCGCGCCTATCCGGCCGGTCATCTCCAAGGGCGATCTCGTCTGCCGCACCGTACCGGGATTAACTCCAGACACGCTCCGGGTCTCGGCCCGAACCGGGCGCGGCCTGCCAGAGCTGATCCGGACCATTGGTGAGGCGGCGGCCGGAGCCCTTTCGGGCAGCCCGGCCACGGTCATCACCCGGGAGCGGCATCGTCTGGCCTTGGAGGAGGTCTCCGGCAGCCTGGCGGCCTTCGCGGCTTCCGACCCATCCCGGCCGGAGCTGGGCGCCGAAGAGATCAGGCAGGCCGCAAACGCCCTTGGGCGCCTGACGGGCCGCATCGGCGTCGAGGAGGTGCTCGGCGCCATTTTCGGGAATTTCTGCATCGGGAAGTGACCCGGCTAGAGTGCTTCCGGAAAAGTGCGAAGCGGTTTTCCGATAAGAAGCACGACAAGCCAAGGAGTGCTTCCGGAAAAGCTTGTCCCGGCGAAGGCCGGGATCCGAAGCGGTTTTCCGAAAAGAAGCACGGCAAACCAAGGAATTAGGGTGTTGAAGTGATTCAACGAAAACACCCTAATGTTTCACGTGAAACATTTTGACCGGTGTGCGGGGTCAGACCCTGCGGGTCTGACCCCAGTCCGATGTCTCGAATGTTTCACGTGAAACATTTTCCAGGCCCGGCCCTCCCTCCCGATCCGGGTCGCAAACCCCACCGTCCCCCGCCGCGGACGATTTTTCCTCCCCATCCCCCATCGGGGAGGTTGTTTCGGGCTTCGGGGAGGGTTGTCCGGGCCGAATCCGAGTCCGGGGACGGTTCGACGATCGTCTCCGAAGGCCCGTTTGACCCCGATTGGGCGTTCGACTACGGTCCGGACCGTCCCAAGACCTCAGAGAGCCCATGAGCGATTTCGACGTCATCGTCGTTGGCGGCGGCCACGCCGGATGCGAGGCCGCGGCTGCCGCGACCAGGACCGGTGCGCGGACGGCGCTGGTCACGCACCGGTTTTCGACGATCGGGGAGATGTCGTGCAATCCGGCCTTCGGTGGTCTGGGCAAGGGCCACCTGGTCCGCGAGATCGATGCGCTCGACGGCCTGATGGGCCGGGCGGCGGATGCGGCCGGGATCCACTACCGGCTGCTCAACCGGTCGAAGGGGCCGGCCGTGCACGGACCCCGCTGCCAGGCGGACCGGGCGCTCTACCGGCGGGCCATGCAGCGATTGGTGCGGGATACGGCCGGGTTGGAGGTGGTTGAAGGTGGGGTCGAGGGGGTATTGCGAGCGGCTCCAAGCGTGGCCGGAGTGGCATTGGCGGATGGCCGCGAGCTCACTGCCGGCGCCGTCGTCTTTACAACCGGAACTTTCCTTAACGGCCTCATTCATATCGGCCCCGAGAAGACCCCGGCCGGCCGCGCCGGCGAAGCGCCCGCCCTCCGCCTGTCCGAATGTCTCCTGGCAGCCGGCGCCCGGCTCGGCCGCCTCAAGACCGGCACCCCGCCGCGCCTTGATGGTACAACCATTGACTGGTCGCGGTTGCAGCCCCAGCCCGGCGACGACGATCCGGTGCCGCTGTCGCTGATGACCGGCCGGATCGAGAACCGCCAGGTCAACTGTCACATCACCGAGACGACGGCCGAGACGCATCGCATCATCCGCGAGAACCTCGGCCTCTCGGCGATGTACTCCGGCGAGATCACGGGTGTCGGGCCGCGGTATTGCCCCTCGGTGGAAGACAAGGTCGTCCGCTTCGCCGATCGTGAGCGCCACCAGATCTTCCTCGAGCCCGAAGGCCTCGACGATACGACGGTTTATCCCAATGGCCTGTCGACCTCGTTGCCCGAGCACGTACAGCGCGCCTTCATCGCCAGTATTCCAGGTTTGGAAACGGCGCGTATCGTCCGGCCGGGCTACGCCATCGAGTATGACTATCTCGATCCGCGCGATCTCCTGCCGACGCTCGAGACGCGCTACCTGCCGGGGCTGTTCCTGGCCGGCCAGATCAATGGCACGACGGGATACGAAGAAGCGGGCGCGCAGGGCTTACTCGCCGGCCTCAACGCGGCGCGGCTTGCCGGAAATGGCAAAGCCGACATCACCATCGGCCGAGCCGACGCCTATCTCGGCGTCATGATCGACGATCTGGTGACGCGCGGGGTTACCGAGCCCTATCGGATGTTCACCTCGCGCGCCGAATACCGGCTGCATCTGCGCGCCGACAACGCGGACAGGCGCCTCACGCCGCTCGGGATTTCAATCGGCTGCGTGGGGACAGAGCGGGCGGGACGGTTCAACGGCAAGCTCAAGGCGCTGGAAGCGGCGCGGGACAGTCTCGAGCAACTCTCCCTGACGCCCGACGAAGCCGGAAAGCATGGCCTCGACATCCGCCGGGACGGCAAAAGGCGCAGCGCCTACGAGCTCCTCGCCCTCTCTGGCATCACGCTCGAGCGGTTAAGCCACATTTGGCCGGAGCTCGGAGGGATTCCGCCCGCGATCGGTGCCGAGGTCGAAACGGATGCCCGTTACGCCGTTTATCTTTCCCGCCAGAGCGAGGAGATCGCGCTTTTGAAGCGGGACGATGCGGTGGAAGTGCCCGCCGATCTCGACATCGACGCCATCCCCGGGTTCTCGAACGAGATCCGCCAGAAGCTGCTCAGCCATCGCCCGGCCTCCATCGGCCAGGCGTCCCGGATTGACGGCATGACGCCCTCGGCACTGCTGCTGCTGCTGGCGCACGCCAAGAAGCATGCGCGCCGGAAGCGTGCCTGAGCGATGGCGAAGACGCCTACGATGAGAGGGCCAGACGACTTCGCCGCAACCTTCAATGTTTCACGTGAAACATTGGAGCGGCTCGAGGCCTATGCGGGGCTGCTACAACGCTGGTCGCATGTGAAGGGCTTGGTCGCGCCGGGCACACTCGAGCAGGTTTGGCACAGGCATTTCGCCGATAGCGCACAACTTCTGCACCACAGTGGAAACGCCAAAAACTGGCTGGACCTAGGCAGTGGCGCGGGCTTTCCGGGGTTGGTGATTGCGATATTGCAGAGGAATGTCAGCGGCTTCCGCGCTCATCTTGTAGAGAGCAATGGACGCAAATGCGCCTTCCTCAAAGACGTTGCGCGCCAGACCGGGGCCCCTGTGGATATCTTTGCCACGCGTATCCAGGACTTCGCGACTCAGAATAGAGTGGCAAACATTGATGTGGTGACGGCGCGTGCCCTGGCCCCGCTCGGGGACCTCCTGGAGCTTGCCGCTCCCTTCTTCCGGTCAGAGACATTGGGTTTGTTTCTCAAGGGCCGAACCGCCGCGGACGAGCTCCGTGATGCCGGCACGCGCTGGCGTTTCGAGGCCGAGCTGCACGAAAGTGTCACGGATTCCGAGGCCCGGATCGTCGAGATCCGCCACCTTTCGCCTCGGGGAAGGAGCTGACGAGGTGAGCGCTCACCCAACGGGCATTCGCGTCATTGCCATCGCCAATCAAAAGGGCGGTGTCGGCAAGACGACGACGGCGATCAATCTGGGAACCGCGCTTGCGGCTGTCGGCGAGAAGACGCTCGTGGTCGACATGGACCCGCAGGGCAATGCGTCCACCGGCCTGGGCATCAATCCCGCGCAGCGCCACATCACGACCTACGACATCCTCGCCAGCCGGGCGAGCCTCGCGCAGGCGGCCATGCCGACGCTGGTGCCCAAGCTCTTCATCGTGCCGGCGAACAACGATCTCGTCGGGCTCGAGGCCGAATTGTTCGGCGAGCAGAATCGCAACTACAGATTGCGCGATGCGGTCGCGGCACTTCACGCCAATCAGACCAACCGCAATGGCGACGACCCCTTCCGCTACATCCTGATCGATTGTCCGCCGTCGCTGAGCCTGCTCACTCTCAACGCCATGGTGGCGGCAAGCTCGGTGCTGGTGCCGGTGCAGTGCGAGTTCTTCGCGTTGGAAGGCATCGCCCAGTTGCGCGAGACCATCGAGGGGATCAGGGCGACGCTCAATCCCAAGCTCGAGATCCACGGCGTGGTTCTCACCATGCACGATCCGCGCGCCAACCTGTCGGAGAGTGTCGCCAACGAGGTGCGCTTGCATTTCGGCGAGAAGGTCTACGGCACCGTGATCCCGCGCAACATCCGCATCGCCGAGGCGCCCTCACACGGCAAGCCGATCCTGCTCTACGACTACAAGTGCTCGGGTAGCCAGGCTTACATCAAGCTCGCGACCGAAATTATTGAGCGCGAGCGCCGTTACAAGGCCGCGTAAGCCGACCCAAAAAGATCGAATGAAGGGGAAGTAGAAATGTCGATGTCAGGGCCCAACCAACGCGGCCGGCTCGGCCGGGGTCTCGCCTCGTTGATCGGCGATACAGCCACCCATCAGGACCGGTTGCCAGCCGAGGGCGAGCAGCGTCTCGTCGCCATCGAGCAGATCAAGTCCTCGACACTCAACCCACGTCAGACCTTTGACGAGGCTGAAATGGATGAGCTGGCGGCTTCAATCCGCGAGCGCGGTCTGGTGCAACCAATCATTGTGCGCCCGGTCGCCGGCGGCACTTACGAGATCGTCGCCGGCGAACGGCGCTGGCGGGCTGCGCAGCGGGCGGGACTGGCGTCGGTTGCGGTTATCGTCCGTGAACTGAACGATAAGGAGGTGCTCGAGCTCGCGATCATCGAGAACGTGCAGCGCGCCGATCTGAACGCCATCGACGAGGCGCGCGGCTATCGCGAGCTGATCGATCGTTTCGGATACAACCAGGACGCGCTGGCGCAGATCATCGGCAAGAGCCGCAGCCATCTGGCGAACACGGTCCGGTTGTTGAAGTTGCCCGAACGCGTTCAGCAGCTGATGCAGGAGGGCAAGCTCTCGGCCGGTCACGGCCGCGCGCTCGTCGGCCGCGAGGACGCCGAGAAGCTCGCCGAGACGGTGGTGGCCAAGGGCCTGAGCGTGCGCGATGTCGAAGCCCTCGTGCAGCAGCCTTTGGTACCAGAAGCCCCGCGCCAGAAGCGCGAGAAGGACGCGGACACCCAGGCCTTCGAGCGCGAACTGACGGAGGCTTTGGGGCTCAAGGTCGAGGTCAAGCGCGGCTCCAACGAGAGCGGCGTGCTCACCATCCGCTTCCGCAACTACGACCAGCTCGAGTATGTGAAGCTGCGGTTGTTGGGCGAGGGTGGGTGAGCGGCATTGACCGCGTAGGCTGGTGCTGAACGTCGCGTAGCGACGTGAAGCCCAGCATCACGAGTTTGAGCCTTGCCAAGCTGGGCTTCGGGCCGCTGTGCGGCCCTCAGCGCCAGCCTACGATCACCGTTCGCCGCCCGGCCCGTCGCGGCTCGCAATTCGCGAAACCCCACCCCCCGTCATGGCCGCGAAGGCGGCCACCCAGACAAGCAAGTGGTGTTCTCCGGTTCTGTATCTCGGGTGGTGTCAGCTCGCACAGTTTGACAGCCAGCGAGTGAGCCGAGACATCTCGCCTAGCCATACATGGCTAGGCGGCCGCCTACGCGGCCGTGACGGTAATTGGGGTCAACCTCTGGAGTGGCCCTTTAAAGTATCGCGTCAGTAGGAGGCGCGATGTTTGGCCAGCATTCTGCGATGCTTTCACACGCCGTCATCATATCAGACAGCGCCGTTGATCGCCTCAGAACGATTCTAAACCTGGACCAAGCGCTCTTGACTGATCCGTGGCGCGGATAAAGCAGTCTCGGACCACCGATTCGGGGCAGCCCCGCTACGACTTCCACTTCCCGTCCGGCACCACCACCAGCTTGCCGATATGCCCCTTGGCCATGAACGCGGTCTGGGCCTCGCGGATTTTCGACAAGGGGTAGGTCTTCCAGAGCAGCGGTTTCACGCGACCATCCTCGATATAGCCAACGAGGCGCCGGAAGGCGGCGCGGGTGCCTTGCGAGGAGCCGGTGAGCGTCAGGTGCTTCAAGTAAAATGGTGCGCAGGTCGAGTGTGACGAGCGGCCCGCCGATGGCGCCGGCCGTTGCGTAACGGCCTTCGGGACGGATCAAGTTGATGAGGTCGGCGAACATCGGCCCGGCAACAAGATCGGCGACGACGTCGATGGGCTTGCCGCCGGTCGCGCGATAGACGGCCTCGCCCAAGTCGCCCTCGCTCCGCGTAATAACCGCCTCGGCACCGATCGCTTTCACCTGCGATTCCTTGCCCTTTCCCACGACCGCATAGGGAATGGCGCCGCGGGCCCGGCAGAGCTGGATCAACCCCGAGCCGACGCCACCCGATGCGCCGGTGATGAGCACGCGCTCGCCGGCCTTGACGGCAGCGCGGTCGAGCATGTGCTCGGCGGTTAGATAGGCACAGCAGAAGGTGGCGAGCTCGGCGTCGGATATCGGCCGCTTCACCTCATAGGCATTCCCGGCCGGTGCCACCATGTACTCGGCATAGCCGCCATCGCGGCCGTGGCCGATGTAGTCGATGTCGGCGAGCGACACGCCATCGCCGTTGTAGATCGAGAAGTCGACGATGACGCGCTCGCCGATGCGTTTGGCGTCCACGCCGGCGCCAACGGCCGCAATCCGCCCAGCGGTATCGGCGCCCTGGATACGGGGGAATTTGAGCGTGTCCTCGACCGCGCCGCGCCGCCAGCTCGCCACCGCATTCGGATCGTCGTCCGTGCCATACGACCCCTGGCGCACCCAGATGTCGGTGTTGTTGAGGCCACAGCCCGACACCTCGACCAGCACTTCGCCGGGTCCGGGCGACGGCACCGGCACGTCGGTGCGGACCTCGAGCTTCTCGAGCCCGCCGTGTCCGGTCGTCCATACGGCCTGCATGGTTTTCGGGATCGTCATTTGGCTTCCTCTGCAAGTGGCGCAAACGCCGCGCGGATCAACGCCTGCGTATAGGCCTCGCGGGGTCGCTCGAAAATCTCGGCTGGCGTTCCCTCTTCGACGAGCTTGCCGTTCTTCATGACCAGGATGTGGTCGGCCATGGCGCGCACGACGGCGAGGTCGTGGCTGATGAAGAGATAGGAGAGGCCGTGCTTCGTCTGCAGGTCGCGCAGGAGCTCGACGATCTGCTTCTGGACTTGACGGTCGAGCGCCGACGTCGGCTCGTCGAGGACGACGACCTTCGGCTTCAGGATGATCGCGCGCGCGATGGCGATACGCTGGCGCTGGCCGCCGGAGAATTCGTGCGGGTAGCGATTGCGCATCCCTGGCTCGAGCCCGACCTCGGCCAGCGCCTCGCCGGCGCGTTTGTCGCGATCCTTGCGGGAGAGCGCGGGCTCGTGCACCAGCAACCCTTCGGTGACGATTTCGCCAACCGTCATGCGCGGCGACAGCGAGCCGAACGGGTCCTGCAGCACGATCTGGAGATCGCTGCGCAGCGGCCGCATGGCTTGGTGGTCGAGGCCGGCGATGTCCCGATCGAGGAAGCGGATGGCGCCCTCGCTATGGAGGAGACGAAGGAGCGCGCGCGCGAGCGTCGATTTGCCGGAGCCGGATTCCCCGACGATGCCGATGGTTTGTCCTGCCTGGAGGCGGATGGAGACGTGATCGACGGCGGTCAGCATGCGCGTGTTGCCGCCGAGCCAGCCGCCGCGGAGCTTGAATTCGACCACGACGTCGCGGCCTTCGAGCACGGTTTCGGCACTCTTGGGAACAGGAGCCTTCCGGCCGGTGGGTTCCGCCGCGAGCAACGCCTTCGTGTAGGCGTGCCGCGGGCTCTTGAACACGCTTGGCGTTGGCCCCGTCTCGACGATCTCGCCCTGGCGCATGACGGCGACCCTATCGGCGATGCGCCGGACGATGCCGAGGTCATGCGTGATGAAGATTAGCGCCATGCCGAGGCGAAGCTTCAGATCATGGAGAAGGGCGAGAATATCTGCCTGGATCGTCACGTCGAGTGCGGTGGTCGGCTCATCCGCGATCAGTACCTCGGGGTTGTTGGCAATGGCCATGGCGATCATGACGCGCTGGCGTTGGCCGCCGGAGAGTTCGTGCGGATAGGAGCGCATGCGGGTTTGTGCGTCGGAGATTTTGACGAGATCGAGCAGCTCGATGGCGCGGGCCTCGGCGGCGTTGGCGGAGAGGCGCTGATGCTGCCGGATCGGCTCGATGAGTTGATTGCCGATGCTGTAGAGCGGGTCGAGCGAGGTCATCGGCTCCTGGAAGATCATGGTAATCTTGGCGCCGCGGATGCGGTTGAGGGCGCGGGTGGAGAGCCCGAGCATCTCCTCGCCTTCGAACTTAACCGAGCCCTCGACCTCGCCGTTCTTGGCGAGGAGGCCCATTGCCGCCATGACCAGCTGGCTCTTGCCGGAGCCGCTCTCGCCGACGACGGCGAGCGTCTCGCCCTTGGCGACGGCGAGGCTCGCCCCCTTCACCGCCTCGACCAGGCCGTCAGAGGTCCGGAAGCGGACGCGCAGGTTTTCGATGGCGAGGATGGAGGTGGTCATGCGGAGCGCTTCACGCCTGATCGCCAGTCGCGCCACGGTTGCCTTGATACCCACCCCCCACCCTGTCCCTCCCCACGTCGTGCCGGAGGCGCGCCTTCGGCGCGACGGGGAGGGGACGTTGGGGTGAGACCATTCGACCAGCATGACCCGGCGGACGAGCAGTCGAACAGATGGAGCGATCCGATCGCGCCGGGCTGTGTGGTCCTGATCTTGCTGTCAGGGACGCACCATTTCTGAACTCCCTCCCCCTTGTGGGGAGGGTTGGGGTGGGGGGTGGTAGGCGCGGCGCAGGGATTGCGAGTGAGGCGACCGACAGTGGCGTTCACCTTGTTCATGCCTCACCGATCCTTCGGGTCGAGCGC
This sequence comes from Hyphomicrobiaceae bacterium, assembly GCA_031403155.1. Lineage (GTDB taxonomy): Bacteria > Pseudomonadota > Alphaproteobacteria > Rhizobiales > Hyphomicrobiaceae > JANNSX01. The sequence continues at coordinate 10,102 of JANNSX010000078.1, forward strand.
GTCGCGCAGGCCGTCACCGATGAAGTTGAGCGCGAACAGCGTCGAGGTGAGAAACAGCGAGGGGAACAGCAGCAGCCAGGTCGCGCCCTCGATGTTGCGGGCGCCCTGGCTGATCTGCACGCCCCAACTCGACATCGGCTCCTGCACGCCGAGCCCCAGGAACGAGAGGAAGCTTTCCAGGATGATCACTTGCGGCACCAGCAGCGTCACATAGATGATGATGGGCCCGAGTGCGTTCGGAATGATGTGCCGCCAGAGGATGCCCCGGCTGCCGACGCCCAACGCTTCCGCCGCCTGTACATATTCCTGCCGCCGGATCGAGAGCGTCTGGCCGCGCACGATCCGCGCCATGTCGAGCCACAGCACCGCGCCGACGGCGATGAACATCAGCACGAAGTTCCGCCCGAAGAAGACGACGAGCATGATGACGAAGAAGGTGAAGGGGAGCGCATAGAGGATATCGACAATGCGCATCATGATTTCATCCGTCTTGCCGCCGATGAGGCCGGCGGTGGCGCCGTAGACGACGCCGATGACGAGCGCGACAAGGCCGGCGAGCAAACCGATGGCGAGCGAGACGCGGCCGGCGACGAGCGTGCGGGTGAGCAGATCGCGGCCGCTCGGATCGGTGCCGAAGTAGAAGTGCTTACTGTCCACCGCCGTGCTCATAACGAGCGACAGGCCATCGGCGGACTTCGTCTCGACCTTCGTGCCGTCGAAGGCATCGGAGCGATCGAGATAGCGGATGACGCGCTCATCGACTGGCTTGTCACCGGAGACGGTGACAAACACGCGGCCGTCCTTCTCCTCCCAGGATTTGACCACAACGCCCGCGCGCTTCAGCGCCTCCCTGATGCCGGCTTCGATGCTCGCCCCTTGCGGATAGGCCTCCAGCGACGGCGGCACGCGCACATAGCTCTGATAGATGGTCCGGAAGTCGTGGCCGGTGAAGAGGGGGCCGGCGAGGCAGGCGAGCACGACGAAGGCGAGATAAATCGCGCTCGCCACGGCCGCCTTGTTCGCTCTGAGGCGCAGCCACGCATCGCCCCAGAGTGAGCGGCTGTTGATGGCAGGGCCTGCGAGCGCCGCCTCAGTCATAGCGCACCCTCGGATCGACGACGGCGTAGAGGATGTCGACAATCAGATTAAAGACGATCGTGAAGACCGCGATCATCACGACGGTGCCCATGACGAGGGTGTAGTCGCGGTTGATGGCGGCATCGATGAAATAGCGGCCGACGCCGGGGATCTGGAAGATCGTCTCGACGATGATCGAGCCGGTGAGGAGGCCGGCCGCCGCCGGTCCCGCGTAGGAGATGATCGGCAGCAGCGCGCCGCGCATGGCGTGCTTCACGACGACAGACCATTGCGAAAGGCCCATGGCGCGGGCGGTGCGGACGTGGTTGGAGCGCAGCGCCTCGATCATCGAGCCGCGCATCAGCCGTGCGATGACGGCGAGCTGAGGCAGCGCCAGCGTCAGGATCGGCCCGATCTTGTTGAGCAACGCGCCGTCGTTCCATCCGCCGACCGGCAACCATTTGAGCGTCAGCCCAAAGAACAGCTGAATGAGCGGCGCGATGACGAAGGTCGGAATGGTCGAGCCCGCGGTCGCGGTCGCGATGACGGCATAGTCGGCCGCGCGGTTCTGGTAGAGCGCCGCGATGACGCCGAGAAAGCCGCCCAAGACCAGTGAGAGGATCAGTGCCGAGGCGCCGAGCTGGATCGACACCGGCAACCCGGCGCGAAACAAGTCGGCGACCGTGAATTGGGACATGACATAGCTCGGCCCGAGATCGCCCTGCAGCAGATTGCCCAGATACTGCAGATACTGCTCGACGAGGGGCTTATCGAGCCCGAAGGTCTTCTCGATGTTGGCCTTGATCTCCGGCGAGAGGCCCTTCTCCTGATTGAACGGTCCGCCCGGCGCCAGGCGGCAGAGGAAGAATGAAATCGTGACGATGAGGAATAGCGTCGGAATGGCGGTGAGGAGCCGTCGGAGGACGTAGCTCAACATGGGGCGTTTCTTTGCGTTGCGGAAATCCCCACTTCCGTCATGCCCGCGAAGGCGGGCACCCAGACAAATCGGAAATGTCCCGCCAATCCTCCGCCCGGCCACCCCCACCTAGGGCCGCCTAAGGACTTAGCCGCTTCACGTCTAAGTCCAAGGCGGCCCGTCCTCCCCCATCGTGTCGAAGGCGCGCCTTCGGCACGACGAAAGGGGG
>JANNSX010000079.1:0-6247 GCA_031403155.1 Hyphomicrobiaceae bacterium
CGCTCTAGAACGCCGATCTCATTCCATCAGATCGAAGAGCGCTCTAGAGTGCTTCCGGAAAAAGCTTGTCCCGGCGAAGGCCGGGATCCGAAGCGGTTTTCCGAACAGAAGCACGACAAACCAAGGAATTAGGGTGTTGAAGTGATTCAACGAAAAACGGCAACACCCTAGAACACATGCGATTGCTTTGGATTAGCGGGGGCTCACGTGACGGCTGAGACGACACCGGTGGGCCGGATCGGCGCGCGTATTCCGAATGTTCTGCTCGAGGCCGGCGTCGTCATCGGCTGGAGCTCGGGATTCGTCGGGGCGATACTCGCCGCGACCACAGTATCGATCTTCTCCGTGCTGCTCTGGCGGTTTATCCTCGTGACGCTGGTGTTGCTGCCCTGGCTGTGGCCGATCATCCGCAACCCGCCGGGCTGGCGCTGGTTTGTGCTGCACGGCGCCATCGGCTTCATCGGCATGTTCTGCTGCCTCGCGCTCGGCATCAAGGCGATCGACATTGGCGCGCCGGCCGGCACCGCGGCCCTGATTGGCGCGCTGCAACCCTTGATGACGGCGGTGCTCGCAGGGCCGGTGCTCGGCGAGCGGGTCGTCTGGCGGCAGTGGCTCGGACTTCTCGTCGGCTTGGCCGGTGTGGTGATCGCCGTCGGCGCGCCAAGCCCCGCTGATACACTCGGCTATGTGCTGGCCTTCGGCTCGACGCTCAGCATCGTCATCGCGACCTTGCTGACCAAAGCGAAGTGGGACGGCAGCGATTTCCTCGCCTCCTTCGCCTTTCAATCGCTTGTCATGGTGATCTGCACGGCGCCCTTCGCCTGGGCCGATGGCGCTCTCCTGCCGACTTGGGATTGGCGCTTCGGCGCCGCCGTCGCCTGGGCGATCCTGATCTCAACCGCCGGCGGCTATGCCTTCTACTACCTCGCCGTCCAGCGCATGGGGGCGGTTCGCGTCGGCAGCCTCATCTACCTGACGCCGCCCGTCACCATGCTTTGGGCCTGGGCCATGTTCGGCCAGCCGATGACGCTCGCTGGGTTCGCGGGATTTGCGATCTGCCTGATCGGTGTGTATCTGGCGCGGGTCGAGCAACCCGAGATCGGGGCGCGATGAGCCTGCTGGGCTGGGACATGGATCTGGCGACGATCCTCTTGCTGTTCGCGGGCGGGCTCATCGCCGGCATGATCAACGTCATGGCGGGCGGCGCGGGCTTCATGACCTTTCCGCTGCTGATGGCGGCGGGATTGTCGGAGATGGAGGCCAACGCCGCGAATTTCGTCGCGGTCGTTCCGGCCAACATCGTCGGCACCTATGTCTACCGGCACGAGATCGCGCAGGTGAGGCCGCTGCTCCCTGCGAGGCTCGTGCTCGCGGCGGTGGGCGGCATCATCGGCTCGACGCTTCTCATCACGCTGGGCGAGGCCAACTTTCACGCAGCCATTCCTTGGCTGCTTCTTTCCGCAACGCTTGCCTTCGCGGCCGGGCCCACGATCAAGCGCATCCTCGAGCGCGACTACGCCTTCGACGGCAAGCGCTGGATGTGGTTGTCGCTGACGATGGAATTCGCCGTCTACATCTATGGCGGCTACTTCGGCCTCGGCATGTCGATCGTGCTGTTCGCGATCCACGCCATCTTTTCTTCGCTCGACATTCATCAGTCGAACGCGATCCGCAACGCCACCATCACGCTGATGACGTTCATCAGCATCGCGGTGTTCGCCGGCTCGGGAATGATTCGCTGGGGGCCCGCGCTCGTGATGATGGCGGGCGCCTGGATCGGCGGCTACGGCATGGTCAGGATCGCCAAGACCTTGCCGCATGCGGCGATCCGCAATGGAATACTCCTCTGGGCCGTCGTCATGACGGCCTACGCCTTCTGGCGGTATCAGTAAGGCTTCAACCGGCTACCGTTCCCAGCAACCGCTTCAGCGACTCGAGCTCGGTCAGTACGGTCTGCAGCTCTCGACGCTGCTCGGCACTCAGCACCTGGGTCGCCCCTCCGCCGCGCTTGCGCAGGGTTGAGATGGCGTTTGATTTGCGTTCACCAGCCGGTGCGGCGGATCTCGACGTCTGTCCCTTCACCCAATCGAGGCCCTGCTCGCGCATGACCTTCTGGACGCCTTTGATGGTGTAGCCTTCCTCATAGAGCAGGTGCCGGATGCCGGTGAGCAGATCGACATCCTCCGGCCGGTAAAGCCGCCGGCCACCGCCACGTTTCATGGGGCGCAGCTGCGGAAACTTGCCTTCCCAGAATCGCAGCACGTGCTTGGGCACATTGAGTTCGTCCGCGACCTCGCTGATGGTCCTGAACGCGTCGACCGCCTTGGCCAAGTTCGTCCTCGTCTTGCTCGACCGGACGTTTGTCCGGCGCAAACCACCACCGCATGACTCTTCGACCTGCGCCTGCTCCCAGTGTGGCGTCGCGCCATAGTTGACCAGTAGCGCTGCACGGTCCTAGTCAACTATGGCGCGATGAACGCCACACCAAGCTCATGATCTTGCTAGTGGCCCTCATGTCGCGCCAAAATCGGACGGACGCCCGGCGAGCATTCGATTTTGGCGCGACGGGCCACTAGGCAGTCACAGAAAACCAACGATAACCGTGCTGAACCACCCCGGGCTGGTTTTTGAAAGGCTCCGCGCCGCGACAAACATCCTCTGCCGCAAGTGCCATCACCTGCTGGCCAGGCCGCGTCACCGCCCGCTGCTATACGCTGCCTTTCAGAAGCCTCCCGCTATCCCGCAACGCTCGCCTGATTAAGGCCAACCCCTTTTCTCGCGAGAGGTGGTGCGGCATGATGCACGCCACCGCCCGTGCCGAACGAGCGTCCGCCGCTTACTTCGCCGCCGGTTTCTTTCGGCCAGCCAGAGTGCTGTTGATTTTTGTCTTCATGATGTTGCTGGCGCGGAAAACGAGTACGCGCCTCGGTGTGATTGGTACTTCCTGACCGGTCTTTGGATTGCGCCCGACGCGCTGCCCCTTGGCGCGGATCGAGAATGAGCCGAAGGACGAGAGCTTGACTGTCTCGCCACGCTCCAGCGTTCCCGTGATCTCATCCAGCACGCGCTCGACGAGCTCCTGGCTCTCGTTGCGCGGCAAGCCGACCTTCTGCACCAAGGCCTCGGCGAGGTCGGCTCGTGTCAGCGTTTTGCTACCCATCGCCGCCAGCAACTCCCCAGTTCTCATATTAACCATACTGGCGCAGGGGTCGTGCGAGGTCAATATCGGAACCGCAACAAACCCATGAAATCCAACGTCTTTTCTATCGATCTGGCGAATCGATACTTGACATCACCAGCGCGCCAGCACGGCGCCCCAGGTGAATCCGCCGCCCATTGCCTCCATCAGCACCAGCTGGCCTTCCTTGATGCGGCCGTCCTCGACGGCGGTGTTGAGGGCGAGCGGGATCGAGGCGGCGGACGTGTTGGCGTGCCGGTCGACGGTAATGACGACTTTGCTGAGTGGAATGCCGATTCTCTTGGCCGTGCCGTCGAGGATGCGCTCGTTGGCCTGATGCGGCACGAACCAGTCGATTTCGTCGGCGGCAAGTCCAGTGTCGACCAAAGTCTCAAGCACCACGCTCGCGATGTTGGAAACGGCGTGGCGGAACACCTCACGCCCGTTCATGCGCAAGTGGCCAACCGTCTTCGTCGTGGATGGTCCGCCATCGACATAAAGCTTGTCGGCATAGCGCCCATCGGCATGCAGACGGGAGACGTGAATGCCGCGATCGGCGATGGTGCCGTGCTGCGGCTGGGCCTCGAGAAGCAAGGCGCCCGCGCCGTCGCCGAACAGCACGCAAGTCGTGCGGTCGTTCCAGTCGATGATGCGCGAGAAGGTTTCAGCGCCGATGACGAGCGCACGCTTGTAGGGGCCGCCCTTGAGCAAACCGTCGGCAACCGCCAGGGCATAGACGAAGCCCGAGCACACCGCCTGGATGTCGAAGGCGGCGGCGCCGGGCTTCACGCCGAGCTTGGCCTGAATGGCGACAGCGGTTGCGGGGAAGGTGAGATCCGGCGTCGAGGTCGCGCAAACAATGAGATCGACCTCGGAGGCGTCGACCCCGGCGCGTACGAGCGCTTGCTTGGCCGCATGGGTACCGAGATCGGAGGTGAGCTCGCCCTCGGCCGCGATGTGGCGCGCGCTGATGCCGGTGCGCTCTTTGATCCATTCATCGCTGGTGTCGATGGTTTCCGCCAGCTCGCGATTGGTGACGCACCGCGCCGGCAGATAAGCGCCGCAGCTTCTGATCACGGAACGGATGACCGCCACGGGGCGCCTCGCTTTCGAAGATCCCGTCAGCTCGCCATGGAGGTCAGCGAGGAGCGGTCGAAACCCTTGAGATCGTTGCCGATCCTCGCGAGGAGGCCGGCCCGTGCGATGTCGTAGCCGAGATCGATGGCGCTCGCAAAGCCCATCGCGTCGGTGCCGCCGTGACTCTTTATCACGAGACCGTTGAGGCCGAGGAAGACGCCGCCATTGAGGCGTCGCGGGTCCATTTTCCGCTTCAACACGGTAAACGCGCCCTGGGCGAGAGCCGCGCCGAGCTTGGAGAGCAGCGAGCGCCGCATGGCCTGGCGAAGATACTCGCCGATCTGCTTGGCGGTTCCTTCGGCGGTCTTGAGCGCGATGTTGCCGGTGAAACCATCGGTCACCACCACATCGACCTTGCCTTGGCCGATCTCGTCGCCCTCGACGAAGCCCCGATAGTCGAAGGGGGGCGCGGTCTCTCTCAGCCAGACATGGGCACGCTTGATCTCATCGAGCCCCTTCACTTCTTCCACCCCGATGTTGAGGAGGCCGACCGTTGGTTGCTCGATATCGAACAGCGCCCGCGCCATCGCCGCGCCCAGAAGCGCGGAGCCCACGAGTTGCTCGGCGGTCGCGCCCACATTCGCGCCGACATCGAGCACGATGCATTCGGCATCGACCGTCGGCCAGATGGCCGAGATGACCGGGCGCTCGATGCCGGGAATGGTTTTGAGCGCCACTTTCGACATCGCCATCAGCGCACCGGTGTTGCCACCGGAGACCGCGACGGCGGCCTCGCCCTTCTTCACCGCTTCGATGGCGAGCCACATGCTGGACCCGTGCCGGCCGCGCTTCAGCGCCTGGCTCGGCTTCTCGTCCATGGCGACGACGACATCGGTGTGGATGAGCTCGGTGCGCACTTTGAGCTTCGGGTGAGCCTCGAGGAGCGGCGCGATCTTCGCCTGGTCGCCGAACATCCTAAAGCTGACTTCTGGATGGCGGATGAGGGAAAGCTCGGCGCCTGGCACCACCACATCCGGCCCATGGTCGCCGCCCATTGCATCGAGCGCTATCACGAGCGGTGTTGCCATTTGTCAGATCGGTCCGGTTATCCGGCGAAAGCGATGGATCGGCAACCCAATACCCGTGCGCGTCCTCAAGGCGGCGAGCATAGTGGTTTGCAGAGGCGAGGCAAGGGCTTGGGGGCCTCAGGTGCTTTTCAGCAGCGCCTCGACTTCGGCAGCTGAGGGGGCGGCCTCGGCGGAGCCTTGCCGGGTGGTCGCCAATCCGCCGGTGGCGGACGCCATGCGCACGGCCTCGCCAAGCGGCAGGCCGCGTGACAGGCCGGCGGCGAGTCCGCCATTGAAGCAGTCCCCGGCCGCCACCGTGTCGATCGCCTTGACCTTGAAGGCCGGCACAAAGGCTTCGCCCTCAGGGCTCGCGTACGCGCAGCCGAGCGCCCCCATTTTGACGATGGCGGTCTCAGTACCACGTGCGCGGAGTGCCCGGGCGGCTGCGATCGCGTCGTCCGTGGTCTTGGGAGTGCTCCCGAGGAGCATGCCCGTTTCGACCTCGTTCGGCGTGATGATGTCGACCGCGCCATAGACTTCGCCCGGAACGCCGGAGGGCGGCACGGGCGCCGGATCGAACACGACGATGCCGCCACCAGCTCTGACCGTCGCGGCCGCGGCGAGGCTCGCCTTCAGCGGCACCTCGATCTGCAGCAGCAGCACCTTCGAGGATTTGAGGCGCTGGCTTGCCCGCTCGACATCGCTCTCATCGAGCCGCCCGTTCGCCCCGGCGATCACCCAGATGACGTTCTGCCCCTTCGCATCGACACCGATGACGGCGATACCGGTGGCGGCGTCCGTGTCGCGGAGCAACAGGCTCGCATCGACGCCATAGCCCGCGATCTGCCGGACGGCCTCGTCCGCGAAGCCATCGCCGCCGACGCGTCCGACGAAGGCCGTGTCAACGCCGAGCCTCGCTGCCGCC
>JANNSX010000080.1:0-8614 GCA_031403155.1 Hyphomicrobiaceae bacterium
ACCGATCGGCTTGGTGGCGACGTTGCGCGAGACGAGCGTCATCTTCGGCGCGGTGTTCGCGGTGTTGCTGCTTAAAGAGCCGATCAAGCCGACGCGGGTCATTGCGGCGTGCCTGGTCGTCGCCGGTGCGATCTTCATCCGCCTCCATTGAGCATGCCCGGTTGGAACCATCCGACGAGCCGGTGGCGGTGGCCGGGATAGGAGAGGCGCACATAGGTGACCGGGCGGCGCTCGCGCCAGGTCGTCCGCTCGACGACGAGGCAGGCGGAACCCTCCGCGATATCGAGTTGGCGCGCGAGCGCAGCTGGCGCACCGATGGCGCCGACGACATGACGGGCGCGGGTCCAAGCGGTTTGCCGGAGGAGATAGGGTCCGGGCGCCACCGCCGTGAAGTCGGCCTCGCGGGCTTCTGGCACCGCGACGAGCGAGATCCAGCGCTGCTCGTGGACGGCTGGCGCGCCGTCGGCCAGATGCAGGGCAACGAGCGCCACCACGGGCTCGGCCTTGCGGAGGTCGAGCGTCGCGGCGATGTCGGCTGGCATCTTGGCGAGGCGCCGCGACAGCAGACGATATCCGTAAGCGTGCCCCGCGGCCCGGATCTCGTCGGCGAGATCGGCGATCTTCATCACCGCGTGCTCGTCCGCCGGCTCGGCGACGAAGCTGCCGGCCTTGCGGCGGCGGACGATCAGTCCGTCGTCGACCAGTCGATGCAGCGCCTTGTTGACCGTCATGCGCGAGGCGCCGGTCAGCGCCGTCAGCTCGTGCTCGGAGGGAATTTTCACGCCCGGCGCCCAACGCCCCTCGAGGATCGGCCTCTCGAGCGCGCGCCGGATCTGCTCGTAGAGCGGCCCGCGGCCATCGAGCTTGAGCGCGGCCTGCATCGGCTACTCCGCGAGCCGGCGCATGACGGCGGCGAAACGGCGGCGCGCCGCGTCGCGGGCGCGATGACGTCCCTCGGAGACGGCATGGCGGCCGGCCACCCAGACATCGCGCACGACGCTCCGGTCGCCCGAGAAGAGCCAGCTGTCGAGGGCCGTATCGTCGTGTCGTCCGGCGAGCAGCGGATGATCGGCATCGAGTGAGACGATATCGGCAATCGCGCCGGCTGCGAGCGTGCCCGCCTGCCGGCCGATGGCCGAGGCGCCGTCGCGGCAGGCGGCCTCATAGAGTGTCCGGCCCGTCGAGCGGCCCTCGGCTGAAAGCACATTGCGCGCGCGATCGCGCAGGCGCTGACTGTATTCGAGGGTGCGGATTTCCTCTGCCGCATCGACGCGGATGTGGCTGTCGGTGCCGATGCCGAATCGACCTTGGGCGCTGAGATAAGCCACACCGTTGAAGATGCCATCGCCGAGATTGGCTTCCGTCTGCGGACAGAGGCCGGCGACCGCACCCGAGCGCGCCATGGCTTCCGTCTCGGCGTCCGTCATGTGCGTCGCGTGGATGAGACACCAGCGGCGATCGACCGGGCGGTTGGCGAGAAGCCAGGCAACCGGCGTCGTGCCGGACCAGGCGCGGCAGTCCTCGACCTCCTTCGTCTGCTCGGCGACATGGATGTGGATCGGGCCATCTGGGAATGCCTTAGTCACCTCGGCAAGGCTTTCGGGCGTCACCGCGCGCAGCGAATGCGGGGCGATGCCGAGGCGAGCGTGCGGCAAGGACGCGATGTGGCGCGCGGCGCCGTCGAGCAATTCTGGAAACGTCGCGGCGGTCGAGGCGAAGCGGCGCTGCTGGGCGGCGACCGGCTGGCCGCCGAGCCCACCCTGCGCGTAGAGCACCGGCATCAGCGTGAGCCCGATGCCGCTCGCGCCCGCCGCTGCCGCGATACGTCCCGCCATCTCGGCCGGATCGACGTACCAGCCGCCGTCGGGCGCGTGATGCAGATAGTGGAATTCCCCGACCGACGTAAAACCCGCCACGAGCATCTCGACATACAGTTGCGCGGCGATCGCCTCGACATCGTCGGGCGTCAGGCGTTCGAGGAAGCGGTACATGACCTGCCGCCAGGTCCAGAAGCTATCGCGCGCCGGCCCGGCGATCTCGGCAAGCCCCGCCATGCCGCGCTGGAAGGCATGGCTGTGGAGATTAGCGAGGCCGGGAAGGCCTATGGCGCCCCGGTGATCTGCTCCGGCGGGCGAGGCGCCGGGGGTGATCCGCTCGATCCGCCCGTCGACGCCGGTCTCGATCAGCACGTCACCCGCCCAGCCCTCTGGCAACAGCGCACGCTCGAAAAACAGCTTGCTCATGCCTCGCCTCCCATGTCAGATTATGTATAGACATAATCGAGACCCAAAGGAAGCGCCGTCATGACGGCCGATACGGTCTGGACCAATGCCCGGCTGTGGACAGGCAACGGCCCGCTCGTCGAGCAAGGCGCCGTCACAGCCAAGGATGGCGCCATCGTCTACGCCGGCCCGGCGGCGAATGTGACGCCCGCGAAACACGCGATCGACTGCGGCGGCCGGCTCGTCACCCCCGGGCTCATCGATTGCCACACCCACATCGTCCACGCCGGCAACCGCGCCAACGAGTGGCGCATGCGGCTTGAGGGTGCCACCTACGAGGAGGTGGCGCGCGCGGGCGGCGGCATCGTCTCGACGGTGAAGAACGTGCGCGCGGCAAACGAGGACGAGCTCGTCCGCCAATCCCTGCCGCGGCTCGATGCGCTCGTCGGTGAGGGGGTCACGACCATCGAGATCAAGTCGGGCTACGGGCTCGATACCGAGAACGAATCGAAGATGCTCCGCGCCGCGCGCCGTCTCGGCCGCGAGCGGGCGATCACCGTGACGACGACGCATCTGGGCGCGCACGCCATGCCACCGGGCACCACTGACAAGGACGCCTACATCGCCGATGTCGTTGAACGTCAGTTGCCGATGGCCCATGCCGAGGGCTTGGTCGATGCTGTCGACGCCTTCACCGAGGGCATTGCCTTTTCCGTCGAGCAGACCCGGCGTGTGTTCGAGAAGGCCAAGGCACTCGGCCTGCCAGTCAAGATCCACGCCGAGCAGCTGTCTAATCTGGGTGGCGCCGCCATGGCGGCGTCCGAATTCGGCGCGCTGTCGGCCGATCACATCGAGTACCTGGACGAGCCCGGCGTCGCAGCACTCTCCAAAGCAGGGACCGTCGCCGTGCTGCTGCCGGGCGCCTTCTACTTCATCAAAGAGAAGCAGAAACCGCCGGTCGACCTTCTGCGTAAGACAGGCGTTCCGATTGCCGTTTCGACCGACTGCAATCCGGGCTCCTCGCCGATGACCTCGCTCTTGCTCGCAATGAACATGGCCTGCACCTTCTTCGGCCTGACCCCCGAGGAAGTGCTGCTCGGGACGACGAAAAACGCCGCCCGCGCCCTCGGGCTACAGGCCAGGACCGGTACGCTCGAGGCGGGTAAATCCTGCGATCTCGCGATCTGGAATGTCGCGGAACCCGCCGAACTCGCCTACCGCATCGGCTTCAATCCACTGCATCAGCGCGTCTGGAGGGGCAATGTCTAGACCTGTCGTGCTGCATCCAGGCCAGATGCGCCTCGCCGGTTGGGAGGCGATCTACCGGCAGGGTTTGACCGCGAAACTCGACGCCTCCTGCCACATGGCGGTGCAGGCCTCGGCCAGGATCGTCGCCGACGCGGCGGCCGGAAGCGCGGCCGTCTATGGCGTCAACACCGGCTTCGGCCGGAACGCGCAGTTCAAGATCTCGCCTGAGGACACGGCGACGCTGCAGCGCAATCTCATCCTCTCGCATTGCTGCGGCGTCGGCGAGGCGACGCCCGAGCCGATCGTGCGCCTGATGATGACCCTCAAAATCAACTCGCTCGGCCGCGCGGCTTCCGGCGTCCGGCCGGAGGTCATCGCGCAACTCGAGAGGCTTCTGGCGGCCGGTATAACTCCAGTCGTGCCGCAGCAAGGCTCGGTCGGAGCCTCGGGTGATCTCGCCCCGCTCGCGCATATGACGGCGGCGCTCATCGGTGAGGGCGATGTCACCATTGCCGGCAAGCGGACGACAGCCGCGAAGGCATTGCGCGATGCCGGCCTGAAGCCGATCGTGCTCGGCGCCAAGGAGGGCCTCGGCCTCATCAACGGCACGCAGTTTTCGACGGCCTACGCCTTGGTCGGCTTGTTCGAGGCACGGCGGCTCGCAGCCTCGGCGCTGGTGACCGGCGCCATGTCGGTCGATGCGCTGATGGCCTCCACGACGCCGTTCCGGCCCGAGATCCACGCGCTGCGCGGCCATCCCGGCCAGATCGCTGCCGCCCAAACCCTCATGACGCTGCTCGACGGCAGCGTCATCCGCAAGTCGCACATCGAGGGCGACGAGCGCGTGCAGGACCCCTACTGCTTCCGCTGCCAGCCGCAAGTGATGGGCGCCTGTCTCGATCTGCTGGCGAGCGCGGCCCGCACGCTTGAGATCGAAACCAACGCCGTCACCGACAATCCGCTCGTACTGCCGGAGACGGCCGAGATCGTCTCCGGCGGCAATTTCCACGCCGAGCCGGTCGCTTTCGCCGCCGATCAGATCGCCATCGCCCTCTCGGAGATCGGTGCCATTTCCGAGCGGCGCATCGCAACCCTCGTCGATCCGGCGTTGAACTTCGATCTGCCGGCCTTCCTCGCCCCCGATCCGGGTCTCAACTCGGGCTTCATGATCGCCGAGGTTACGGCGGCCGCGCTCTTCGCCGAGAACAAACAGCGCGCCAACCCGGGTTCCATCGATTCGACTCCGACGAGTGCGAACCAGGAGGATCACGTCTCGATGGCAGCGCATTCGGCGCGGCGGCTTGTGGACATGAATGCTAATCTCGCCAAGATCATCGGCATCGAGCTGCTGGTCGCGGCGCAGGGCATCGACCTCCGCAAAGACGGGCGGGGCTTCTCGAAGCTCAAAGGGGCGAAACCAAAGAATCTCAGGACTAGCCCGGAACTGGAGCGCGTTCTGAAGCTCGTGCGCAGTCACGTGCCGATGCTCGAGGCGGATCGCATGATGGCAGCCGAGCTCGCCAAGGCGGGGGAGCTCGTCGAAACGGGAGCTTTGCTCGAGGCCGCGGGTGCGAAGTCTTTTGGAGCCCTCGAGGCCGTGCGATGACCGCGATCTTCGATCTGAGGCGCGGCGGCTCGCCGCTCGTCCTGTCGATCCCCCATTGCGGGCGCGAACTGACGCCGGGGCTCGCGGATCGCCTGACGCCAGCAGGCCAATCGCTCGTCGATACCGATTGGTGGCTGGAACGGCTCTACGATTTCGGCGCAGCGCTCGACGCAACGGTGATCTCCGCCAAGCTCTCCCGCTATGTCATCGACCTCAATCGCGATCCTGCAGGCGCGTCGCTCTATCCGGGGCAGGCGACCACCGATCTCATTCCGGCGACGACCTTTGACGGTGAGCCGCTCTACCGGGCAGGGAACGAGCTAGCTCCAAGCGAGATCGAGGAACGCAAGCGCCTCTACTTCAAGCCCTACCACGAAGCCCTCGCGGCCGAGATCGCCCGCGTGAAGGCCCAGCATGGCCTGGTGCTTCTCTACGACTGCCACTCAATCCGCTCGGTGGTCCCGCGCCTGTTTGTCGGTGAGCTTCCCGTTCTGAACCTCGGGACGAACTCGGGCGCCTCCTGCGATCCAGCATTGCAAGCCGAGATCGTCCGCACGCTTGAGGAAACCAGCGCCTTCAGCCATGCCGTCAATGGCCGCTTCAGGGGCGGCTGGATCACGCGTCAATACGGCCGCCCCGCCGAGAACGTCCACGCCGTGCAGATGGAGCTCGCCTGCCGTGCGTATATGGAGGAGACGCTGCCGTTCGCCTATGACGAGGCCAAGGCGCCGGTCATTCGCATGGTGCTGCTGGCGATCCTGATGCGGATGCTGCGGTGGGCAGGCAAAGGGGCCGCATGACATGACGAGTTGCGCTTGCCACATACTTGACACGAAACCCGTGTTCCACGAGATTCGTGTCCATGAAGAACGTCACCATCACCCTGGACGAGGCCGTGCTCCGCTGGGCGCGCATCCGCGCCGCCGAGCGGGACACCAGTGTCTCCCGGCTCGTCTCCGAGCTGTTGGAGCGGGAGATGAAAAGCCAGGAGGAGATCGAGCGCGAAATTGCCGAGTATTTCGCGGACGATCCCGGGCACCCCATCAGCGACGGCACGCCCTATCCGAAGCGCGAGGAGCTCTATGACCGTCCGGTGCTTCGTGGATACGAACGTCCTGATCTACGCGAGGGACAGCCGGGATTTGCCGAAGAAGCGCCGGGCGGCCTCATGGATAAGCGCCCTGTGGCGAAGGCAGTGCGGCGTCGTAAGCCCCCAAATCCTAAATGAGTACTACGCTACGGCAACGGTGAAGCTGAAACCCAGCCTCGATCTCGGGATCGCCCGGCGCGACGTCGGCCGGCTGTTGCGCTGGACCGTCGTTACACCGGATGCCGCCTTCTACCGGTTGGCCTTCGACATTCAGGACCGCTACCGCTTCTCCTGGTGGGACAGCCTGATCGCCGCCGCTGCCAAGCAGGGCGGCTGCACCCATCTACTCACGGAGGACTTGACCAACGGACAGCGCGTTGCGGGCGTCGCTGTCGTCGACCCGTTCCAAGCCGCGCCGGAAACAGTCCTCAGTCCATGACACTCTCACCGCTCCGTCAGCTTCGACCAGAACTCGGCGCGCTCTGTCGCGAAGCGGCGCATCAGCGCGATGCAGGCGGGATCGTCGGCGAGGACAACCTCGAGGCCGCGCGCGACGAGAAAGCCGACATCGCCCGGATAGTGCTCGCGCTCGCCGATGACGATGCGCGGAACTCCGAGAAACAGCGCCGCGCCCGTGCACATCATGCAGGGGCTCAGCGTCGTATAGAGCGTCGTGCCCGCATAGCTCGGCTGCAGCCCGCCGTTCCGCAGGCAATCGGTCTCGCCGTGCGAGGTCGGGTCGTTGGTCTGCTGCGAGCGGTTGTGGCCACGCGCGATGATCTCGCTATCGCGCACGAGCACGGCGCCAACGGGAATGCCGCCAACAGCGAAACTTTTCTCAGCCTCGGCCAGGGCCTCGGCGAGAAACGTTCGGTCATCGGCCGTCGCGGTCACGAATGGCATCGGCGTCTCCCCTTCTTACTGACCTCGGCATCATCGGCCGGGCGCCAAGACTTTATCAAACCCAACATCCTCTGAGAGTAGCGAGTGCACGCCCCATGACAAAGTCAAAACGCCTCGACAACGAGCGCAAGATCCGCAGCCCCCGCGGGCCCAAGATCACCTGCAAATCCTGGCTCACCGAAGCGCCCATGCGCATGCTCATGAACAACCTCGATGCCGAGGTCGCCGAGAAACCCCAGGAACTCGTCGTCTATGGCGGTATCGGCCGGGCCGCGCGCGACTGGGACAGCTACGACCGGATCGTCAAGGCGCTCAAGAAGCTCGAGGACGACGAGACGCTGCTCGTGCAATCCGGCAAGCCTGTCGGCGTGTTCAAGACCCACACGGATGCCCCGCGCGTCATCATCGCCAACTCCAACCTCGTGCCCGGTTGGGCGACCTGGGAGCATTTCCACGAGCTCGATAAGAAGGGGCTCATGATGTACGGCCAGATGACGGCTGGCTCCTGGATTTACATCGGCACGCAAGGCATCGTGCAGGGCACCTACGAGACTTTCGTCGAGATGGGCCGCCAGCACTTTGGCGGCGATCTCACGGGCAAATGGATCCTGACCGGCGGCCTCGGCGGCATGGGCGGCGCGCAGCCGCTGGCGGCGACCATGGCGGGGGCCTCGATGCTCGCCGTCGAGTGCCAGCCCTCCCGCATCGAGCTCCGGCTGAAGACCCGCTATCTCGACGATTCCGCGCGCACCATCGAGGAGGCGCTCGGCAAGATCGAAGCCTCGCACAAAAAGGGCAAGCCGATCTCGGTCGGACTTCTCGGCAACGCGGCGGAGGTATTCCCGGAGCTCGTCAAACGCGGCATCCGGCCCGACGCCGTCACCGACCAGACCTCCGCACACGATCCCCTCAATGGCTACCTTCCCGCCGGCTGGACGCTCGACAAATGGGAGAAGCAACGCGCCAAGGATCCCGAGGGCACGACCCACGCCGCCAAGCAATCGATGAAAAAACAGGTCGAGGCCATGCTCGCCTTCTGGGACAAGGGCGTGCCGGTGCTCGACTACGGCAACAACATCCGCCAGATGGCAAAGGACGAGGGCCTGAGGCGCGCCTTCGACTTTCCGGGCTTCGTGCCAGCCTACATCCGTCCGCTCTTCTGCAAGGGCATCGGCCCCTTCCGCTGGGCGGCGCTCTCGGGCGATCCCGAGGACATCTATCGCACGGATGAGAAGGTCAAGAAGCTCTTTCCCAAGAACAAGCACCTGATCAACTGGCTCGAGATGGCGCGCGAGCGGATCGCGTTCCAGGGCCTGCCGGCGCGCATCTGCTGGCTGGGCTTGGGCGAGCGTCACAAGGCCGGTCTCGCCTTCAACGAGATGGTGCGAACGGGCGAGCTGAAGGCACCCGTTGTCATCGGCCGCGATCATCTGGATTCAGGCTCGGTCGCCTCGCCGAACCGCGAGACGGAGGCGATGCTGGACGGCTCGGACGCGGTCGCCGACTGGCCGCTGCTCAATGCGCTGCTCAATTGCGCGTCGGGCG
>JANNSX010000081.1:0-8528 GCA_031403155.1 Hyphomicrobiaceae bacterium
TTCATTGTGCTTTCCGCAATCCGCAAGAGCGCCGGGATTGCCGTGATGCGCCGCCTTTGCCCAGCTGGACGCCATCGGGCCCAGCAGCAAAGCTGCCGTCAAAAGCATCACGAGCGTCGACCGCAAGCCGTTCATGACGCATGCGTACGGCACGGCCGCGATGGATGGCAAGTGACAATCCCGTCAGGTCGACCTGGACATTGCCAATGTTGCGAGCGGGCAACATAGGCGAGCGTGATAGGCCAACGGCGTTAGAACTCGTATCTCCGACAAGTGGACGAAATCCTTCAGAGGCCTGTGTCGACAACGCAGTGATGTCGATCGTCCGCTTTGGCACCGCTTCGACAGAAATCGGCGCATTGCCCGACGCACTTCCGAGGTCGCCTCCGGGTCATGAGCGGCGATCCAAACCGCCATCCCCAACCCATTCGCCTCGCCCGCTCCGACCTGCTATACCCCAGCCAACCCGACCCCATCCCGTTAGAGACCGAGCGCCTCCGATGCCTGCAACCGTCGCCATTGTCGGCCGCCCGAACGTCGGCAAGTCGACGCTGTTCAACAGGCTCGTGGGCAAGAAGCTCGCGCTCGTCGATCCGATGCCGGGGCTGACGCGCGACCGGCGGATGGCGGATGTGGTCCTGGAAGGGCGCGCCGTCACCATCACCGATACCGCGGGGCTGGAGGAGGGTCTCCCCGGCAGCCTGTCGCATCGCATGCGCCAGCAAACCGAGATCGCCATTCGCGAGGCCGATCTCGTGCTGTTCGTGATCGACGCGCGGACCGGCATCACGCCGGCCGACGAGGTGTTCGCCGAGCTCGTGCGCGTCTCCGGCCGGCCGGTGCTGGTCGTCGCCAACAAATGCGAGGGGCGCGCCGGGGAGAGCGGCTACTACGAGGCCTACTCGCTCGGCCTCGGCGAGCCCACCGCCGTCTCCGCCGAGCACAACGAGGGCATGGCGACGCTGGAGATGGAAATCGGTGAGCGTCTGGCGGCGGGCGACACCGGCGACGCCGCCACTGCGGACATCGACTCCGAGGAGGAGCTGACCGAGGAGCAGGCCCTCGATCCGAAGAAACCCCTCCGCGTCGCCGTCGTCGGCCGGCCCAATGTCGGCAAGTCGACGCTCGTCAATGCGCTGCTCGGCGAGGAGCGGATGCTGACGGGCCCGGAGGCCGGCCTCACTCGCGATACCATCTCGGTCGATCTCGAGACGTCCCAAGGCAAGCTCCGCCTCTTCGACACGGCGGGCCTCAGGCGCAAAGCCAAGGTCGAAGAGGGGGTCGAGCGGCTCGCCGTCACCGATACGCTGCGGGCCATCCGCTTCGCCGAGGTGGTGATCCTCGTCGTCGATGCCATGCACCCCTTCGAGAAGCAGGATTTGCAGATCGGCGAGCTCGCGGCCAATGAGGGCCGTGCCGTCGTCATCGCCTTCAACAAATGGGATCTCGCCGACGACAAGCAGAAGCGCCTGAAGGAGCTGCGCGAGGACATGGAGCGGCTGCTGCCGGACCTGAAGGACGTGACCGTCCTGCCGATGTCCGCTCTGTCCGGCCGCAACCTCGACAAACTCCTGCAGGCCGTGTTCGAGACTTATCGGGTCTGGAACAAGCGGGTTTCGACGAGCCACCTCAACCGTTGGCTGCAGCAAGCGGTCGATCGCCATACCCCGCCGGCAGTGCAAGGTCGCCGCATCAAGCTGCGCTACATGACACAGCCCAATGCGCGCCCGCCGACCTTCGTCGCCTTCTGCTCGGCGCCCGACGCGCTGCCTAAATCCTATGTGCGCTATCTCGTCAACAGCCTGCGGGAGACATTTGAGCTCCCCGGCGTGCCGATCCGCTTTCATCTGCGGAAGGGCGCCAATCCCTATGACAAGTAGCGCACGTTCCGGCGAAGTGGCCTCCGGTTCGCCGCAAGAACGTGCGCCAGAAAAAAATTGAACCGGCGCGCAGGCAGGCGAAGCGTCACCGCAATCGCCCGCCGCGCACCGGCCCGGGCCGCAGCAAGCCGCCCGTGAGGGCGCTCGCCACAAGGCCGTTCTATAAGCATAGCGGATTGGCGGTCGCGGGCTAACAGAATTCTGCAAGAATTCTTCCATCGGTGAATTTGTTGTGCATTCGCAATCGTTTGTGCATCACGGCATGCGCGGCCTCGAACACATATCCGCGCCGCCAAGCCGCTCGATCAATCCACTAACCGAGCGTCGCCGCGCACTGGATTACTCCGTCAAGATCGACCACGCCGATCATTCGGCCCTGAGGTTCCACGGCATAACGGCAAGCTTCGCCGGTTCACCATCGGCGCTCGTGATCGGCAAACCACGTCTCCGGCGGGCTCAGCGTCCGCCCGCAAGACGCTCCAAAAACCCCGCCTGCCTCGCCGCCCGCTCGCGCGCTAGACGAACCGCCGC
This sequence comes from Hyphomicrobiaceae bacterium, assembly GCA_031403155.1. Taxonomy (GTDB): domain Bacteria; phylum Pseudomonadota; class Alphaproteobacteria; order Rhizobiales; family Hyphomicrobiaceae; genus JANNSX01. The sequence goes on from JANNSX010000081.1 coordinate 2,412, forward strand.
CTCCGGCGTGATCGCCCGGAATTGCACCTCGCCGCGCGGACGGTTCTGGGCGAAGCTGCTGACATCGTCATCGAGCATCGTCGCGATCTTGGGGTACCCGCCGGTCGTGCCGTGGTCGGCGAGAAGAGCGGAAGCCACGCCATCGCCCGAGACCTGGATCGAGCCGCGCACGATGGGCTCCGACGGAATGGAGAGCGCGCCCTCCGGCGGCAGGGCCGGACCCTTGAGACGCACGCCCATGCGGTCGTAGGAATCGGTCAAAGAGAACTTCGCGGCAAGGAAAGCCTCGATGGTCTCGGGCGCGAAGAAGCGGGTTTGCGGTCCGAGCACGACGCGCGGCTCGACCTCCGGTCGCGTCCAGTCCGGCGGAACAATCGGGCGCTCGCGGTGCGCGCGCAACTGCGCATCTTTGATCACCAGCTCCTGGCCCGTCGTGATCTTGCCGCCACCGAAGCCTGAGAGCGAATGGGTCGCGACGCTGCCGAGCCAGGAGGTGGCCTTAAAAGTGCCGGCGAAGGCGAGCGTGCACCAGGTGCCCCACGGGCCCATCCCAATCGCCAGGCGATCGCCTTCCCTGAGGGTGGCGACCGCCCAGGAGCCGATCGTTTCGCTTCCGAGTTGCACGCGAAATTCGCCGCCGCAAACCGCGAAGGTGACGCTCCCCGCAATGCAATCGAGCGTCAGGCCCAGCATCGACACTTCGATGGCCGGGACGCTAAGCGGATTGCCGAGCGCGGCATTGGCAATGGCGAAGGCCCGGCGGTCCATCGGCCCCGAGGCCGGGACGCCGAAGCGCATTTGGCCCTTCCGGCCGCCATCCTGGACCGACACATGGGGACCTGCCATCACAACCTTGAGCTTCGCCTCAGCCATGGCCGCCGGCCTGCGTGCCAAAGCGCGCAAAATCGTCCGCAGATATGCGCTTGAATTGGATGCGATCGCCCACGTCGAAGAGGAACGGCCTCGTAGGATCGCCGGTCAGCACCTTCACGGGCGAGCGGCCGATGACCCACCAGCCCGTCTGCATGGTGAGCGTCGGCATGATACACATCGGGCCGGCGATCATCACCGAACCCGCCTCAATGTCGCGCACGGGCTGGAGCTTGCGGTCGAGCTGGATGGCCTCCGGAGTACCGGCGAGATAGGCGTAGCCCGGCGCGAAGCCGTACATGGAGACCTGATAGTCGCCCAAGAGATGCGCGGCGATCACCGTCTCGACCGTATGCCCCTTGCGCTCGGCGACCTCATCGAGATCGCGGGAGAAGGGCGCCTCGTAGCAGACGGCGACCTCGTGGAGCCTGGGCGCATGTACCACACGGCGCGTCGTTCCCAGAAGCCCACGCACATGCGCCTCGACGGCGGCGTGATCCGTGACGAGCGGATCGAAATCGACGAGCAGGTTCACGAAGGCCGGGATCGCCTCGCTGAAGCCCTGGCAGGGCTGATCTGTGAGCGCCTGATCGAGTTGCAGCACCGCGTCATGCGCGGCTTCCCCGATCGTCTCGCCGAACTCGACGAGCAGCGCGTGATCGGCGATCGGTATGATGCGTGGTGAAGTGGGCGTGGGCGCTGGCATGTCAGGCGGCCGCCAGGAACGGCGCGATCTCGAGACCGGCAGCCGTGAGTGCCGAACGAAGCTGTCCGGCAATGGCGACCGCCCCCGGCGTATCGCTGTGGATGCAGATCGACTGCGCGGCAAGGCGAATGGGCTCGCCGTCGATGACCGGCATGAGCCCTGTCTCGAAGAACCCCACCAGTCGCTTCGCGGCTTGCGCTGAGTCATGAATCATCGCCTCGGGGTGGCTGCGCGGCACGAGGCGGCCGTTCCCGAGATAGCTCCGGTCGGCGAAAATCTCCGAGAACACCGTCATCCCCTTGGCGCGCGCCGACAGTTCGAGCTCGGTGCCGGAGATCGCGAGAATGGCGAGCTTGCCGGGGAGTTTCCCAACCGCATCCGCGATGGCATCGGCGACATCGCAGCTGTCGGCGGCGAGATTGCCGAGCGCGCCGTGCGGCTTGACGTAACGGACGGTCGCGCCGGCAAGTGCGGCGACGGCCTGCAGGCTGCCGATCTGGGCGGCGACCATCCGCCCGATTTCCTCCGGCGCCATCGGAATGACGCGGCGGCCGAAGCCCTCGCGATCGGCGTAACCGGGATGCGCGCCGATGACCACGCCCTTCGCCTTGGCGTTGCGGAGCGTCACGAACATCGTCTCGGGATCGCTCGCATGCCCGCCGCAGGCGACATTGGCCGAGCTGACGAGTGCGAGCATCCCGTCGTCATCGGCCTTCGTCCAGGGTCCATAGCCCTCGCCGAGATCGGAGTTGAGGTCGACGGTCGTCATGGGTGAGGCTCCCGGTTCGAGCGTGACGGCGAGCGCCGATATAGCAGGTCGGATGCGGGACGCGAAGGGTGGGCAACGCGGCGAGCGATGGATCCCCACTTGAGCGCAGGACGATCTTACAAGGCGATCGCATGTGGTCTGAAAAATCACCGCTCCCTTTCCTCCCCCTTTCGTCGTGCCGGAGGCGCGCCTCCGGCGCGACGGGGGAGGACCGCGCGCCTTGGACTTAGCGGCGTAGCGGTCAAGTCCTTAGGCGCGCCAAGGTGGGTGTGTTCGTGCAGCGTCGCGAGACGCGGCGAGCCGAGAGGCGCTCGTGCAGAGCAATTTGCGGAAAGGTTTTTGAGCGGGCTTATGGCAACGGATTGCGGGTGACACCAACGTCACGGCACAAGCACCCCCACCTATCCGCGCCTAAGGCCTTAGCTGAGGCTAAACCCAAGGCGCGGCGTCCTCCCCCATAGGAAGGGGGAGGAAAGGGGCGGCGCCGTCTCGATGATCATCGACGCCGCCCTACCCCACCACATTCAACGTATAGGGAATCTCCGGCGTGGCGAGCGTCACCTTGTCCGTCTCGAACAGCAAGGACTCGATCATGAAGAACTGGCCGACGTGCCGCGGCATGAAAATCTGGATCTCATGATTGACGGCCGTGTTGGGCTCGAAAACGCGATCGGCATTCTTCTCGGAGAGCGGGTCGTAGACGAAATTGCCGACCCAATCGCTCGGGAAGCCGATGCCCATCTCGTAGCCGCCGATCCAGCCGCGGCTGGTCCACAGGTTCTGCTTGTCGTAATGCGCCTTGACCTTCTCGTTGAGCTCCCGAACCGGCAGGTTGGGGCGCAGGCACGCCTTCACCACATCCATCACGGCCGCCGCGCGGTCGGTCACGTCCTTCACATCGCGCGCGGGCTCGCCGATGCTGAAGGTGCGCGCGGCATTCATGTGATAGCGGTTGTGCACGCCGCAGACATCGATGCAGACGATATCGCCGGCCTCGATTTTACGCCGCGTCGTATAGGCGTGGGTGGCGAGCGATTTCCGTCCAGAGATGACCGGCATCGGCTGCGCCTGGATTTCGCCCCCCGCCTTCGCCATGGCCAGCGTGATCTCGCCCTGCACCTCGAGCTCCATGACGCCGGGCCGCAGCACCTCCGTCGCGCGCTTGAGGCCGATGCTGGCGATGCGCGCGCTTTCCCTCAGCACCGCCATCTCGGCGTCCGACTTCACCCAGCGCACCTCGCGCAAGATCATGCTGCCATCGATCACCTTGGCGCCCGCCGCCTCGAAGGCCGCCTGGAACTTGTCCGAGACGGCGCGGTTGGGACGCATGGCATGCATCTCGAGGCCGATATTGCCCTTGAGCCAGCCTTCCGCCTTGAGTTCCTCGGCAATAAAGCGCGAGCCGTCGCGGTAGCTCGCCTTCGGGAAGAAGCGGGTTTCTTTGTCGACGGTGAAGATGCGCGTCAGCACCGCCTCGCGCTCGGTCTCGAAGTGGATGTAGCGGTCGTGGTCGACATGCACGGCGATGCCATTAGTTGCCGCCCACTCGATCGGGCTCTCGGTCTGGTACCACATGCAGCGATAGCCCGAGATCCAGTACATGCTTTCCGGCGAGGTCAGGAACAGGCAGTCGATTTTGGCGGCCGCCATGGCGCGGCGGACGCGGGCGAGGCGGGCGGCGAATTCGGCTTCCGTGAAGGCGCGCTCGTGCTCGACGGTGGCGTTGAAGTAGACGTCGTCGCGGTAGTCCATGGGCGGGGGTCCTAGGGTGGAAAGCGATACCAATGCGTAGCCCGAACGATGGCACACCCTTGGTGGCGTTGGCAGGGCCTCACGGCTTTGCAACTCAGCTCCGCTACCGGGGCGTAGGTCGTGGTGATATGCCAATCGCCTGATAGCTTTGGGGGAGGCGGGCGTGCAGGGACACAGCTACTGGCTCGACGAAGCCCTGGCGGCCGAGGCCGCGGATCCGATCGCCCAGCCGCTTGCCGGCGCAAACCGCGCTGATGTCTGCATTGTTGGCGGCGGCTACACCGGGCTGTGGACGGCGCTCGCGCTCAAGGAGCACGACCCCTCCCTCGATGTCGCGCTGATCGAGGCGCGCTACTGCGGCTATGGCGCGTCAGGACGCAACGGCGGATTCCTGATGAGCTGGTCGCCCAAGTTCGCGATCTTCGCCGAAAAGTTCGGGCTGCAAGAGGCGGTGCGGCTCAACCGCCTCTCGGCCGCCAATGTCGTCGAGATCGGAACCTTCTGTGCGGAGAACGGCATCGACAGCGAGTACCGGCGGAACGGCTGGCTTTGGGTTGCGAGCAACCGCGCGCAACAGAACGCGTGGCGGCCGACGCTCGACCTCCTGGAGAAAGCCGGCGAGTCGACCTTCGTCCACATGGACGCCGCCGAGGCCCGTCGGCGCGCCGGATCGGATGTTGTGACAGGCGCGGTCTTCGAGCCGGGCGTCGCCTCGGTGCAGCCGGCCAAGCTCGTCCGCGGTTTGCGCCGGGTCGCGCTGGCGAAGGGGGTCAGAATCTTCGAGGACACGCCGATGACCCGGCTCGAGCCGCGGCGGCCTCCGGTCGTCCATGTCCCCAATGGACATATCAGTGCCGGCAAAGTTGTGCTCGCGCTCAATGCCTGGGCTGGCGCCATTCCCAGATTCCGCCGGAGCGTCCTGCAGGTCGCGGGCGATCAGCTCATCACCGAGCCGATACCGGACAAGCTTAGCGCCCTCGGCCTCACCGACGGCATGTGCTTTTCCGACTCGCGCTTGCTCGTTTTCGGCGGACGCGTGACCCGGGACGGTCGATTGAACTTCTGGAAGGCCGGCGGCGATTTCGTCTTCGGCGGACGCCTCGGCACGGCCTGGGACACGCCCGCCCGCCGCGCCGGTGAGTGCGTCGAACATCTCAGCCGCATCTTTCCATCCCTGGCCGATGTCAAAATCGCGGCGAGCTGGCGGGGTCAGGTGACGCGCACGACCAGCGGCCTCCCCTTCTTCGGTGCCTACGAGGAATGTCCCGACATCCTCTACGGCCATGGCTATTGCGGCAACGGCGTCGGACCGGCGCGCTTGGGCGGCAAAATCCTGGCGTCGCTGGCGCTCGAGCTGAAGGACGAGTGGTCGTCGTGTCCGCTCGTCTCCGGCCCGCCCGAGAAGCGCTTTCCGCCGGAGCCGTTCCGCACGCTCGGTGCCTACATGGTGCGGAGTGCTATCGCCCGGAAGGAGACAGCGGAAGATGCGGGTCGCGAGGGGTCGCGAGTGGATCGGTATCTGGCAGGGTTTGCGCCGGCGGGGCTGGTGCCAGTTAGCACATCCAACGGCGTAGGTCGTGATCGAACCTGAAATCGGTCGTGTTCCGCGCCGGTGGCCCCCAGCCTCAACTGTCACCCCGGGCCTCGTGCCCGGGGCCCATTTCAATGCTGACACCGCAGGCCGTTGAACGCGGCACCACAGGCCAGAAAGTTGCAACGGTGGAATTTTGTATGCGGCGTCAGCACGACAAACATCAACCGCCCAATGGGTCCCGGGCACAAGGCCCGGGATGACAAGCTATGCTTGAGGTTGGCAGTGCGCTAAACAAAGACACCTCAATTCAACGCCACCAGCTCCGCATCATCCCTCAACACATACATCCGCCCATCCGCCACGATCGGTTGGACGAACACCTTGCCGCCCAAATCCCGCTCGGACGCCACCTTGCCGGTCGCCGCATCGACGCCCGCCAACTTCCCCTTGGACGACGCGACCCACAGCCGCCCACCGGCGAGCACC
>JANNSX010000082.1:0-2424 GCA_031403155.1 Hyphomicrobiaceae bacterium
AAGCCGAGTTCAAGAGGCCTGTAGCATTCCTCGCAAGGCTCGGTCTCCACAATGCATCCCGACGGACGTTCGATCGCATCGCGACCTTCGCACTATGCCTTCGCTTCGGCTGGAACAACCTTGCTTGCCGCCGCCACCGCCTCTTCGCCTGCATCACCGGTATCACCAGCAACCTGCACGGTCGGAAAGGCAAACTTGATACCGTTCTGATCGAAGGCTCGCTTCATCAAGGCCAACGCTCTGCGTTTGACGGTGAACTGGGCCTCGCCAGGCTTCGTCATGATCTTGAAGCGAAGCTCGATCGCAAAATCGCCGAACTGCTCCACGCCCTGCATCTTCAGGGGCTCGATGATATGCGGGCCATACTCCGGGTCGCTGGCTAGCTCCTTGCCGACTTGCTTGACCAGCTGCTTCACCTTGGTGAGATCCGTGTCATAAGTGACGCCGATCGAGATCTTTTCAATCACCCAATCGCGACTCATGTTCTGCACTGCGCCTAGCTCGCTGAATGGCACGGTGAACAGTGGCCCGCGGTGGTGGCGCAGCTTGATCGAGCGAAGGCTGAACGATTCGACCGTGCCCTTGTACTCTCCACTCTGGATGTATTCGCCGACCCGGAAGGCATCGTCGAACAGGAAAAACATGCCGCTGATGACATCCTTGACGATCGTCTGAGCGCCAAAACCGATCGCGACGCCAGCAATGCCGGCACCGGCAACGAGCGGTCCGATGTCGATGCCGATCGATGCGAGCGTCATGAGCGTCGCGATCACGGCGAGCACGACAAGCAGCATGTTTTGCACAATTGGAAGGAGTGTCTTCAGCCGTGCCTGTCGCGGGTCGGCGTCAAGCAGGACTTGGCCGGGAGCGACTTCACCGAGTCTGCGGCTGATCAGTGCCTTGACCAGGGACCAGCCAAAATCTGCGGCAAGCAAGATGACCGCGGCCTTGAGAAGGCCGCGTAGCACCCTCTGCACCGTAGTGTCGCCAGCCGCGACGCTCTCCAATTCCAGCCCCCAGGCCCGGGCCAGGAAGAAGGCAGCGCCGAGAATCAATGCTACTCGAATGCCGCGGTCGATCGCGGCAACGGTCACCGGCGCGAAGGGCCGGCCCTCCACGCCAGGATCGGGTGGGCGAAGAAAGTAATGCACCATGCGGTGGCAAGCGGCCACCATGGGCGGCAGCACGGCCAAAGCAAACAGGAGCCAGAAGGAAATCATGGCCCCGGCCGTGCGCAGGGTCCAAAGCGCGATGAGGCAAGCCGTCGCCAGCCACGAAACGGTTGCATGACGATTGTCGGCACCATCGAGCGACTTTGGCCTCAACCATACCGCCGAGAGTGCGAGGAGCAGCAGCGCGATGTCGACCGGAACCGCCAGGACCAATATGCCCAAGTCGTCGAATCCGAGCGTCTTCAGCAAGCTGAATGTAACTCCGACAAAGGCCATGTAGATGGCGATCCAGCAACTATACCGGTACCAGTGTTGTGCGCTTTCGTCAGTCATGTGCGCGACGCGCATGGCCTCGGCGTTCGCAACACCGAGCGATGGCGGCACGAGCGCTATACGGGCGAGGACTATGACGAGTCGGGCGACGATGGCGGCCGTCAGAAAGCCAAGGACAATTTCTTTGAGCAATGGCGGCCAGTCGAAAATGAGAAAGAAACCGGCGCTCGCGATCGTGAAGGCGAGCAGCAGTGCGAGGCCGTACACCGCCCTTGCACCAAGGCTGCGAAGTCGGCCGAGCGGTGCCGTCATCGGGAGGGCGATCATCCAGCGGCGATAGGGTGTCATGAGCCAACGGACAAGTTTGTCAGCTCCGAAGCCGGCCGCGAGGAATCCTGCGGTGAGGAGCATCAACCCAAACAGCCCCTGCGATTGGAACTCGACGAGCAAGATGGCGCGAGCCCGTCTGAGCTGGGCCGGCAGGCGCGAGGCGGCCGATACGAGCTCATGGATGTGGCTGCGAACCGAATCGACAACGCCGGCAAGAGTTGGCACCGCTTCGCTCGACGTCGCTCCGGCCGCAGCATCGGCATTCCCTTTGCGCTCGAGCCATGACTTGATCTCTGGGTCGGCAAGAAGCTCGAGGAGAGCATTGACCTTCTCGGGAGGCGGCGCTTGCGCAAGGACCGGCCGCGCTGGACCGGCGCCGGCTGCAAGCCAAATCAAAACGACGGCAATGAGATGGCCAAGCCTGGACATAGCTCCCCCTCGCTCGACACCGAATGACGTCGGCGTTGCTCTGAACTGCTCTCAACCAAACAGTCCGCGGGGCAAATCCAGAGAATTCGGTGCTGAAACAGGATGCAATGAGCAGTCCAAGCGCCGCGCGAGGATCTGCCTTTCGCGGCATAGGGGCAAGAATCGCGGCGGAGTGCAATGCGTCACGGCATCATTCGTTAAGAGGCATCGCTTGACCTTC
>JANNSX010000083.1:0-18327 GCA_031403155.1 Hyphomicrobiaceae bacterium
CATCTCGGCGCCGACATGGTGAAGATCGACGGCAACTTCATCAAGAACCTGGCAACCGATCCTTCGGATCGCGTCTTCGTCGAGGCGCTCGTGCACCTCGCCAGGAGCTTCAGCATGGAGACGGTCGCCGAATGGGTCGGCGACCAGAAGAGCGTCGACATCCTCGCCGAGACCGGCGTCACCTATCTCCAGGGCTATCACTTCGGCGAACCCAAGCTCGCCATGTACGATGCCGGCGGCAAACCGAAGATCGTCGCCGCGCGAGCCTGAGCGGCGACGTTCATCGGACCCTGCGAACGCTATCCCCCCACGATCGCCAGTACCCGCAACGGGCTGCCCGAGCCGTTTTTGATCTTCAACGGCGCGGTCACGAGCACGCTGCCGGTCGGCGGGAGGAGATAGAGATTGCAGAGGCTCGCCAGTCCGAACTTGTTGGCGCCATGCATCAGATTGTGCGCCGGGAAGGCCGGCTCGAAGGCGAAGGCCTGGCCGGCGTCGGTACCGACCGCCTCGACGCCGAAACCGTTGACGTCGCGCTCGTTGACGAGGAAACGCACCGCATCGGCACTCGGTCCCGGCACATGCGGGCCATCCTCCCGGGCGTTGAGGAAGAGCGCTGGATCGGTGCGCCGCGACCAGTCGGTGCGCATCAGCACCCAGGCGCCCGCCGGGATCTTGCCGTGCTTTTCCTCAAAGGCCCAGATGTGTTTCACCTCGAGCAGAAATTTCTCGTTGGTGGCGACCTCGGCCGAGCAGTCGATGACGACGGCCGGGGCAATGAATCGCTTGATGGGGATCGTATCGGTCGCGCCGTTTCTGTAATCCTTGCCGGTGACCCAATGGATCGGCGCGTCGAAATGCGTGCCCGTATGCTCGCCGAGTGCCAGGTTGTTCCAGTACCAGGCGGGCCCGCGCTCGTCGTAGCGCGAGATCTCCGACATCGAGAATGGGCTCGAGGGCGCAAACTGCGGTGGCAGCTGGATGACCGGCGTTGTAGCTGAAAGCGTCTGCGACAGATCGATGATCCTGAGCGAGCCATCGGCAATACCGGCCGCAAGCTCGGCCAGCGTATGCGCACGCGAGCGGCCCTTGGGCGAAGCCGCAACCGGGGCAATGCTTGCCCGCTCCGGCACCGGCGCATCGCCGTCGGTCGATAGCCCCGCGCTCGACTTCCAAACGCCCATCATCGCGTTCGCTGGCCGCATGGGATCAATGAGCTTTTGCGCCGACTCGCGGCCAGCGACCGGCAAGCCCGTTGCATCGATCAGGCCTAACTGCGCCAGCACCGAGGCCTGATCCCAGTAGATGTGCTCGCTGTAGAGCTTGTCGCCGCGGAAGTTGATGATGGCGACGAGCGGCACCTCGACATAGCGCCCCGTCGGCTTCACGCCGGGCAGCATCCAATCCATCTCGCGCGTGTGCGAGAAGCAGAACACCATCTCGTCGACGACGCGGTCGGCACCGATCGTGCGCGAGACCGGAATGATCTTCGTGTCGTCCGGATTCGACGGAATAAAGTGATACTTGTAGAAGCGCTTCAATTCTTCGAAGCCGACGCCGCCGGTCATGGTCGGGATGTGATTGACGTAAGGGTCGCCGACCATGGTCTGCATGGTCTCGTCGACCTGCTTGGTCGCGAACTCGGTCGCGACATGCTCCTCCCACACCTCGGCGAGCGAGTAGTATGGCCCCATGACACGCTTCAGCAGTGTCAGCGAGCGCGTCAGTGCCATGTTGGCCGACGGCCGATCGAAGGTATCGCGGCCGGGGGTGGCGAAGGCGTTGTCGACGCCCGGATAGGTGTAGACTTCCACATCGGGCCGCGCCTTGAAGGCACCGGCAATGCGGCTCTGGGCCTCGACGGGCATGTGATGATCGTTGCCGGCGATGTGCACAACCATCGGGCAACGCACGCCGCGCGCCTCCCCCAGTTGCGCATCGAGCCCGACGCCGTAGTAGGAGACGGCGCAATCGACATCGGTGCGCGCGGCGGCGAGATAGGCGAGCGTGCCGCCGAAGGTGTGGCCGAGGATGCCGACCTTGCCCTTCTGCTCGGGGCGCTTGCGGAGCGTGCCGATCGTCGCCGCGATGTCGGCGATGCCGGCGGCCATGTCGAAACCTTGATAGAATGCGATGGCGCGCGACCGCTCGGCCTCGCTGTAGCCGATCTCGACGCCCGGTTGCTGCCGCCAGAAGATGTCAGGCACAAGGACGACATAGCCTTCCTCGGCGAAGTGATCGGCCATGCTGCGGATCGTGGCGTTGATGCCGAAGATGTCGGGGAGCACGACGAGGCCAGGGCCCGAGCCCGTCGCGGGCTTGGCCATGTAGGCCTTGAAGGTGCGGCCGTCATTGGCCTCGATGTCGATGTACTTGGACACGGTGCGTCCTCCACTCTTGAATTGGGCACTGATGGCGGGCCAGCTCTCGCCACTCGTCTGCGGCAGTGCGGGCTTGGAGACAATGATCGGCCGCTGATCAGGGTTAACACCGGCCATCTCGGCCGGCGTTTTCCGGTCGAGCCAGCCCGGATCGATTTCCGGCAGTGGAATGGCGTCGATGAGCATGGCCGTGTAGGGGTGCCGAGGGCTCGCGAACAGCTGCGCCGCCGGCCCCTCTTCGACGATCCGGCCCTGCAGCATGACGACGACGCGCTCGCAGAGCACGCGCACGACGGCCAGATCATGGGCGATGAAGGCCAGTGCCAGCCCCATGTCCTTTTGCAACTCGCGGAGCAGCGTCAGGATCTGCGCCTGCGTCGAGACATCGAGGCCTGAGACGATCTCGTCCGCCAGGATGAAGGCCGGCTCGTTGACGATGGCGCGGGCGATGCCGGCACGCTGGCGCTGGCCGCCGGAGAGTTGATGGGGATAGCGGGAGCCGAGCTCTTGCGTGAGACCAGCCCTCTCGAGCGCCCGCATCGCCAGAGGGCGCGCTTGATAGGGCCGCCCCGCGGCGATGGCCGGCGCCATGATGCTGTCAATAACCGGCTTGCGGGGGTTGAGGCTCGTCAGCGCGTTCTGGAAGATCATCTGCATCCGCGGGCGGAGCGGCCGAAGCGCCGGCTCGCGGGCGTGGGTGATGTCCTGTCCGTCGAAGACGACTATGCCCGCCGCCGGCTCGATGAGCCGCACGAGCGCGCGCCCGAGCGTCGTCTTGCCGGAGCCGGATTCGCCCACAATGCCGACCGTCTCCCCCGGCCAGATCGAGAAATCGACGCCGTGCAGGATGCGGTTCATCGGCGCCGCGCCGAAGAGCGGCTTGCGCGCAAGATCGGGGAATACCACCTCGAGACCGGTCGCGGAGAGGAGGGGCGGGGTCATTCGGCAGCCTCGCGCAACGGCGCGGGCGTCTCGGCTAGAATGTCGGCTGGAACCGGTCTGAGTTCGGTCGCGGGCCGGTCATGGCGTGGCGTCGCCGCGAACAGCGCGCGGGTAAACGGATGCCGGGGTGCCGCAAACAGCGACGCCGCCGTCCCCTGCTCGACGATGGCGCCTTGGTGCATGACAGAGACGCGATCGCAGATCTTGGCGACGACGCCCAGATCGTGCGTCACGAACAGGATCGCGGTGCCGTGGCGGCGGCGCAGATCGTGGATGAGCTTGAGGATCTGCTTCTGCACCGTCACATCGAGCGCGGTCGTCGGCTCGTCTGCCACAATGAGCTTCGGCTCGGAGGCGAAGGCGGTGGCGATCAGCACGCGCTGGCGCATGCCGCCCGACAGCTCGTGCGGGTAGCGGCGCAGCACGGCCTCGGGCTCGCGGATCCGCACCTCCTCCAGAAGCGCGAGCGCCTTCGCATGCGCCGCGGCCTTCGACAGCCCCATGCGCAACCGCATGACATCCGTCATCTGGGCTTCGATCCGGCGCGAAGGATTGAGCGCGGAGAGCGGGTCCTGCGGGATGAGCGCGATCTCACGATGAGTGATGGCGCGATGCTGCTCGGGCATGAGGCCCGCAAGCTCGACTGTGCGAAAGCGAATGGAGCCACCGGTCAGCACGATCGCCCGCGGCAACACGCCAAGCACCGCCTTGGCGATCATCGACTTGCCGGCACCCGATAGCCCGACGAGCCCATGTACCTCGCCCTCGCACACCTCGAGCGAGACATCATGCAGGATCGGCTTCGGCGCGTGTCCCGAAGTCACGGCACTGAGGCGCTCGATGGTGAGGAGAGGCTCAGACATGGCAAGCTCCCGCCACGTCCCTCAACCCCACCGTGTCCGTCATCCCGGCGGTCATGGCGAAGCCATGCTTCGCATGGACGGCCGGGGCCCGTGTGCGCTCGCGCCGGATCGACGGACGGGCAGATCGGCACTGAGCCACTCTCCTCATCTCAGCACCGGGTCAAGTTCAGCCTTAAGGCCGTCGCCTAGGAGGTTGAGGCCGAGCACCGTGGCGAGGATGGCGAGCATGGGCAGCGTCAGGATGTAAGGCGCCTGGTTGATGAGCTGGCGGCCTTCCGCGATCATGCCGCCCCAAGTCGGTGCGTCACTCGAGAGCGACAAGCCGACGAAGGAGAGGATCGCCTCGACGATGACGGCAATGCCCATCTCGAGCGTGAAGAGCACGAGCACCAGCGGCAGCACGTTCGGCAGGATTTCGCGGAACAGAATGGCGAGCGGCTTCAGGCCCGAGACGACGGCCGCATCGACATAGTCCATATGCCGCTGCTTGAGCGTCTCGGCGCGCACGACACGCGCGAAGCGCGTCCAGTCGATGACGATGATGGCGAAGATAACTGAAAACAGCCCGGTGCCGATGAGCGCGACGAGGATGATCGAGAGCAGCACCGGCGGAAAGGACGTCCACACGTCGATGAGACGCGAGATCACCGCGTCCGTCACGCCACCGAGATAGCCGGCGAGCAGTCCGAGGATCGTGCCGATGATCATCGTCGGCACGGCGGCGCCGACGGCCACCGTCAAGGCAATGCGCGCGCCGTGAAACAGTCGTGACAGGAGATCGCGACCGAGGCTGTCGGCCCCGAGGAAATGGCCTTCGCGAAAACTCCAAGAGGGGCCTTCGAGCTGTGCGATCAAATCCTGCTCGAGGGGATCGAACGGAGAAATGACCGGCGCGAAAATCGCAACGAGCACGATGAGCGCCAACGCGCCGCCGCCAACGGCGACGCGCCAGTTCCCTAGGCATCGCCCGATTGTTCCTGGCGCTCCTGCGCGCGTTGCCGTGCTCTCAGCCATGACGCAGTTTCGGATTGAGCCAGATCGTCAGGAGATCGAGCGCGAGGTTGACCAGAATGAACAGCACCGCGAACATCAGCACGAGCCCTTGGATCATCGGCAGGTCGCGATTAATGACGGCATCGATCGAAAGATTGCCGATGCCGGGAAAGGAGAAGATGCGCTCCACCAGCACGCTGCCGCCGATCAGGAAGATCACCTGCACGCCGGTCAGGTTGACGGTCGGGATGGCGGCGTTGCGCAAGGCCTCGCGGACGATGATCCGCCATTCCGAGTGTCCTTTGACGCGGGCGAGCAGCACATAATCCTGCGTCAGCTCCTCCGCGAGCGAGCCCTTAAGCACGCGCGCGATGATGGCGGCGAGCGGCAGGCCGAGCGCCAGCGCCGGCATCAGCGCATGGGAGAGAAGATCGGCGAAGGCGCGTCCGTCGAAGCGGAGCAGACTCTCGATCAGGTAGAACCGCGTCGCGTAGTCGAAGGAGATCGCGGGGTCCGAGCGGCCCGAGATCGGCATCACCGGCATCAACACGCCGAAGATGAGGATGAAACCCAGCGCCCAGATGAAGTCCGGCACCGATTGCCCGAAGCCGCCGATGGTATCGACCACCGCCTCCGGCCAGCGTCCGCGATAGCGCGTGCCGACAACGGCGAGTGCGGTGCCTAGCAGCACGGCAACGAGGGTTGCGATCGCCACCAGCTCCAGCGTCGCCGGCAGCCGCGACAGCACCATGCCGAGCACGTCCTGGCGCAGGCTGATGGAGGTTCCGAAATTGCCGGTGAGCGCCTCGCGGGCCCAGATGAAGAACTGCTCGACGAGGCCCTTATCGAGGCCGTACAGCGCCTTCAGCCGCTGGATGTCGGCATCGGTCGCGCCAGGCGGCAGCATCATGGAGATCGGATTGCCGGGAACGACGCGGATCAGCACGAATACGATGATCGCGACGCCAACGAGCGTCGGCACCGACTGGACGAGACGCGAGAGAATACGGTTAACGAGCATGGCGGGCTGACGCCGAAACTTCCCTAACGCAGGCTACCCCTAGCCCGCACTCTGATCCCGCCCTCAATGTTGCAAGTCACATGCCTTGGCGACCGGTGCAAGAGAAACTGCGATGGAGGATGAACCGGACCAGTCGACAATCGCGCAAGGCCCGAAAACCGGCAGCGGCCACCGCACTCTTTCCTCCCCCTTTTTATGGGGGAGGACTGTTCGCCTTGGGTTTAGCGTCAAGCTAAACCCTTAGGCGAACATAGGTGGGGGTGCTCGTGCGGCAGGCTCGATGCCCAAGTCGCCTAGACGATCAACGCTTGCACCGGACCGCTTCGCGTCAATAAACTTCGAGTGGCGAAGTCGATAGATTTCGCACCGCTGCACCAGCACCCCCACCTAGGCGCGCCTAAGGACTTACCGGCTACGCCGCTAAGTCCAAGGCGCGCAGTCCTCCCCCATAAAAAGGGGGAGGAAAAGATGCGGCGACCTCGGTGTGCTAAGCCCCCGCCATCCGGTGCGGCTGCAGGGCGCCCGAGACATGCGGGGTCACCGTGATGGTGTCCTTATGCACGATCGGCTGCACGTACTGGAGCAGCGGAATGACGAGGCCGTTCTCGGCGATGTACTTGTCGACGGCCTTGTAGCCGGCGATGCGCTTGGCCTCGTCCGGCTCGCCCCAGAGCGGGCCGATCATGTCGATGACGTCCTGCCCGTCGTAGACCGAGTGCGGGCTCGGCCCGAACATCGCGAAACCCGTCGACGTCGATGGATCGCCGATTGAGTTGCCCCAATTGTAGAAGGCAGCCGGCGCCAGGGTATCGGCCCCGCGCAGCTCGTAGTGCTTGGCGATCTCGTAGACCTCGATCTCGGCCTCGATGCCGACCTTGCGCCACATGCCGACGATGGCCTGCACCATCTCATAGTCCTTCGGCTTGAAGCCGCGCGTCGTCTGCATCGTGAACTTGACCGGCTTGTCGGGCGAGAAGCCGGATGCCGCCAACAGCTCGGTCGCCTTCGCCGGATCGAAGGGCACCTCGATGGACGGATCGAAGGCTGCGTAGGGCGGCGCCGCCAGCGTCGAGATCGGTACGCCGTAGCCCCGCAACAGCTTCTCGACGATGGCCTTCTTGTCGATCGAGATAGAGGCGGCAAGCCGCACGTTCTTGTCCGTCATCGGCTCGACGTCGTTGATGAAGATCATGCCGATGTCGGAGATCGGCGTGGTGATCCCCTTGAGGCCGGCCACGCCCTTGAGGCGGTCGAACTCCTCGTAGGGGATCTCGAGCGTCACGTCCGAGGAGCCGCTCTCGATCTCGGCGACGCGCGCGGTCGCATCCGGCACGAATTTGAAGATCGCCGTCTCGATCGCGGGCTTGCCGCCCCAGTAGTTGGGATTGGCCTTGAGGCGCACGAAGCCGTTTGTCTCATAGGCATCGACCATGTAGGGGCCGGAGCCGACGGGCTTGGCCTCGAAGCCCGCTGCGCCAGCCTTCTCGTAGTAGGCCTTCGGCATGACGTAGCCGGTGAGGAAGCTCATCCATTTGAAGATGGTGGGCTCGAAGGATTTGACGGCCGCCGTCACCTTGTTGCCGTCGACCTTGAAGTCGCCGATCTTGCCCCAGATGAACTGGATCGGATTGCCGGACTTCTCATCGCCGGCGCGCTGGAGCGACCAGACGACATCGTCGGGCGTCAGGGCTGAGCCGTCGTGCCAGGTCACGCCCGGACGGATGTCGAGGAAAATCTGCGTGCGGTCCTCGTTCCAGCCCCACTTCTCGACGATGCCCGGCGCCTGCGTAAGATCGGGATTCTGCGGAATGAACTGGTCGAACACCGACTGGTAGATCGACTGGATCGTCGGGTTCGTGGCCGAGAGACCGACGGTCGGATCGAAACTCGGCAGGTTGACGTGATAGGCGATGGTGACGGTATCGACGGCGGCCTTGGCCCCGCGCGGCAAGCCGATGAGCGGAACGGTTGCGGCAGCGGCACCACCCGCCAGCACATGACGACGTGTGAGATTCATGAAGTCCCTCCCTGTGGCGCTAAGGAGCGCCTTTCTTGATCCATTCCACTGGCGGCCGTTCGACCGTGGGACGTAACAAATCCTTCCCGCTCGAAACGGTCAACGCCCCCTCGACGTGCCTTCCTCGATTGCCGCGCTGCTCAGTCGTCCACGACCGCCAGTGGTGCGATGCTGACGGATGAGTCCGCATCCGGCAGCCCAATCGCTCCACCAAGCAAATGCCTAGTGGTCCGTCGCAGGGACCCAAATGTCAGAGTCGGATCACTAGTGTGGCGTCGCGCCATAGTTGACCAGTCGCGCTGCACGGTCCGTGTCAACTATGGCGCGATGAACGCCACACTAAGCTCATGATACTGCTAGTGGCCCTCATGTCGCGCCAAAATCGAACGGACGCCCGGCGAGCATGCGATTTTGGCGCGACGGGCCACTAGGGTGTTGCCGTTTTTCGTTCGATCACTCCAACACCCTCACTCCTTGGTTTGCCGTGCTTCTTTTCGGAAAACCGCTTCGGATCCTGGCCTTCGCCGGGACAGGCTTTTCCGGAAAGCACTCTAACGTCCATGCTGCCTTGCCAGCGCGCGCGCCGATAACCTAAGAACTAATCCCGGACGGGCAAGGTAGAGAAAGGAATAGCGTTGCAGATCGCCTTCAACCGCGAAATGGACTTCGCCTACGGCGTCTCCAAAGAGGTGGCGCCCGGCATCGTCCGGATCGTTGCCGAGAACCCGGGGCCGCTGACCTTCAAGGGCACGAACACCTACATCCTCGGCCAGGATAAGCTCATCGTCATCGATCCCGGCCCGGGCGATGCGGCGCACGAGAAAGCTGTCATCGCAGCCATTGCCGGCCGGCCGGTCACCGATATCCTCCTTACCCACACCCATCGCGACCATTGCGACAGTCTCGCCGCCATCAAACAGGCAACCGGCGCCAAGACCGGCGGTGCAGCGGCTGGTGCCGCGCCCCGTGGCGTCGCCATCCCCGATCCGCGCGCTAAATCTTTCGTCGATCTCGACTTCCGTCCCGACCGGCCGCTCGCCGACGGCGACATGGTCAAATGCGACGGCTTTCGTCTCGTCGCCATCGCGACGCCCGGCCACGCGCCCGACCATCTCTGCTTCGCCGTCGAAGGCAAGGGCATCCTGTTCTCCGGCGATCACGTCATGGGCTGGAACACCACGGTCGTCGCCCCGCCCGAAGGCCGCATGAGCGACTACTACGCGTCCCTCGAGCGGCTTTTGAAGCGGCGCGACAGGCTCTATCTGGCGGGCCATGGCGAGGTGGTGCACCAGCCGCAGCGGCTCACTAAAGCCTACATGCTGCACCGGCGTTGGCGGGAGGAAGCCATCCTCGAATGCATTCGCGGCGGCGCCACGACTATCGACCGAGTTGTTCGATCAGTGTATCGCGGCGTCGACGGGCCGCTTGTTTACGCGGCTTCGCTTTCTGCGCTTGCGCACGTCGAGCATCTGATCGAGCGCGGACTTGTGATTTGCGCGGAGCCGCCAACGCTTCAGAGTTCGTATTCGCCGGTTTCTTGACTTTCTTCTTAGACTTGCTGGACGTGCCCTCCCCCTCGGCATCCTCGGGGTCGAGGGCGGCCACCGCCTCCTTGGGGGCCGGCGCGCTCGCGTCGAGCCGCATGTGTAAGTCCTTGATGAGCGAGCGCACCCTCAGCGCATTGCGGCCGAGATCGTGCAGGCCGTAGCGCGATTGGGAGCGAATATCGATGCGCGAGGCCTGCTCATCGCCGGTCACTCGCACCGAGATGTCGTCGACGAAGCCCATGACGAGCGTCGTCTCGGTGGCTTCGATCCGGCCGGCCGAACCAGATCGGCCCGGCGCTTCCTCGGCCGCGATCTCGAGGCCGGCTTTCGTCACCACCTCGCGCGCGATCGCGAAGGTCTCGGCAAGCGGCCTGGGCGTGATCACCGGTGCGATATCGGGATAGGCCTCCTGCTGCGCCGGCGCGAACTCGGCCGCCGCATAGGTGATCGAATTGGCGCCGAAGCCGCGTGCGCTGGCAAGCCCCGCGAAACTCGGGGGCTCGGCGGCATCGGTCGTGACATCGGCAAGCCTCGGGCTCGAGACGGCCTCTCCCAGAAGATAAGCCGGCCAGAGCGAGAAGAGCCCGGCCAGAACCAAGGTCACCGCCGCCGCGGCTGCTCCGTGCCGTCCGGTCCGCCAGATGTCGATGAGCGCGAGGAAGCCCATGAACGCCGCAACGGCCGCTCCCGCCAGGGCCGCCGCAATGAGGTTGAGGGCGACAGGCGTCGCCAGCCCCGCGAAACGATGGAGCAGGATGGCGAGCACAGCCAGTTGCAGCACCACGACCATGAGCCACAGGCTCCGGTAGGCGAGTCGGGAGGTGGAGCTGTCGGCGCGAAGCGTCATCGGCGCGAGGTGGTACCCAAAGAGTCGGTTGAGGGGCCAGCATAGGAAGAATTGCGGCAAAGACCAGCCGGAGCTGTGGATTTGGCGAATTGAGCCACCGGGCCTGATCTTATCCTGTATCCGCAACGACACATGGGCGGCGATTTCCGCCGGTCGCGCCGCAATCCGGTTCTGATCTCCGGCACGGTGCCTCTAGGATGGCGAATCATCGTGGCTCGATCGGGTCTTTGGGGGCCGAGTTCTCGGCCAAGAGGGGTTGCCATGCGCCTGTCCGTTGTCTGCCGCACCGTTGTTGGCGCCATGGCCTTGCTGTCGCTCGCCCATTTGCCGGCCGCCGCTCAAGGCTTCGATTTGGCTCCGGCCTCCGACGCAGAACTCGGCGAGGTCTCCTGGCAGGGCGCCATCCTCAGCCCCGACTTCGGCTACGAGACACTCGACCTCGGCGGCACCGGTTCGGCTCTGCTTGAGGACCCCGAAGGGTTCCGCGTGGGTGGCGAGGTCGGCTATGACTGGCAGCGCGGCACTTTCGTCTTTGGCGTCGTCGGCAATGCCTCCTACGCCTGGATCGACGGTGACGGCCGTGGCGCCGGCATCGGCCAATTCGAATCCGAAATGAACTACGTGGGCACCTTGCGCGGCCGGCTCGGCCTCGCCTTCAATCGTTTCATGCTCTACGGCACCGGCGGCTGGGCCTTCGGCGACCTCGAGGTGACGGACAATCTCGCGGCGGTCTCGGATGAAAACTTCCTCTCCGGCTATGCGGCCGGTGGCGGCCTCGAATATGTGTGGAACTCGTCGATCACCTTGCGCGCCGAATACCTCCATCTCGACTATGGCAGCGAAACCTACATTTCGCTTCCCGCCGGCTCGCAAGAGCTCGACGCCCAAATGGGCATGATCAATTTCGGGCTGGTGACGCGGTATTAGCGGCATCGGATTTCGGCAGTCGCCAATCGGGAGTCGGGGAGCGTAGGTTGGGTTAGCGCAGGCAGGGTGCTGCGTGATCGCGAAATGCTGAGCCGCGCGTAACCCAACAGTGCTTCGCGATGGCGCCGTTGGGTTACGCGCGGAGCGAGTTTCGTCACCTTCATGTCCGTCATTGCCCGCGCTAACCCAACCTACAGCTTCTGCTTTGCGCACGCTCTTGACGCGCGAACCGGTGCCCGCTTCGCCTGAGCGTGCGCGAGCCGACGCTCCGCCCTCACCGCGGTCCGTTCCCGAACCCGAGAGCATGAAAGTCCAGAGGGACGGAGTGGCCGGCCCGTGGTGGACTCATTCGGATGTGGCACGCGCACGATCGCCTCACACAGGATCGCGTCGACGATCCCGTGTGAGGCGTGAATCGTTCGCGAAAGCCAATGCTGGCGCGAGAGATTCACGTCATCCACCGGCGCGAACGCGCCCGTGGATGACGATCTCGCGCGCAACCACTCCGTCGTCGCCGAGGGTTTGCCGCCGCCGTGAGCTTCCGGGGCCGAGGTCCCATGTGGAGACCCCTCGCCTACATCCGGGGCGAAAGTAGTTGGGGCTGGTTCTCCCAGACCCCTAACGGCAGGGTGGCGCCGGCTAGGGTGTTTCCGTTTTTCGTTCGATCACTTCAACACCCTAATTCCTTGGTTTGCCGTGCTTCTTTTCGGAAAACCGCTTCGCACTTTTCCGGAAGCACTCTCTACTTGGTTTGCCGTGCTTCTTTTCGGAAAACCGCTTCGCACTTTTCCGGAAGCACTCTAGGCGGCCGCCGTCGAGCATGGATTCGCCATGACGCGGCCGTGATGGGGTTGAGGGACCTTGTGGGGATCGTGAGCTTAGAGGGGGAGTGGGCGAGAGGCGGAGGGAGGGGACTTCCACAGGATTGCCCGGACGGGATAGCGTACGCATCACGATATGGCGCTAGTCAATCCCCAATGGCTGCAGTTACTTGATCCACGGAATCCGGAGTACGCTGGTCCAATCATATTGCCGTGCGGGCAGCAAGCTTGTCATAGACTGCGCAAATAATAGACGATGATACTTCACGTAAAGCCGATCCAATGTGGAGATCGCCGCATCTAATTCTAAGTAAGTTGGAGCTGATCTAGGCTTCCGCTTGTCCATGTGGGCGACGCGACGATCAGCGTATTCTTCACACTTCGCTGTGACACACTTCAACTCGTCAAAATCAGCCTGCACACGAGATTGATCGATGTGTGATGCACCGGTGCTCGCAAACTGATCAAAATGTCCGCCGGCAAGATCCGCGACGTTTGAGTCCGTGTAGTGGGATCGGTAGTAGGTACGGGTGACAGCCTGCGGCGTCGCGATCATTTCCTTGAACATGGCAGCCAAGGAAACCTGTTCATCTCCTGTCTTCAATTGCCGTCTCAGCCCGATCACAACGTGGGACGTATAGGTGCTTCCGAGGCGTCCATAAAGGTCGTTGGTCTCAGGAAGATCGGAATTGGTATCGATGATCTCCTGTAGCTCATGGTGCATGCGTTGGGCGACCAGGACTCCTCGGATGTCGGCTTGAATCGTGTCCATCCAGCCCAACCATTTTTCCAACTTCTGCTTCATTGGATCAACTTTAGCACCCTCGGTCGGCATGCTGCGGCACGTCCGCCAAGACGCTGAAAGTTAAGCCTAGCGATAGCCGGGTGTGATGTTATCAGCGTCAATATCCCCTCCTATATACCACCGGCAATCTCGCCCCCCCTCACACAAACAACCGCTCCCCCTCCAACCCCTTGTAAAGCCCCGCCACCCACTCGCCGTAGCCATTGAACAGCTTGGTCGGTTGCGTTTCCTCGGTGCCCAGCACGCGCTCGTTGGCCTGGCTCCATCTGGGGTGCGAGACTTCCGGATTGACGTTGGCCCAGAAGCCGTATTCGACCGACTGCAACGTTTCCCAGAAGCTCACCGGCCGCTCCTCGGTGAACGACACTTTCACGATCGACTTCACCGACTTGAAGCCGTACTTCCAGGGCAGATGCAGGCGGATCGGCGCGCCGAATTGTTTCGCCATCGGCCGGCCGTAGGCGCCGGTGACGAGGAAGGCCAGATCGTTCGTCGCTTCCGCCATCGTCAACCCCTCGACATAGGGCCAGGGATAGCCGAAGCCGCGCGCCTGCTCGGCCGAGACGGTGGTATCCATGAAGGTCTCGAAGCGCACATACTTGGCGCTGCCCAAGGGCTTCGCGATATCGATAAGCGCCTTCAGCGGGAAGCCGGTCCACGGCACGACCATCGCCCAGGCCTCGACGCAGCGGTGGCGGACGATGCGCTCCTCGAGCGTCACCTTCTTCAGGAGATCGTCGATGCCGATGGTCATCGGCGCCTCGACCATGCCGTCAATGGCGATCGTCCAGGGACGCAGGTTCAACGCCTGTGCCTTGTCGAAGATGTTTTTGCTGGAACCGAACTCGTAGTAATTGTTGTAGGACGCGTTGGCGAGTTCATCCGTCGGCAGGCGGCCGGCGTCCTTGAAGGCTTCGTTGAGCTTGGCGGGGTAGAGCCCAATCGAGGGATCGGCCTTGGTCGCCTCGATGGTCGCCTTGACGGCGGCCTCGTCGACGCCGCCGAACAGCCAATTGGCCTTGGCGGGCGCCGCGATGGCAAGCGCTGCCGCGGCGGCGCCGCCGGCGAGCACGGCCCGGCGGCTCATCGCAAAGCGCTCGGGCGTCACGAGCCGCTCGGGCAGGTTCCAGGGGCGGCTTGGGCGGCTCAGCATGGCGAGTCTCCTTGGGTGACGGGGCTACGCGCCTGACGACGGCGTGGATCGGCTTACCGGCACACTGCCAGATATGCCTACCGGCGTTCACAACCAAATCAAGCCTTTGCGAGGGTAATTCCTGCTCGGGGGTCCGACCCTGCGGGTCTGACCCCGCTCCGAAGTCTGCGAACAAGGGTCAGACCCGCAGGGTCTGACCCCCAACCACCCACCTCACGCCGCCTGCTTGGCATGCTGGGCGAGCACCTGGTCGGCGACCCGGCCCGTCAGCTCCGCCAGATGATCGAAGCGCTGGGTATAGGTGCCGACACCGGCCGTCACCGAGCGGAGTTCGACGATGAGATTGCCCATTTCGGCCTCCGGGATCTGGGCCTTGACGACATCCCAGCCCTCGAAGCCCTCGCGCGCGTCGAAGCCCAGGATCTGGCCCCGGCGCGAGGAGATGATCGAGTTGACCTTGGACGTCGCCTCGTTCGGAACCACGACATCGACGTGCATGATGGGCTCGAGCAGCACCGGCGAGCACTTCGGCATGCCCTCGCTCATGGCAATGCGGCCGGCCGTCTGGAAGGCCATGTCGGAAGAATCCACCGCATGATAGGAGCCGTCGATCAGCGCCACGCCGATATCGACGACCGTGAAGCCCAGCGGCCCGTGGTGGAGAAAGTCCTTCACGCCCTTCTCGACGGAGGCGAAGAAATTTCTCGGCACGACGCCGCCGGTGATGCGCTCGGAGAACTGGAAGCCCGAGCCGCGCGGCAAAGGCGTGATCTCGAGCACGATATCACCGAACTGACCGTGGCCGCCCGACTGCTTTTTGTGACGCCCGCGGATCTCGACCGGTTTCCTGATCGTCTCCTTGTAGGCGACCTGCCGCTCGCGGCGGGCGACGTCGACGCCGTATTTGCGGACCAGCCGCTCGATGGCGACGCGCAGATGCATCTCGCCCTGACCGTGCAGCACGATCTGCCCGGTGTCGTGACTGTGCTCGAGGGAGATCGAGGGGTCCTCCTCGACGATCTTGTGGATCGCCGCGGTGAGCTTCACCTCGTCCTTCTTCTCCTTGATGACGACGGCGGTGGAGAAGACGGGCTGGGGCGCTGCGATGCCGCCGATCTGCGCCGGGCTGGCTTTCTCGGTGGTGATCGTCTCGCCCGTGTGGATGCTGTCGAGGCGGCCAAGCCCGACGGTGTCTCCGAGCTTGGCCGGTCCGCGCTTCGTCAGCTCCTGGCCTTTGAGCGCGAAGACGCCGGCGACCCGGTCCTCGTTCTCGGCGCCCGTCACATGCGCGCCGTCGGCGAATTCTCCGCTAAGCACGCGGACGAGCGAGACCTTGCCGCCGTGCGCCGTGTGCATCGATTTCAGCACCTGGCCGATCGCCTTGCCGCCCTTGACACCGAGGCGTTTCGCCGTTTCCTCGACCGTCGGCGCGTCGTGGCGGAGCGCCTTCATGAGGCGCAGGATGCCGTTGCCGTTCTCAGCCGAACCGAGCAGCACCGGACAGATGTCGCCGGCCCGGAGCTCCTTCTTCAGATCCTCGAAGATACGATCGCGCGGCGGCTCCATGTCGGACAAGAGCTGCTCCATCAGCTCATCGTCATAGTCGGCGAGCTTCTCGAGCATGTTGAAGCGGGCCTCGTGCTCGCGATCGGAGATGTCTTTCGGCATCTCGATGAGCTCGCTCGGCGCATGCTCGCGGTAGACGAACGCGCGCTCGAGGGCGAGATCGACGAAGCCTGTCGCGATGCCGTTCTTCCAGATCGGAATCTGGCGCAACACGAGCGGTTTCTTGCTCGCCGGTTGCAAGAGCGGCAGCAGATCGCGGATGCGCCCTTCGGCCTTGTCGATCTTGTTGATGAAAAGGAAGTGGGGAATGCCGCGATCTTCCAGGTCGCGCAGGATGAGCTGAAGATGCGGAGCTTTCTTCGCGTCAGGCTCGCAGACGACGATCGCCGCATCACAAGCGGTGAGCGCGGAGGCGCTCTCGTACTGAAGCTCGATGGAGCCGGGACAATCGATGAAGGTGTAGCTGTCGTCCATGAACGTCGTCTCGGCGACGTTGAGCTCGACCGACATCTGATGGGCGCGTGCTTCCCCACTCTGGTCGCCGACGGTATTGCCTTCGCTGACTTTGCCTTGCCGCTGAACCGCGCCGGTGCGCGCAAGGATCGCTTCGAGGAGCGTCGTCTTACCGCTCTGGAATGGGCCGACCACTGCGATCAGCCGCGATCTTCTGCCTCCTGGGCCATCGGACTGCCCCATGCCGTGTTCCTCCGTCGTTGGTGTTGACGGACGCCTCGAAGCCCGCCGGGCCCCGGCGTCTAGCAAGCCAGTCTCGCGCTGGAATTTGCCAGTGGCAAGCCCCTTCGGATCGCTCGATGGCGGTAGCGTTGGTAATTGGCGAATTGCAGGATCATCGATCCGCCAACGGATCAATCGCACTCCGGCCGATGATCAGATCGAATAGGATACGCCGCACCGCCGCTCTTCATGTCCCAGAAAGACACATGTACGAATTGGTGCAGTGCAGGATTGACAGTTGCCTTCCCGCCACATTTAATCAGGTTGAGAGAATAAGTACGTTCTCTCGAGGGCAATGTAAGCGGGGGCCTCTTTTCGGGAGGCGGTGTTGGTATGAGTAGAGGCTCGTTGAACGACGCCGTGCGTGCCGCTGGCTACGCCATGGCAACCTCCGAAGAGCTGCTGGACATTCCGCAGCGAACCATCGTGAGGCCGCAGCCAGAGGCGCGCGATATTTGGCGTCCGGCTCCGCAAGCCGCTGATCGCCAAACGGTTTTATCCGAGCCGCGGACGCTCAGGACTTTTTTCGGGACGTGGGCGGTCTGGGCTTGAGAGGCCTCTCCTCCCCCTTCCTATGGGGGAGGACTGTTCGCCTTGGGTTTAGTGTCAGCTAAACCCTTAGGCGAACATAGGTGGGGGTGCTCGTCCGGCGGACTTCGTCCTCTCGACCGTCCGGCTCAAAATGTTCACACACTTCGCCGCACGATCATTTGCTTAGCGATGACAGCGGCATCGCTGATGTATGGTGCGAGTGACTGTCGGCCCGCCACACCTTGCAGCGTCGAACCAACACCCCCACCTTGGCGCGCCGAAGGACTTAGCCGCGGCGCGTCTAAGCCCAAGGCGCGCGGTCCTCCCCCATAAGAAGGGGGAGGAAAGGGGGCGGCGATTGATGAGGCTCCATGGGATCGGCATTCGCGATTGCCCTCCCCCCAAAGGGGAGGGCCGATTGCAGCGAGGCCATTCCGATGCCGCACCTCAATTTGAGTACCCACTACCTGACATTCCCGCAGAACCGCTGGATGCGCCGGCAGGCCTCCTCCAGCGCCTCCGTCGAGGTCGCGTAGGAAATACGGAAGAAGGGCGAGAGTCCGAAGGCCGCGCCCTGGACGACGGCAACGCCCTCCTCCTCGAGCAGCGCCGTCACCACATCCTCGTCGGTGCCAAGCTTGCGCCCGCCGCCCGAGGTCTTGCCGATGAGGCCGGCGCAGCTCGGATAAACATAGAAAGCGCCCTCCGGGCTAGGGCACTGCAGTCCCTTCGCCTGGTTCAGCATCGACACGACGAGATCGCGCCGGCCCTTGAACACCTGGCACCGCTCAGCGATGAAGTCCTGTGTGCCGTTCAGCGCCTCGACCGCCGCGTATTGCGCGATCGACGATGGGTTCGACGTCGACTGCGATTGCAGCTTCGCCATCGCCTTGATGAGCGGCTCGGGGCCGGCGCCATAGCCGATGCGCCAGCCCGTCATGGCATAGGATTTGGACACGCCGTTCATGGTGAGCGTGCGCTCGTAGAGCTTGGGCTCGACCTGGGCGGGCGTCACGAAAGGCTCGCCGGTGTAGAGCAAATGCTCGTACATGTCGTCGGTCAGCAGCCAGACATGGGGATGCTTCAGAAACACATCCGTCAGCGCCTTGAGCTCGGAGCGCGAATAGGCAGCACCCGAGGGGTTCGACGGCGAGTTGAGGATCACCCACTTGGTCTTG
>JANNSX010000084.1:0-2712 GCA_031403155.1 Hyphomicrobiaceae bacterium
ACGGCGTCTGCCCATCGCGAGGCCGCCTTCGAGGCGGCGCGGTTTCTCATGGACTACCTCAAGACCGATGCGCCGTTCTGGAAGCGCGAGGAGCGGGTGTCAGGCGAGACGGTGTGGGTCGACGCGAAGGCGAGCGATGATGCGGCGCGGGAGAGGTGGGAGTAGGCTTGGTCGAGCTACTTGTAGGGGCGACCGGCGGTCGCCCTTCTTGGTGACACGGCAAGACGATCGAAGACGGGCGACCACCGGTCGCCCCTACAATCTCCCGCGTCCTTCAGCGCCAGCTTACCGACCCCACCGCGCCCCGATGATCGTTCCGGCGATCACGCCGAGGAACAGCCCGCAGACGAGCCAGGCGACAACGACATAGCCCGACGCGCCCTCGAAATCCGTCGTGCCCACAAGCTCGGTGTAAGCGAGACCGCAAAGCAACCCGGCACCCGCGCCGAGCGCGCCGCCGGCGAGAAGGCCGAAACCAGCAAAGCTCAACCGCCGCGCGAGGGACATCGGACACTCCCCAATAGCCTCTGCACGCTCATAGCATATGAGCCCATTCGCCTAGCATCCTCGCCACGTCGCGCATTCCCACAAATCCGTCATGCCAGCGCCGGCTGGCATCCATCCAAGCTTGTGGAAGACCAGGATTGTCCAAGCGGATAGCTCAATCTTTCATCGAGAGTTGAATGGATTCCGGCCTTCGCCGGAATGACGAAAGTGAAGTTTTGAAGCGCCATGTCGCGCGCCATCGGGTTTGGCGCAAGGGACGCTGGCGTCGGAGCCCTCAGCTTCCCGCACTGCCCCAGCCGCAGCGCGAGCGCCACTCGCAACGTCCGCCCGAGCAGCGCTTGACGAAATCGCATTGCCGGCAGGAATAGCTCGAGAGGCATCCGCGCACCTCGGCCTTGCGCGAAAAGTTGCAGCTGCGGACGACCGTGCAGAATTTTCCGGCATCAAGGCCGGTCTTCACCTCGACGACGATTCCAGTCGCGATATCGGCCTTGAGGCCCACCAATGGCGCCGACGCCACTGGCCCGGCGAAGAGGCCCAACAGAACGAGCAGCGCGATCAGCCAACGCGCAGAACTTGCAATATTCATCACGGCGTCCTCCCTGGAGCGGATCGCCCGACTGTCGCGCCGTGCCGCGCGGTGCGCAACGCGCAACAGTCCACATGGTTGCCAAACCGAAAGCGCCGTCGCTTTGCGGCAACGGCGCTTCTCTCAATAGCGACAGAAAGGACGCCGCTCAACTCGCCTTGGCGAGCTTGGCCTTCTTCGGCTGCACCTCGGCCATGTAGTCGTTCATCAGCGTCTCGGTGATGGTGCCGGGCTTGTAGATGACGCCGCCGATCTCGGAGACCGGCGTCACCTCGGCGGCCGTGCCGACGATGAAGCACTCCGAGAAGCCCGCCAGCTCGTCCGGCATGATGACGCGCTCGTTCACCGTGTAGCCGCGCTTTTTCGCCAGACCGATGACCGTGCGGCGCGTGATGCCGTCGAGGAAGCAATCCGGCGTCGGCGTGTGGATGACGCCGTCCTTGACGAGGAATACGTTGGCGCCGGTGCATTCGGCGACCCGGCCACGCCAGTCGAGCATCAGCGCATCGGCATAGCCGGCGCGCTCGGCGCGATGCTTCTCGATGGTGCAGATCATGTAGAGGCCAACGGCCTTCGACTTCGACGGCGCGGTTGCCGGATCGGGACGCTTGTAGACGGCCCGCGCCAGGCGAATACCCTTCATCTTCTGCGCCGGATCGAAATAAGAGCCCCACTCCCAGACGGCAATCGCAAGATTGATCTTGGTCTGCTGGGCACTCACCCCCATGACCTCGCTGCCGCGCCAGGCGATCGGGCGCACGTAGCAATCGGCAAATTTGTTGGCGGCGATGGTGTCGCGGCAGGCCTGGTCGATCTCGGCCACCGAATAGGGAATGTCGAAGTCGAGGATCTTGCCGCTTTCGATGAGCCGCTGACTATGCTCGGTGAGCTTGAAGACCTCGCCGCCATAGGCGCGCTCGCCCTCGAACACGCCGCTCCCGTAATGCAGACCGTGGCTCAGCACATGCAGCTTGGCATCCCGCCAGTCCACGAGCTTGCCGTTCATCCAGATGAAGCCGTCGCGATCGTCATAGGGGATCAGAGCCATCGATTTTTCCTCCCTCGGGCGGGCCGCTCAGGCCAAGGCTCCGCAATGCTCTTGCCAAAAGCTAACGAAAGCGTAAAAATATGTCAACATGGCTGACATAACTTCGATGCGACCCGCACCGCAACAGATCGCCCCGACATCACCACCCGACGAAACCATCGTCGAGCTGATCGAGCTGCTGTTCTTCGCCTACCGCGATTTCACTGCGGGTCCGGACAAGATTCTGGCCGAGTTCGGATTCGGCCGCGCCCACCACCGCGTGCTACACTTCGTCAATCGCTACCCCGGCCTCCGGGTTGCCGATCTGCTGGACATTCTGAAGATCACCAAGCAGAGCCTCGCCCGCGTCTTGAAGCAACTCGTCGAGGAGGGCTACATCGCGCAACGGGCCGGCACGAGCGATCGTCGCGTGCGGCTGCTCTACACTACAGCCGAGGGTGCGGCGCTCGCCGGGCGGCTGATCGAGCCGCAATTGAAGCGGGTTGGCCGGGCCGTCGCGGCTGCCGGCGACGCCGGATCGCCGGCCATGGCGCGGCTCTTGCTGGCGCTGATCGATAAGGCCGAGCAA
>JANNSX010000085.1:0-6554 GCA_031403155.1 Hyphomicrobiaceae bacterium
CTTTGAGCACGTTCTACGCCGAACCGGTTCCCACTTCGCCTGAACGTGCTCTGTCTTGGCTTTGAGCACGTTCTACGGCGAACCGGTTCCCACTTCGCCTGAACGTGCTTTGTCTTGGCTTTGAGCACGTTCTACGGCGAACCGGTTCCCACTTCGCCTGAACGTGCTCTGGGCAGCAGCTGCATGCGGCCTGCCGCATCGAGCGGAAAGCCTGGGTTGTAGGCCACCTCCCAGAAATGGCCATCGGGATCGGCAAAGTAGCCTGAATAGCCACCCCAGAACACCTTCTGCGCAGGCTTGATCAGCGTTGCGCCTGACGCAACGGCATGAGCGAGAACAGCGTCGGCCTCGGCTTCGCTGCGCGTGTTGTGGGCGAGCGAGACGCCGCGAAATCCCTTGCCATCGTCGGGAACGCCCGCGTCCTCGGCGAGCGGCTTGCGACCGAAGAGCCCGAGCACCACGCCGCCTGCCTCGTAGAAGCCGACATGCTCATTCTCGAAACCGCAGGGTTTGAAACCCAGTGCCTCGTAGAACGCCTTCGCGCGTGCCACATCGGCGACGCCCAGCGTCACCAGCGTCAGCCGCGGTTCCATGGGCACGTTCAATCCTCATTCAGGTCGCGTCGTTTGGATCTGCCCATTATGACCGGCGGAGAGTCTTCTTCATTGCTCAACCCCTCATCCGGCCTTCGGCCACCTTCTCCCCAAAGGAGAAGGCCGGCTACAATGCGCATTGCGGGTACGGCGACACTGACGTACCGCATCGCTGATGTCTCGCTTCTATCGGCCCTCCCCTTTGGGGGGAGGGTGCCGGCAGGCGGGAGAGGGGTTGAACAAGGCAGGTACGCTCGGTTGATGGACAGTATTTGCAAGCGACGGGGCGCGAGCCCGCATCACACGCCCGGCCACTTGGGCTCGCGCTTGCCGAGGAAGGCACCGATCCCCTCCACCGCGTCCGCCATCAGCATGTTGTGCACCATGACCTCACTCGTATAGCCGTAGGCCTGGGCGACGCCGAGCTCGGTCTGGGCGTAGAAGGCTTCCTTGCCGATCTCGACGGCGACGGCTGAGCGGGACGCGATGCGGTTCGCCAGCGCCATGGCCTCCTCGAAAACCTGGTCGGCGGCGACGACGCGATTGACGAGCCCGTAGGCAGCCGCCTCGGCAGCCGCGATCATCTCACCCGTCAACAGCATCTCCATGGCGATCTTGCGCGGCACGTTGCGCGAGAGCGCCACCATCGGCGTCGAGCAGAACAGGCCGATGTTGACGCCCGGCGTGCAGAACTTGGCCGTGTCGGCGGCGACCGCCAGATCGCAAGTGGCGACCAGCTGACAACCGGCGGCGGTCGCCGTTCCATGCACGGCGGCGATCACCGGCTTCGGGCATTTCATGATCGCCTGCATGAGCGTCGAGCATTGGCTCATGATCTTCTCATAGAACGCGCGGCCGCCGTCGCCATCCTTGCGATGGGCTGTCAGCTCCTTGAGGTCATGGCCCGCACAGAACACCGGCCCGTTGGCGGCCAGCACGATGGCGCGGACATCGAGATGCGCCGTCAGGCGGACGAGCGCGTGCTGGAGGGCCGTCATCAGCGCCTCGTCGAGGCAGTTGCGCTGTTCCGGCCGGTTGAGACGCAGGATTGCGACCGGGCCCTTGCGCTCGCGCAGGAGCACGGGCGGACCGGCTTCTTCGGCGGCGGAAGTTTCTTGAACGGCGGTGTCGCTCATCGCTGTCTCCTTGGCCAAGTTTCATGACCACGAGCGAAGGCTACACCGAATCGGCGGGCATTGCAGTGGGGGTGGGCGAGTCAATCCCACCTCGCCGCGCGGAAACACCTCTCTTCGCAGCTGGCGCACACAGGTCCCGGCCCGTCATGGCGGAGCCATGCTTCGCATGGACGGCCGGGATGACGCCGGGGAGAGAGCGGAGTAAGAAAAAGTGGTAACGGGGATTGCTGCGCTGCAGCAGTACTGAAACTGCTGCTGCGGTGCTCCAACTTTAGGCTGGGCAAACCGTCTCCCCGGCGTCATCCCGGCCAACGCGCGAAGCGCGTGCGGGCCGGGACCCGTGTGCGGTAGTTGGAGGGCGTTGTCTCCCCACTCGGCAAGCAATGCAATCCACTTTGCCTGAGCCCTCGCTACGGCCCGATATCGCTCTCCAGGAGCTCGCGCATCTCGGCCTCGTGAGCCTTCATGAGTTCGACATTTTCGGGCAGTGCCTGGGGCGGGGGGGCGGCGAGGTCCTGCTCGATGAGGGCGATGGCCTCTTTCTTGGCCTCGTCCGCCAGCTCCTTGTCGGCATTGATGGCCGCGATCTCGCCGGCGGCGGCCTTCTTGCGGTGCTCGCTCGTCCAGTCGACAACGGCGAAGGCCGTAACCGCACTTTCGAATGCCTTGCCATAGGCATCGCCATCGGCGAAGCCATGCTTCTTGGCGATTCCGTCGAGCTCGGCATCGAGCTCGGTGGACTCGGCATTTTCGGCCGCCGTGCCGGTAGCCGCAGGATCGAGGGACTGCATCTCCTTGGTCGCTGCGATCATCTGCTTCACCGTCTCGGCGGTGAGTTTGATCTCCTCGGAGGGCGGATCATCCTGGGCGATCGCCGGCAGGGCGCCGGCGGACCAAATGGCGACGAGCGCCACGAGCATCAATCTGAAGTGCCGCATATCCTGCTCCCGGCGCTGCCGCGCGACTGCCATCCAAACTTGCCCCATCGCTGCGCTTCGACTATGGCGGATTGTGGCCCGTTGTGGTCACCCAGAGCCTTCTCCTCCCGCCCCGCGCTTCCGCTGCACCGCGCCCTCCTTCAGCTCCGCCCTGAACTCGTCGCGGCGCTCGTGGATCGAGGCGATGACGGGGCCCATGGGCTGGCCGAGGGCGACGAGGGCGGCTTCCGAGAGCTGCAGGCTCGCCTCGATGGTTTCGGGCACCGCGTCGCTGACGCCGAGCGCATAAAGGCTGCGGGCGTGCGAGGCGTCGCGGGCGCGCGAGACGATGGTGACGTCCGGCCGGAGGCGGAGCACCGCCTCGACGGTCGCATCGATCTCGGCTTCGGCGTTGACGGTCACGATGACGGCTTTGACGTTTTTGATGCCGCTGCGCTCGAGCAGCAGCGGATTGCGGGCGTCGCCGTAGTAGACTTTCTTGCCCGTCCGCCGCCACCGGCTGACCGAGGGCACATGGCTATCGATCGCCACGTAGCTGATGCCGTGCCGGGTCAACATGTCGGCCACGAGCTGGCCGACGCGGCCGAAGCCAACGACCAGCGCCTCGGCCGGCGCGTGGCCCGGCTCGACGGCGAGGCTCTCCGGGTCGATCGCCTGCCGCTTGCGGGCGCGCCCGGCGAGCAGCGAAGCGAGCTTGCCGATGAGGGGTAGCGCGATCATGCCGAGCGTCACGACGGCGACGAGATCGCCATACCCGCCGGCTCCAATCAGTCCGCCCGCGAGCATCAGACCGAGCAGGACGACGGCGAACTCGCCGGCTGGCGCCAGCAGCAGCGAGGATTCGAGCGCTGCCGCGTGCGAAGCCTTGAAGACCCTTGCGAGGCCGTAGGTCACAACGGTCTTGATGGCGATGATCGCAACAACCGCTAGCAGGATCGGCAGCGGGTTCGAGGCAATCCGCCCGATGTCGAGACCCATGCCGACGGTGAAGAAGAAGATGCCGAGCAGGATGCCCTTGAAGGGTTCGATGATGGCCTCGATGGCACGGCGATATTCCGTTTCCGCAAGGAGCAGGCCGGCCGCGAAGGCGCCGACCGCCATCGACATGCCGGCGGAGGCCGTGGCGATGCCGCTCAAGGCCACGACCAGGAGGGTCGCCGCCATCAAGAGATCGGCGCTGCCGGTGTCGGCGACGAGGTGGAAGAGCGGCCGCAAGACGAGCCGGCCGACGGCGAGCACGAGGGTCAGAACAACCACGGCGGTGACGAGGGCGAGCGTCACGGTTGCCGCCATCGATCCTTCGCCACGCGACGTTAGCGCGCCAATGACGAGGATCAGCGGCACGACGGCGAGATCCTGGAGGATGAGCGCGGCGAAACTGACACGGCCCGCCTCGCTGGCGAGGCGGCCGCTCGACGACATCAACTCGACGACGATGGCGGTCGAGGAGAGCGCGAGCGCCGCGCCGATCAGCAAGGCAACCTGGGGCTCGACGCCGAAGACATAAAGTCCCGCGCCGAGCACGCTGGCGGTGATCAGAACCTGTAGCGTGCCCAGGCCGAAGACGAGCCGGCGCATCGTCAGCATGCGCGCGAGCGATAGCTCGAGGCCAATGGCGAAGAGCAGGAAGACAACGCCGAGCTCGGCAAAGAAGGCGAGGTCCCTGACGTCGCGAATAGTGATGACCTTGAGCCAGGGCAAGGCATCCGTCAGCGCGCCGAGCCCATGGGGACCGAGGCAGGCGCCGGCGGCGAGGAAGCCGATGATCGGGCTGACCTTGATGCGGTGCATCAGCGGCACCACGACGCCAGCCGTCGCCAGCACGATCAGCGCGTCCTTGAAGTTGGCGATCTCGGGCGCTGCGCCGGCCACGGCTTTCCTCCAGGTTCGATGTCAGCTTGCCTGCGTTCGTGCGTGCGCGAAAGCAAAGTCACCGAAGCGAGACGGGTTTCGGGTCGCGA
This sequence comes from Hyphomicrobiaceae bacterium, assembly GCA_031403155.1. Taxonomy (GTDB): domain Bacteria; phylum Pseudomonadota; class Alphaproteobacteria; order Rhizobiales; family Hyphomicrobiaceae; genus JANNSX01. The sequence goes on from JANNSX010000085.1 coordinate 4,629, forward strand.
TTTCGTTTGTGGTAATATGATACCTATTGTTTAGTTTATTGAAATTGCTCATTTTTATTTGACACGCGCGCGTTGACGGTGGCCACGACGCGCACTAGAACAGCGTCATTCGAACCGATGGCGGCAGCCGCACAGCGCGGCATCTTCCGAAAAACTCGAACGGCAGAGCCCCGCCCCGAAAAGAGCGAGACCATGAAGACTTTTAATCTCAAAGCCGCGGACGTCGAGAAAAAGTGGGTGCTGATCGACGCCGAAGGCCTCGTCGTTGGCCGCTTGGCCACCGTCGTCGCCCGCATCCTGCGCGGCAAGCACAAGCCGACCTACACGCCCCACGTCGATTGCGGTGACAACGTCATCATCATCAACGCCGAAAAGGTGGCCCTCACTGGCCGCAAGCGCCAGCAGGCCACCCACTACTGGCACACGGGCTTCCCGGGCGGCATCAAAGGCCGCACCGCCGGCAAGACGCTGGAGGGCAAGTTTCCGGGCCGCGTTGTCGAGAAGGCGGTTGAACGCATGCTGGACGAGGGGCCGCTGGCCCGCCAGCAGTTCTCCAACCTGCGCGTCTATGCAGGCACCGAGCACCCCCACGAGGCGCAGCAGCCGGTCAAGATCGATGTCGGCGCCATGAACGCTAAGAATAAGAGGAGCGCGTAATCCCGATGTCGATGACCGAATCGAGGACGCTCGAGGACCTGAGCCAACTGCAGGGCGGCACGAGCCCCGCGGCCGCCGAGGCGCCGGTGCGCGAGAAGAAGATCGACGCGCAGGGCCGCGCCTATGCGACGGGCAAGCGCAAGAACGCGATCGCCCGCGTCTGGGTGAAGCGCGGCCACGGCCGCATCACCGTGAACGGCAAGGACTATGCCCAATACTTCGCGCGGCCGGTGCTGCAGATGCTGCTGCGCCAGCCTTTCGTCACGGCCAATCGCACCGACCAGTTCGACGTCGTCGCAACCGTCGTCGGCGGCGGCCTGTCGGGCCAGGCCGGCGCGCTGCGCCATGGCCTGTCGAAGGCGCTCACCTACTATGAGCCGGAGCTGCGCGGCGTTCTGAAGAAGGCGGGCTTCCTGACCCGCGACAGCCGCATCGTCGAGCGTAAGAAGTACGGCCGCGCCAAGGCCCGCCGCAGCTTCCAGTTCTCGAAGCGCTAGGGTGTTTCCGTTTTCCGTTGAATCACTTCAACACCCTAATTCCTTGGTTTGTCGTGCTTCCTTTCGGAAAACCGCTTCGCACTTTTCCGGAAGCACTCTAATTCCTTAGTTTGTCGTGCTTCCTTTCGGAAAACCGCTTCGCACTTTTCCGGAAGCACTCTAAGCGGCGAGCGAAGTCCCGGAATCAAAAAACGGCCCGTCGAATGGCGGGCCGTTTCACTTTTGGGTATGCGCAAACCTCAGTTCGCGAAGCACTGGTTGCGGCAGGAGTTCAGCTCGTCGGTGCAGGCGTTGCGGTCGCCGGACGACTTCATGCACTGCTGGAAACGGACCTGGCAGCTCTGCGTGCAGGCATTGCCGGCGGTTGCCTCCTGGCTCAGGAACGTGGCCGGACCGGCGAACGCGAGAGCGCCGAGCATCAGCCCGGCCGCCAGAAGCATGATCTTGATCTTGTGTCGCATCGCGAAGTCCATCTCGTTTCCTTTGGGCGGGCCTTGCATCGCGAATTCGGGCTGGCTTGTCTTGCATAGACAAGATGCTCGATCGGCTGGCCTGCCTCCGCCACTGCCCCGACCCTAGCGCCACCGACATGAATGTCGACTGAACGATGCTAGTGTGGCGGTTCAGAAGTTCGCCCCATCATCGCGGCGAACTCCGCAGGCGAACTTCTGAACATAACGCCACACTAGCATCGTTCAGTCGACATTCATGTCGGTGGCGCTAGGGTCGGGGCAGTGGCGGAGGCAGGCCAGCCGATCGAGCATCTTGTCTA
>JANNSX010000086.1:0-2277 GCA_031403155.1 Hyphomicrobiaceae bacterium
TGGTCCCGTTCGAGCGCGCCGCGCTGGATGGACAGGTCCTGATCCTCGGTGCTGACGCGGGCGTAGCCGATCCGTCGTGCCAAGCGGTTCTCTCCGTCACAAATGGCTGTTGCTGTGACAGATTGTGTCACAAACGACGAACGTCAACCCTGATGTGACGGAAAAACGGCTCGATCTGAAGTGTAACGAAGAGGTACACACTGATATGACGATTTTTCAAATAGTGATCAAACACCTACTCATCGGCGAACACGAACAGATCGCCAGCCGATGCGCCCGCCGCCACCACCCATCGCGAACTGAAGAGGTGCACAACCGGACATAGCTGCATCCTCACGCCGCCTTGCTCCGCAAGCCCGAATGGACCGAGTCGAGCGTCCGCTTCAGGATCGCGAACAGCTCCTCGATCTCGGCCGGCTTGATGATGAAGGGCGGCGCCAGCACGATGGAAGTGCCGAGCGGCCGGCAGATGAGGCCGTTCTTTAACGCTTCGCCCGCGACCCGCTCGCTGACCCCGAGCGCTCCGTCGAAGGGCTGTTTCGTGTGCTTGCTCGCAACCATCTCGAGCGCGCCCATGAGGCCAACGCCACGCGCCTCGCCCACCATCGGGTGGTCACCCATCGCACGAAGCCTTTCCTGGAACAGCGGCGCGACCTTCTTCACATTCTCGAATGCTCCCGCCTCGATCTCGTCCAAGGCCGCCATGGCGATGGCGCAGCCGACCGGATGCGAGCCGGTGGTGAAGCCGTGCGGGACTTCCTCGATGGGAGCGCAAGCCTTCTCGATGCGCTTGGTCATCTCCCTGGAAAGGATGACGACGCCCATCGGGAAGAAACCGGCGGTGATGACCTTGGAGGCGACGACCATGTCCGGCTCGATGTCATACTTGAGCGAGCCCCAAAACTCGCCCGTCCTTCCGAAGCCGCAGATGACTTCATCGGCAATGAGCGGGATGCCATACTTCCGGAGCACCTTCTGCATGGCCGGGAAGTAGCCCTTGGGTGGCGGGATGACGCCGCCGGCGCCCAGGACCGGCTCGGCGATGAACCCTGCGAACAGCTCCGGACCGGTATTGCGAATGGTCTGCTCGAGCTCGAGCGCGAGGCGCTCGGAGAACTGCTCCTCGCTCTCGCCGTCCAGAGCCTCGCGCCAATGGTGTGGGGAGGTCAAGTGGCGCACCTCCGACATCGGCAGGCCGCTCGCCGTCTTGACGTAGTCCTTGCCGGTCAGGCTGGACGTCATGATCGTCATGCCGTGATAGCCGTTCTTGCGGGCCAGCATGAGCCGCCGGTGCGGCTTGCCCTCGGCTTCGGCGAGAATCCAGAGCAGCTTGACGACGCTGTCGTTCGCCTCCGAGCCGGAGTTCGCATAGAAGACGCGGTTTGCTTCCATCGGCGCCAGCTTGACGAGCCGCTCGGAGAGATCGAGGGCGGCTTGCCCGACGCGACCGAAGAAAGCGTGATAGGCGGGAAGCTTCGCATAGGCGCGCTGTGCCGCCTCGATGAGGCGCGGATTGTCGAAGCCGAGAACGACGTTCCAGAGCCCGGAGTTGCCTTCCAGATACTTCCGGCCCCGGTCGTCGTAGATGTAGATGCCTTCGCCGCGGTCGACGATGACCGGACCAGACTCCTGCAGTGTCGGGATGTGCGAGAAGGGATGCAGGAAGGCGCTGGGATAGTTGCCTTTGGTCATGGGGTGTCTCCGGAGTGAATTTGCGTTGATATCTTAGCGGTCCTCGCTGCGATAGGGCTGCATAAGCGCGGCGGGAGCATGGGCGCTGCGAGAGGAGAGGATCATCGCAATGAGCGTCGCCACATAGGGGAGCATCAGCATCAGCTGATAGGGCACATCGATGACGCCACTTGTCTGAAGGCGGAGCTGAAGCGCGTCGACAGCACCGAAGAGAAGTGCGGCAGCCGCCACCAGCCACGGGTTCCAGCGGCCGAGCGCGACAAGGGCAAGGCAGATCCAGCCGCGCCCAGAGACGATGCCGAACGAGAAGGACGAGAACGCCGCCAGATTGAGGTAGGCGCCAGCGAGGCCGGCAAGCGTTCCGCCGATCATCAGTGCCCGCGTCCGCGTCCAGCCGACCGAGATGCCCGCTGAGGCCGCCGCATAGGGGTTCTCGCCGGTGGTGCGCAGCGCGAGACCCGCTGGCGTCCGGTAGAGGAACCAGGCGCCGAGCGGCACCAGCAGGCAGGCGATGTAGGTCAGCGCATACTGGTCGAAGAGGACGGGCCCGAGACCCGGGATCGAGGACAGGATTGGAATGGGGAT
>JANNSX010000087.1:0-6671 GCA_031403155.1 Hyphomicrobiaceae bacterium
GACGATGTACTGGTTCGGATTGGGATAGGTCTGCACCCATTCCGCCTTGCCTTCCTCCTGCACGAGATAGCCGTGGCCGGCCTCCAACGGGCCAAGACCCGCGAACGACCACGTTCCATCCGCCAAGCTCGTATCGGTCGAGTCGACAAATGCCAGCTCACCGGCATCGACATCGTTTTCGCCGTCGCTGTCGAACCAGTCGTAGAGATTGATGGTGAAGGCGATGCCCGTCAGCGCGCTGTCGCTGGTCAGATCGCCGTCACCGTTCGCATCCTCGTACTTCGTGCCGGAGATGTCGAACAGCTCGAAGTTCGCGAAATTGAGGCCGGACTGGTTGGCGCCGGAGGTGCCGGTGATCTGGTAGCCGTCGTTGCCGAGGGTCTGGAGATAGCCGTCCGGCAGAACCTCGAAGACATACTTGCCGATGAAGCCCACACCGAGATTGTCGAAGGACCAGGTGCCGTTGGCGGCCGTCTTGGTCGAGAGGTCGCCATCGGTCAGCCCGTCGATGCCATCCAACTCGATATAGATCGTGACGTCGCCGAGCCCGCTGTCGCCATCGGTCAGGCCGTCGCCATTCGTGTCGAGATACTTCGTTCCCGAGAGGTCGAAGAGCGCGAAGTTTCCAAAGTTGCGATTGGATGTGTTGTTGCCGCTGTTGGCGGCAACGATGTGCTGGTTCGGGTCGGGATAGGTCTGGGTCCAGCCCGTCTCGCCGTCCTCCTGCACGACATAGCTGTGGCCGGCCGCCAGAGGGCCGAGATCCGTGAACGACCACGTTCCGTCGATCACGCTCGTATCGGTCGAGTCGACAAAAGTCAGTTCGCCGCCGTCGACCAAGCCGTTTCCATTGTCCAGCCAGTCATACAGGGTGATGGTGAAGGCGGTGCCGGTGAGCGCACTGTCGGCGGTCAGATCGCCATCGCCGTTCGCGTCCTCGTACTTCGTGCCGGAGATATCGAACAACTCGAAGTTGCCGAAGACGATGCTGGTTGTGGCGCCCGCGATCGTGATGCCGTCGCCGCCAATCGTGGTCAGGTAGTCGCTGGATGCGAGCTCTCTCAGCTTCGCATCGCCGTCGACATCAGCGGCCGTCAGCCCGGTGATTGACCAGGAGCCATTGGCCGCCGTGATCGCACTCTTCTCGCCAAGATCGAGCACGCCATCGCCGTCGGAATCCATGAAGATGGTGACGCCACCGTGGCCGGTGGTATCAATCGCATCGACCGTGCCATCGCCGTCGACGTCGATGATCTTGTTGCCGGAGATGTCGAAGGTGCTCGGGACGATGCCGGTTAGCTTGCTGCTACCGCCACGGCCAGCATCCGCTATACCATCGTGGTTGGCATCGATACCGACGGATTGCGCTCGAATGCCGAGGCTCTCACCAAGCAGCATGCTCATGCTGAGGTCGGTCAAACTTGAGCTGATGACAAATGCCGCTGTCGCAAAGTCATCCGGAGTGCCAGCGTCAGTTAGACCACCCGCACCGATGTCGAAACCCATCTGAAAGCCAAGTGGCGTAATATTAGCGTCCGGAGGCGATGGCGAGCCATCGACCTCATACGGGTTCGAATCGCCATCATTGTCTCGCGTTACATCATTTACATGGAGCCCCGTAACTGAGAGGGAGTTCAACAACTGCAATTCGGTCAAACCGAGGCTGGCCGCGTAGACAGCGCTTATGTTGAAAAAAAGCCAGTGAGATCGGCGATGTAACCAGACAGAACCTGAAGCGAGACTTGCAGATCGCCTCCGGCGATCTCGGTAATCGTAACTTGAACCTGAAGAGGTGCTGTGCCGTTAGGGTTTTCGCTGGCGCTATCGCCAATAATGAATGTTGTCTCTGCCATCTCCGCCTCCTCACCATCATTGCCCAAGCCGTCCCGCGGCCGGGCCCGTGTTTGATTCAATCGTCGGCCTCATGCAGGGCCGCAATGCGTTTTGTCACGGTCGGGAACCGAAGGAGGGGGAATCGAGCGCAACAGCGCACCGCGCGTCATCCGGCCCGAAAAGCTCAAGTCAAAAACACCACCACCCCACCGTCTCGCGACGGCAGGCGCGACGCTTGCCAAGCAATGTCATTGACCCGCTCGCCAGCCCGCGCTGGCACACTCACCTCGCCTCGCTGCTCCGCAACAACGATGGCTCTCAGTGGACTAGCTGAGCAACCTAGAACCTGTCTGCTCGCTCACGATTCCGCTACTGAGTCTGGCTGATTTTTGTTCTCGATTGGAATAACGCTACTACCGAACCAACAATGAGTCTAGAGCCTATTATTGCCTCACAGAGTATGCTGTTGAAAGAAAATCCCAGATGTTTCGGGAGCGTCGTGGCCCACACCGAAAAGCTGCCGTGCTGGTGCGCGCCATGCTCGAGCCGTCGATCCGGCCAGCCGTGCGATCACCATGGCGAGGCGCGCAACGCCGATGGAGTTTCGCTTGGCATCCCGCCCGCGGTCCGTCACCTGCCCCCAGAGATGCCCAGGGCGATCGCTCCTAGAGCGGGTTCAGTCCAACCGGAATCAAGAACCCGCTCTAGAGTCTTGGTTTCGAGCACGTTCTGACGGCGAACCGGTGTCCACTTCGCCTGAACGTGCTCTAAGTGTGAGCTCATGGCAACCTCGGAAATGCTAGGGTGTTTCCGTTCTTGGTTGAATCACTTCAACATCCTAGCTCCTTGGTATTTCGTGCTTCTTCTCGGAAAACCGCTTCGGATCCCGGCCTTCGCCGGGACAGGCTTTCCGGAAGCACTCTAAGATCTCACGCTCACCAAGCGATGGCAGTCGATGGCCTGGCGGAAGCCTTTGAGATGGATCGCGCCGATCGACTCGAGCTCGAGCAACCCATCGCAAGCGATGGCGACACGCTGGGTCACGAGAACCTGCTCGGCACGCGCCTCATCGCAAAGACGGGAGGCCTGATTAACGACGGTACCGATGGCGGTGTAGTCGTGGCGTGCGTCAAAGCCGATGCTGCCGACAGTGGCGTGGCCATGAGCGATGCCGATGCCGAAACTCAATTCATATCCCTGCTGTTTCCAACGCGCGCTCCGGGCAACGAGCGAGGATCTCAGGTCCACCGCCAGGCGCGCCGCACGCTCCGCCGGGTTCGGACACTGAAGGGGCGCGTTGAACAGCACCATCATGCCATCGCCGAGGAACCGCTCCAACGTGCCTTCGTGCCGCTCGACCAACGGGCCGGTCGCGGCATGGTAGCCGGCGAGCACGGCCATGACCTCCTCCGGCTCCGCCACCTCGGCGAAGGCCGTAAAACCGCGAAGGTCGCAGAACAGCGCCGTGACCTCGCGCCGGCTGCTCTTCAGCAGCTCGGTATCGTCCGCGGTCTTGAGAACGAGCTCGACAACCTGTTTCGGCAGAAAGCGCCTCAGCCGGCCGATGCGCTCGATCTCCGCCACCTGAGCGGCGACACGCTCCTCCAGCGAAAGGCTCCACCTCCGCAGCGTCTCTGCCTGCTCGTGCACCTTGTCGTGCAGCGCCTTCTGGCGAAGCATGGATCGGACGCGCGCCAACAGCGCCGAGTGCTCGAACGGCTTCGTCAGATAGTCGTCGCCGCCGGCATCGAGGCCTTCGACGACGTCGCGCGTATCCGCCTTTGCCGTCACGAGAATAACCGGGATCGAGCCCAGCGCGGGGTCGGACTTCAGCTCGCGCAACACGCTTATGCCGTCGCGCTTCGGCATCATGATGTCGAGAAGGATCAGGTCGGGGAGATACGTCCGGGCGGCCGCGAACCCCTCATCGCCATCGGCCGCCGTAACGATGTCGTAGCCGTTCGCCTCGAGGCGCACTTTGAGAATCTCGAGATTCTCCGGGATGTCGTCAACGGCGAGAATGAGCGGTCGCTCGCGCAACTTAGCAATCCCTATTCCAGAAACTCACGCACCTTGGCGAGCAGCAGCCGCGGGCTGAATGGCTTGGTCACGTAGGCATCACAGCCGGCGGCTCTCACCTTCGCCTCGTCGTCGGCGAGCGCATAGGATGTGACGGCGATGATCGGGATATGACGGGTCTCGGCATTGCTCTTGAGGCGGCGGGTCGTCTCGTAGCCGTCGAGCACCGGCAGCTGGATATCCATGAGGATGAGATCGGGCTTGTGCGCCTCGGCCATGGCGATACCGGCCACCCCATCGGCGGCCTCGATGAGCTCGTAGTCCGTACTGGCGAATAGGTCGCGCAGGAGCTGGCGGTTATCCTCCGTGTCCTCGACCATCAGGATTGTCTTGCTCATGTCGCACTCGCTGCTGGCGTTGCCTTGATCGGAAGCTTCACGCGAAATGTCGATCCCGCACCAACGACCGAGTCGAGATCGATCACGCCGCCATGCAACTCGACGATGCGCTTCGAAATCGCAAGCCCCAGACCCGTTCCGCCCTTCTGGCGCGTGCTAGAGCCATCGATCTGCTGGAACTCCTCGAAGATGCGCTGCTGATGCTCGGGCGCGATTCCAGGTCCTGTGTCGCGCACCAGTATCTCGAAATGTCCCTCCCGTGTCATCGCCGTGATATCGATCGAACCCCGATCGGTGAACTTGACAGCATTGCCAACGAGGTTGAGCAGAACCTGGCTGATCCGGCGCTCATCGCCCCGACCGAACGGCAGGCCGTCGGCGACGGTCGCCGACAGCTTCAGGCCCTTGGCGCGCGCGAGCGGCTCTGTTGTCGCCACCACGGTCTTGACGATCTGACCGATCGAGTAGTCCTCCACGGCCAGCGTCAACTGGCCTGCCTCGATTTTGGACAGGTCGAGAACGTCGTTGATCAGACCCAACAGATGCCGGCCGTTCGACTGAATGCGCCCCAGCGTGACCTTGGCCTTGTCCGGCAGCTCGCCATAGAGGCCGTCGGCCAGCATCTCGGCAAAGCCCAAAACGGAGTTGAGCGGGGTCCTCAGCTCGTGGCTCATATTGGCGAGGAACTGCGACTTGTGGCGGCTCGCGACGCTAAGCTGATGCGACTTGTCCTCCATCTCCCGGAACAGCCGGGCGTTGTGAATGGCGATGGCGGACTGCGCCGCGAAGGCCTGAAGTAGGTTGACCGTCGCCGGGCTGAAGGCGCCGACCTGCGCGCGGCGAACCACCAATGCGCCGACGATCTCGTCGTGATGCACCAAGGGAAGCGACAGCAGTGCGCGCACGCCGGCCTTGAGATGAAGATCATAGATCGGTTGCGATGGTTCGCGCTCGAGGTTCTTGATCTGCACCGGCTGGCGGCGGGCAGCAGACTCGCCGACGAGCGCATCGCCGATGGCAACCGGCTGGGCGCGCACTTCGGCCATCAGCTCCTCGCTCATGTTATGACCGGACTCGAGCTCGAAACGACCGCTCGATTTGTCGAACGTATAGATCGCTCCGCTTTCGGAGCTTGCCAAATGGCATGCATGCGTAAGGATCGCGGAAAGCACCGTTTGCACATCCAGTGTCGAGCTGATGGTCTGGCCGACCTCGCCCAGTGCTTGAAGCTCGCCGACGGAGCGGGCGAGCTCCGAGGTGCGCTTCTGCACCTCCTCGAATAGCCGCACGTTCTCGATGGCGATGACTGCTTGATCGGCGAAAGTTGTGACGAGATCGATCTGGCGTTGATTGAACATCCCCGGATTGCGATTCGCGAGCGTGAAGACGCCCTCGACGCGGCCATCCCGCAGCATGGGAACGGCGAGCACGGCGCGAAAGTCGCCCACCTCCGGGGCATTGCCCAAGAGAACATCGGTATCGTTGGTATCGGCGATCTGGACAACCTCGCCGGTCAGGAAGGTGCGGCCGGGGAACACTTTCGGATTGGCCCGGATGTTGGTGCTTTTGAGAAGCTCCAGGAATGGCGCCGGACAGTTGAATTGCGCGCGAGCCTTGAGAACGTCGCCGTCGCGCAGATAGATGACACCCTTCTGCACCCCGCAAAGCGTTGCGGCCGACTGAATTAGCGTTGTCAATACGGCGTCAAGATTGAATGCCGAGCGGCTGATGACCTTGAGCACGTCCGCCGTCGCCGTTTGCTGTTGCAGTGCCTCGGTTAGGTCGCGCGTCCGCGCCTGCACCTGCTCGAACAGCCGCGCATTGTCGATGGCGATGACGGCCTGGTCGGAGAACGTTTCCATGAGCGCGATGTGGCTCTGGGAGAAGGGGCGCACCTCGACGCGATAGATGACCGTCACGCCGAGCAGCTCCTCCCCGCGCAGCATCGGCACGGCGAGCACGGTGCGGATCGGGTCGATGTCGCGGGTCACGTACGAGTACTCTGGATCGGCCTGGACGTCGTGAACTTGGACGGTCCGGCGCTCGAGGCCGGCTCGGGCGGAGATGGAATGCCGGCCGAGACGGATCGGATTGGATCTGATCAAGTCGAGCGTCTCCGGCGAGGTGTTGTGCCAGGCGGCGGCGCGCAGCACCTCGCCGTCGAAGCGGAAGACAAAGGCGCGCTCGGCCTCGCAGAGCCGGACCGCGCTCTCGGCCAGTGCGTCGAAGACCGGCTGCAGATCGAAGGTCGACTGGCCGATCACCTTCAAGAGGTCGCTCGTCGCCGTCTGCTGGTCGAGGGAAACTCGCAGCTCGCGGTTGCGCGCCTGCACCTCCTCGAACAGCCGGACGTTCTCGATGGCGATGACAGCCTGGTCGGCGAAGGTCTGGACCAGCTCCGCTTGACGATCCGTGAACGCG
>JANNSX010000088.1:0-14578 GCA_031403155.1 Hyphomicrobiaceae bacterium
CGTTGCGGTAGGTCTCGATTTCGACGGGCATGATTGCACTGTCCGGATGGCTGACACGGTGAAGCGATCGCGCGAGATCAGAACATATCGTGGCAGGGAAGGCAAAGACCGCGCCCGCGTCGCAATGCGGCCAATGCCACAGCTTGCCTCGAGAGCCCAGCGTTCCACCATGTCCTTTTAGTTTCCGTCTATTTTCCGGCATGTGCGGTTTTTTGACTAGACGGGTGGGTCAAAAATCGCTTCAACTTCAGAAGGCCGGTCAGCAGCAGACAAAGACAGCGCGGCACGCGCGGGCCGTTGTCGAGCGGCGCAGTTCAACAGGAAGCACGCGAACCAATGAAGAAATCCAAGGCCGGCGCCCGTGCCGATATCGCTTCCCGCAAGCAGGCATTCGTGCGCGAGGAAATTCTCAACTCGGCGACCGAGCTGTTCGCCGGGCGCGGCTACCGCGCCGTCACCATCGACGATGTCGCGGCCAACCTCGGTTACACGAAATCGGTCGTCTACTACTATTTCAAGAGCAAGAACGAGATCCTCTGGCAGATCATCACCCGCATCTTCGACGGCTATCTGGAGAAGATTGTCGCGGAGAAGAGCAAGGGTCTATCGCCGGGCGCAACGCTCGCCCAGATGGTCCGCCTGCACGCGCTCAATGTCATGGAAAACCCAGAGTGGACTTCGATTTTCAACCGGGAGGAATCGGAGCTCGATCCGGCGCAGCGGCGGCAAATCCGCAAGATGAAGCGCGAATATGATGCGGTGTTCGAGCAAGTCTACGAGGCGGGTGTCGCTCAGGGCCTGTTCCGCCCCATCCCCCCGCACGTCGCCATCGGCGGCGCCATGGGCATGTGCAATTGGCTCTACGTCTGGTACGATCCCGAGGGTCCACTGACGGCCGAGGAGATCGCCGGTCACTTCGCCACCATGCTTTCGGGCGGCTGGAACGCGCCGGCAAACGCCAGCGAACGTAAGTCCTGAGCACGAGTCGTGAGCCGAAGGCTCATTGGCTATCGGCGCACGGCCGGAGCTATCGCGCCGCGTCGTACTCCAACCGCAATCGAGCGACGAGATCGGCGACCGGCGGAATGTCGTGGATCAGTCCGACGCCGTGGCCCGCGCTCCAGAGGTCGCGCCAAGCCCTGAGTTCCTCCGGCAGTGCCGGCGTGCGCGGGGCTGAAAGTTCAGGGAGCCGATCGGGATCGAGGCCGGCGCTCGCGATCGAGCCCCGCAGGAAGGTCGCCGCCACGCCGGAGATGCGATCGGTCGTCAGCACGTCGGCCAACTGCTGAGACACGAGCAGCGCCTTGTAGGCCGCGCTCGCCATCGACTCTACGGTCGCCGCGAAGCGCGTGCCCATATAGGCGAAGTCGGCGCCGAGCACTTCCGCCGCTCGCACCGCGCGCCCATTGCTGATGCCGCCAGCGAGCAAGATCGCGCCATCGAACACGTTGCGGACCTGGGGCACGAAGGCGAAGGGGTTTGCTGTCCCTGTGTGACCTCCAGCACCGGCCGTGAGCAAGATCAACCCATCGACCCCGGCCTCGGCCGCCTTCTCGACATGGCGCATCGTCGCGACATCGTGGAAGACGAGACCGCCATAACCGTGTACGCGCTTCGCGACCGCGCCCGGCGGGCCGAAGCTGGTGATGACGATGGGCGGCTCGAAGCGATCGATCAGCGTGAGCTCGTCCGCGAAGCGCGCCGTCGCCGCCTTCCGGACGATGATGTTGAGCGCCCAGGGTGCCGCGGTCGCGCCTGCCCCGGCCAACTCGCGCGCGATCCGCTCGAGCCAGGCCGTCAGCTCCTCGATCGAGCGCGCATTCTCGGCCGTCAGCGATCCGACGACGCCCGCCTTGCAACAGGCGATCAGCAGGTCAGGTCCAGAGACGAGAAACATCGGCGCCGCAACGACAGGGATCGTCAGGCGCCGTTTCAGCTCCGCGACATCCATCGGCCTATGCCTTCGACGGCCAGCCCGCGGCATCCATATCGCCCGCGAGATCTCGGCGCTCGCGCGCATACTGAGCCGTCGCATCCGGCACGATGCGATTGCGGACGCCGGATTGAAGCTCCTCGGAGATATGCGCGATGACGCCGGGAAGCGTCGACAGGATGGCAATGCCGGCCATTTCCTGCGGTGTGTAGCCCATGCCGGCGAGGATGCAGGCCATCATGCCGACGTCGTTGATGACGATATCGGGCTTGCCCGCCTGCTGCTTGAAGGCGCGATGGATCGCCTCGTAGAGCTCGCCGGCATCCGTCCACACGCCACCGGCGACGGCCTCGTCGCGCAGACGCTGCGCGCGAGGATCGATGCCACGGAACACCTGATGGCCGAAGCCCGGTACGCGCTTCTTCCCGGCGCGGAGCTGTTCGACCAGCTTCGCCGCGAAGGCTTCCATCGGCTCGCCACTCGCCGTCCACGCCTTGTGGCTCTCGGTGATGAAGCGGCCGGTGTCCTCGGGCGAAAGCGCGTGCTCGCCCGCCGCTAGCACGGCGGCGCCAAGCCCTGCCGTCATCTGCGGATTGACCGAGACGACGCAGCGCGCCGCGACCGTCCCCGACTTGTGCAGCGCATAGTCGAGGATCGAGGAGAGGATCACGTCCATCATCCGGGATTCGCCCGGCGTCGGCATCCGGCCCCGGATCATCAGCACGGTGATAGCGGAGAACGGCAGCGTGCCGATGAGGGAACGCAGCGGATAGCCGCGGACATAGACGTCTTCCGGCGCGATGTCGCTGACGGAGGAAGTCCAGTAGGGGCGGGTCTCAACGGTGCTCATCGACGATCCTTCCTGCTTCGACACGATTGGCGAAATCTCGACGCGCCCGGCCCCATGCCGATCACACCATTCGCTTGCCGAGATCCTTCAGGATCTCGCGTGCCGCGTTGTGCCCGGGAACTCCGGTGACGCCACCGCCCGGATGGGCCGAGGCGCCGCAGATATAAAGCGATTTCACGGGTGTCCGGTAGTCGGCATAGTGGGCGACCGGCCGGCGGAAGAAAATCTGGTCGAGGCTCATCTCGCCATGATGGACGTGGCCGCCGGGGAGCGCGAACATTTTCTCGATGTCGGGCGGCGTCAGGACCTGCGCATGGGTGACATGCTTGTCGAAGCCCGGCGCATAGCGGCAGATCTGGCTTAGGACGATTTGAACGAGCTCCTGCTTCGCCGCCTCGTCCCACTCGCGGCCTTTCAGCTTGTAGGGCACGTGCCCGCCCATGACGTTGATGACGTGCTGGCCGGGTGGAGCGATCGCCGGATCGAAGGCCGAGGGCGTCGTGATCCACAGATAGGGCCGCTTCGCCATCTCACCGTTGCGAGCGCTGTAGAACGCGTCCTCGAGCTCCTCCGTGCTCTCGGCGAGTGTGATCGATCCGGGATTGGGCTCATTGAGCCGCCGCTCGTCATAGGCGGTCCAGCGCGGTAGCGCGCTCGCGGCAAGATTGATCTTGAAGGCGATCGAGTCGGTACGCATGCTCTTCACGGCGTCGATGACCGTGGCCGGCAGCCATTTGGCATCGATGAGCTTCAGGTAGAGGAGCTTCGCCTGCAGATTGGCGGCGACGAGATCGGCCTCGATACGTTCGCCGCTTTCGAGCACGACGCCGCGAGCGCGGCCATTCTCAACGTCGATCTTGGCAACCGGCGCGTTCGTCCGGACCTCGACACCGTTCTCGCTTGCCGCCGCCAGCAGCGCCTTCGTAATCGAGCCCATGCCGCCCTTGATGAGCCCACCCGGCCCGGCCGCGGTGCCGGCCTCGCGCAGCAACGGCCGCGCCAACACATAGGCCGAGCCTTGCGTCTTCGGGCTGATGACGCCGGCCGAACCCGAGGCGTAGCTGCCGAAAGCCGTCAGCACCTGATCGCTTTCAAACCAGCGCTTCAGATAGTCGTGGGCGCTGAGAGTGAGCAGGTCCCAGACATCGTAGAGATGCCCGCCGATGTCGCGAAAGCGCCAGGCGAGGGACATGGCCTTGCCGATGTCCTTGATACGCCCGGTCGACGGATCGACGGGCGTCTCGAAGAGCAGCCGGCGCAGATAGGGAATGACGGCATCCATATGCGCGAGGAACTTTGGATAAGCCTCGGCATCAGCGGTTGAGAACTTGGCGATCTCCTCGACCATGCGGTCGGTGTCGGACCAGAACACGAGGCTCCGCCCATCCTCGAAGGGTTGGAACGACGGGCCGGCCTCGAGCGCTTCGACGCCATGACGGCGAAGCTCGAGGTCGATCATGATTTTCGGCTGCAGCAGGCTCATGACATAAGAGGCGACCGAGATCTTGTAGCCGGGCCAAACCTCCTCGGTGATCGTCGCGCCTCCGGCAATTTCGCGCCGCTCCAGCACCAATACCTTGAGGCCGGCACGTCCCAGATAATTGGCGCAGACGAGCCCGTTATGCCCGGCGCCGACGATGATCGCGTCATACTTTGGCATAGTTGCCGCACTTTCGAGCTTGGATCGATCGCACTGGACAAAAAAACTGACGCACCAGTCAATATCGGATCAATCGCGTTCGGACAAGGGAGCTATGCGCAGGACCGCAGTGCAGGAGAATTGGCTTGCGCACCGATCTGTTGTCATGGTCAAATACCGATGGTTCAGTTTTCATACCGGGCGGTCTGAATTGCATTGGAGTGCATTCAACAGACCCGGCGCCGTTGGGGAGGATTCCTATGTCGCAGCTCGAAGGCCAGATCGGCATCGTCACGGGCGGGGAGACCGGCATCGGCCGTGGCATCGCGGAGGCTTTGGCGGCGGAAGGCATGCGGATTGTCATCGGCGGCATTCTTCCCGACGAAGGCAAGGCCACGGCGGCAGCCATCACCGCGTTGGGCGGCAAGGCGGAGTTCGTCACCATCGACGTGCGCAAGCTCGCCGATGTCGACGCTCTGGTGAACGACACCGTCGCTAAGCACGGCAAGCTCGACGTCATGGTCAACAACGCCGCGATCTTCGACGGCTTCGCCAGCTGTCTCGACACCAGCGACGGGCTCTGGGAGGCGGTCATCAACATCAACCTGCGCGGCTGCTTCTATGGCTGCCGGGCGGCGCTCAGGCACATGGTGCCGGCCGGCAAAGGCAAGATCATCAATGTCGCTTCCGTCGGTGGACTACGGGGTGCTGCCGATGGCACGGCCTACACGGCGTCCAAATTCGGCATCGTCGGCATGACCAAGCAGATCGCCTGCGACTTCGGCGAGAAGGGCATTGCCGTCAACGCCATCTGCCCCGGCGTGATCCAGACCAACATCCGCGCCAATTCGACAAAGATCCTGGGCCCCGACTCACCACCGATGCGCGGCGTCGGCGCCGACCCGGACGGCTACAAGCGGCTGGTGCCGGACAAGCGCCGCGGCCAACCCAATGAGGTCGGCAATCTCGCCGTCTATCTCGCCTCCGGCAAATCGAGCTACATTCAGGGCCAGGCCATTTCCATCGACGGAGGCTGGACCGCCACATGACGATTGCCGATCTCACGTCCGAGGAGCGCCAGATCGTCGAGACGGTCGAGCGTTTCGTCGCCAAGGACGTGACGCCGGCAGCGGCCAAGCATGAACGCGAAGGCACCTATCCCGACGCGCTCGTCGCCCAGATGAAGGCGCTCGGCCTGTTCGGCGTCGCGGTGCCGGAGACCTACGGCGGTTTGGGATTGAGCATGCCGGCGGTGGCAGCTGTGTTCGAGACGCTCGCCGCGGGCTGGTCCTCGCTCGCCGCCTGCATCAACGGCCACAGCACGCTCGCCTATGCGATTGCCCGCCATGGCACGGAGGCGCAGAAAGCGCGCTATCTGCCGAAGCTTGCGACCGGCGAGCATCGTGGTGCGATCTGCCTCACCGAGCCGCAGGCGGGCTCGGACCTGCAGGCCATCGAGACGCGGGCGGATGCGGCCGAGGGCGGCTACCGGCTCACCGGCAACAAGATCTATGTGACGAACGGTGCGCGGGCGAGCCTCCTTCTGGTGCTCGCCAAGACCGATCGGACTGCCGCAAAGCCCTCGCAGGGCATCAGCCTGTTCCTCGTCGAGAAGCCGCGCGACGACGTCACGGTTGGTAGCACCTATCAGAAGATGGGCTTTCATCAGGTCGACACGGTCGAGATCAGAATCGAGGGCGCTCTCGTTGCGAAAGACGCGCTGCTCGGCGGCGTCGAAGGCAAGGGCTTCAGCCAGCTCATGGAGAGCCTCGAGATCGGGCGCATCACGATCGCGGCGAGCGCCGTCGGCGTCGCGGCGGCGGCGCTCAAGGTAGCGCTGAGTTTCGCTGCCGACCGGAAAGCCTTCGGCAAGACCATCAATCAGCATCAAGCCATTCAACTGCGTCTTGCCGAGATGGCGACGCGGCTGGTCGCTGCCCGCGCGATCACGATGCGCGCGGCAGGCGAAAAGCAAAGCGGCGCCCGCGCCGACATGGCAAGCGCCATGGCCAAGCTCTACGCCAGCGAGGCTGCCGCCGAGATCACTCGTGAGGCGATGCGGGTGCTGGGCGGCGCCGGCTATATCGCCGACTACCAGGTCGAGCGGCTGCATCGCGAAGCGCTGCTCTATCTCGTCGGCGAAGGTACGAACGACATCAACAAGCTCGTCATTGCCCGCCGCCTGCTGGACGGCAGCGAAGCCGAGTTGCTGGGGCTGCCATGACGACGACCGTCTGCCTCACCTTCGACTTCGACGCCGTCTCGCTGTGGGTTTCGACCTTCAAGCTGACGACGCCGACGCCGCTGTCGCGCGGCGAATACGGCGCGCGCGTCGGCATCCCCCGCATTCTCGATCTGCTGGCGGAGAAGAAGCTCAAGGCGACGTTTTTCGTTCCCGCTCACACAGGCGCGAACTTCCCGGAGGAGACGCGCCGCATTCTGAGTGATGGCCACGAAATCGGACTGCATGGCTATTGCCACGAGACGCCGGTCGGGCGCTCGCGCGCGGAGGAGATGGATCTCTTGAAGCGCAGCATCGCCAAACTGCGCGGAACGCTTGGTGCGGAATTCACACCCGCCGGCTATCGCTCGCCTTCGTGGGACTTGTCCGAAAATTCGATCGCCTGCCTCGAGGAGCTCGGTCTTGCCTACGACAGCTCGATGATGGCGGACGACTTCACGCCCTATGTGCCGCGTCGCGGAACCAAGGCCGACGAGGAGAGCTACACGCCCGGCACGCCGGCCCGCCTGATCGAGCTGCCGGTCGCCTGGGAGCTTGACGACTTTCCCTATTTTGCCCGGCTGAGCCGCGTCAACGAGGGTCTGAGATCGCCCGACGACGTCTTCGCCCTCTGGAAGGCCGAGTTCGATTACTGCCGCGAGGAGATCGAGGACGGTGTATTCACTTTGACAACCCATCCCCAGATCATCGGCCGCGGGCCCCGCATGCGCATGCTCGCCCGCCTCATCGATCACATGGCGAGCTTCCCCGATGTCCGCTTCGCAACGATGGCCGAGGCGGCTTCGAATTTCCAACACCGCATCGACGGCAAGAAGAAAGCCTGAGCAAGACCATGAGCGACAGACCCAAGACCGGTCCCAACGCCCTCTTCTTCGAAGACTTCGAGGTGGGAAAAACCTGGTTCACACCGGCGCGCACGATCACGGAAGCCGACATCGTCATGTTCGCGGGCCTGACCGGCGACTACAATCCGGTGCACACGGATGCGGAGTTCGCCAAGACGACACCGTTCGGCACGCGCATCCTGCACGGGCCGGCCGGCTTTGCGATCGCGACCGGTCTCGAATTCCGGCTCGGCATCAAGGAAGGCACCGCCACGGCGATGCTCGGCATGACCTGGGATTTCCGCGGGCCGATCCTGATGGGCGACACCATCAAGGTGCGCCAGGTCGTCGAGAGCAAGCGCGAGACGAAGAAGCCGACGCTCGGCATTGTCAACTTCAACGTCGCCATCCTCAATCAGCGCGACGAGGTGGTGCAGGAGGGGATCTGGAAGATCATGTTCCTGCGCAAGGGAAGCTGAGGGCGGGATGACCGCAACCGGCGATCCGCGGACAGTCTACGGGATGCTCGTCGCCTCCGCGGAACGGCATGCCTCCTCGACCGCGCTCGCGTTCGAGGGCCGCTCTCTCACGTATGCGCAGCTTCTCGGCCTCGTCGACAACGCCGCGCGGCAGCTGCGGCGGCTCGGCATCGATTATGGCGACAGCTTCGCCATCTACGCCCAGAATTGCCCGGAGATCCTCATCGGCTACTACGCCGCCTCCAAGATCGGCGCCGTGCTGGTGCCGATCAATCCCAACATGACGTCAGCCGAGGTCGCGCACTCGGTTGGGCATTGCGACGCCAAGGCTCTGCTGCACGACGCGCTGGTCGCCGAAGCGGCCGAACAAGCGGCGTCCGGTGAGAAGCGGCGGCCGCTGTCACTGCTCTCGGAACCTTGCGAGGAGCCCGATGCCGGCCCGCGCCCGCGCATCGGACAGGATGACGACTTCATCATCGTCTACACCTCCGGCTCGACGGGAACGCCGAAGGCCATCGTCCTCACACACCGCTCGCAGACGGACGTGCTCGACGCGCTGACCGGCATGTGGGGCATCACGGACCGGGACACGACACTCGTCGGCCTGCCGCTCGGCTATCTCTATGGGCTCTCGACGGCGAGCGCGGCGGCTCAAAGCACCGGCGGCAGGGTCGTGCTCATGCGCCGCTTCCATCCGGGCGAGGCGCTCGACGCCTTCCTGGCCTCGCGCGCCACCGTCTATCACGGTGTGCCGACGATGTTCTCGATGATGCTCGACTATGCCGAGCAGCGCGATCTCCGGCCTGATCTCTCGTTCGTTCGCGCGTTGATCTGCGCCGGCGCGCCGCTGCCGGAAGAGCTGAAGCACCGCTTCGCCCGGCGCTTCAACAAAGAGATCCAGAACTACTACGCGCTCTCCGAATGCACGCCGGTCTTCGGTTTCCATGCGGACGATGATCGGCCGATGCCCGCAGGTGCCGCCGGGCAACTTGCGCCAGGCTCAGCAGCTCGCATCGTCGATGCTCAAGGCAAGGATTGCCCCGATGGCATGCCGGGCGAGCTCTTCGTCAAGGGTGCGGCGCTGTTGAAGCGCTATCACAAGGATGACGCCGCCACGGCCGCCATTCTCACCGAAGGCTGGCTCAAGACCGGCGACATCGCCTGCCGCGACGCCCAAGGTTTCTACACCATCACCGGCCGCCTCAAGGACATCATCATCCGCGGCGGCGCCAACATCGCCCCTGCCGAGGTCGAGAGCGTGCTCGCGCGCCACCCGGCGGTGCAGGAGGCAGCCGTTATCGGCGTGCCGGACAGGATCTTCGGTGAGGTGCCGGTCGCCTATGTTGTTCGGCGCGCAGGATCGGACGTCGCCGCCGGCGCGCTGATCGCCCATGCTGAGACCGCGCTCGCCGACTTCAAGGTGCCGCGCCAAATTACCTTCATCGGCGAGATGCCGCTCGGCAAAACGGGCAAGGTGGACAAGGCGGCGTTGAAGGCTTGGTGGAAATCATGAGCGACGGCCCGCAGGCCGGCTCTTGCTCGAGTTAGGAGAACCGCGATGGGACGCAAAATCGACTTCGTCAATCCGTTCGGATCGCGGCTCTACGACGACCTGATCCATAAGACGCTCTCCCACTACGCGGGCGAGGGCACCGAGCTTACCATCAGCCATCTCGACGGCTTCACGACCGAGATCGACTACTTCTATTCCAAGCACCTGATGGAGGCTGTGCTCTTCGAGCACATCATGCAGGCCGAGGAGAAGGGCTTCGACGCCGTCATCGTCGGCTGCTGCTACGATCCGGGCGTCAGGGTCGCCCGCGAACTCGTCTCCATCCCGGTCATCGGCCCGATGGAAGCGTCCATGCAGATGGCGAACTATCACGGCTACAACTACACCGTCGTCACCGATCACCACAAAGCCGCGCCCTGGATCGAGGATGTCATCAAGCTCTCGGGGCTCAACGGCAACTACCAGGGCATCCGCACCATCGAGTGGTACATCCGCGACATGATCAACGACCCGGACGCCGTCGCCCTCGACACCATCAAGCGCTGCGAGGAGGTGGTGGCCGAGACCCATGTCGACACCATCATCATGGGCTGCACGATCGTCGCCGCCTGCTTCCAGCAATGGCTCATGAAGGGCAACACGCCACCCAAGTTCGCAATCATGAACCCGAACCTGATGGCGCTCAAAATGGCCGAGAGCCTCGCCGATCTGAAACAGAAGAACGGCTATCACATCTCCCGCGCCGGCTTCTACGAGCAGCCGAGTGGTTTCTATGCGGAGGAATTCCGCCGTGCACGGGCGGATTTCGCGAAGGCGGTCGCCAATCTGAAAGCCAGGAAGCATGCCGCGGAGTAAATGTTTGTCCGATCCTGATGAGCCGAGGCCTCGGCTTGACGCCCGCGTGACACACTTCCCCAAACCTATTCATTCCCCTATGGTCCGCGCGGGGTCGATTTGGGGATGGGGCGTAACGTGCAGGCAGCGGCGGGGGCGGCTGGAGAGCCGGCGCAAGCGCGGTCGGGTGAGAGCGCCCAGCCCGGTGCGCTCATGCGCCTCGAGGGCTTGAGCCGCCGCTTCGGCGTGCTGATGGCGCTTTCCGACGTATCTCTCGATGTTCAACCGGGTGAGATACTCGGCATCGCCGGGCCGAATGGAGCAGGCAAGACCACACTCCTCAATGTGTGTACGGGCCTCCTCACGCCGAGCGGTGGCCGGGTTCTCGTCGAGGGGCGCAATCTCGGCGGTCAACGCCCGCACGTGTTCTGCCAAGCGGGCGTCGCCCGCACCTTCCAGATCCCGCAGGTGTTCGGCTCGATGACCGTCCGCGACAACGTCTGGACGGGCGCGCGCTTCGGCTTGGCCGACAAGGCTTCCGGCGACGACACGGGCGAGGCGGCCGAGGCGGCGCTCGCGGCCACGGGTCTGACAGCGCTCGCCGATCGGCCGGTCACCAAGGCCGGTCTCCTCACCCGCAAGCGCGTCATGCTCGCAGCCGCCCTCGCCACCCGGCCGAAGCTCCTCTTCATGGACGAGCCCTTCGGCGGCTTGAACGCGAGCGAGGTCGATACCTTCGCTGGCCTCGTGCGTGAACTGCATCGCCAGCTCGGCATCACCTTCGTCGTGGTCGAGCACAAGGTTCGCGCGCTGGCGGCGCTCTCCCATCGCATGCTGATCCTCAACTTCGGCCAGGTACTGATGCTCGACACGCCCGAGCGGGTGATGGCCGACGAGAATGTCATCCGCATCTATCTCGGGAAGCGCAACCTTGCTTAGCGTCGCTGGCATCGATGTCTACTATGGCGACTTCCATGTCTTGCATGGCGTCTCGCTCGAGGTCGCCAAGGGCGAGATCGTCGCCGTTGTCGGCGCCAATGGGCACGGCAAGAGTACGTTGCTGAAAGCAATCGCTGGGTTGGTACCCGTTGCACGCGGCGACATCGCCTTCAAGGGCCAGAGCATCCGCGGCCGCAGGGCGTCGGCTCTGGTTGGTGCCGGCATCGCCTATGTGGCGGAGGACCGCAGGCTGTTTCCCGACATGACGGTGCGCGAGAACTTGATGCTCGGCGCCTATCCGCCGCATGCGCGCGCGACGAGGGATGAGAACCTCAAGCTCGTGCTCGGCCTCTATCCACGGCTCGCCGAGCGGCAGTCGCAGCTCGCCCGTACGCTCTCCGGCGGCGAGGCGCAGATGCTGGCGCTCGGCCG
Organism: Hyphomicrobiaceae bacterium; assembly: GCA_031403155.1. GTDB lineage: Bacteria > Pseudomonadota > Alphaproteobacteria > Rhizobiales > Hyphomicrobiaceae > JANNSX01. Next base: position 11,686 of record JANNSX010000088.1, read on the forward strand.
CGGCCTGATGTCGGCGCCGGACTTCCTCGCCATAGACGAGCCCTCGCTCGGACTTGCGCCCAATCTCGTCGAGTCCATGCTCGACACCATCACGTCGCTCAACAAACAGGGCCTCACCATCCTCCTCGTCGAGCAGAGCCTCGCCCTCATCGAGGGCCTCGTCAGCCGCGTCTACACGCTCGAGGAAGGGGTGTTGAAGTGAGGGAGGAGGCATTGGGCTTTAGGCTTTGGGCATTGGCGGATGGAGCAGATGAGGTGCCTGCCGCCCGCACCAATGAACCTTTGTTCAACCGTAGCTCTATTGATGCCGATACCCAAAGCCCAAGGCCTGCAGCCAAGAGTCTTACAGCCAAAGCCCAAAGCCTAAAGCCGAAAGCCCGTCACCGGGCCGGAGGCCCGTGACATGCACCAGCTCATCGAGGTCACCTTCGGCGGCATCACCCAGGGCGCGGTCTACTGCGTCATCGCGGTCGGCCTCTCCCTGGTCTACGGCACCGCGCGCGTACTCAATTTCGCGCACGGCTCCCTCTACACCACCGGCGGCTACCTCTGCTGGCTGCTGACGGCGGGCTATTTCGGTCTGCCGCTCTGGGCGGGCATCCTCGTGCTTATTCCGATCCTCTTCCTCATCGGCGTTGCGATCGAGCGCGTGATCGTCCGGCCCCTGCGCGCCGGCCCTAACTGGAAGACAACCATCATGATGGCGACGCTCGGCCTCGCCTTCCTGCTGGACAATCTTTTCCAGACGCTGTTCGGCGCGGTGCCGCTGATGATTCCGCCCTTCTCCGGCGGCACCGTCGAGATTCTCGGCACGACGATCGCGACCTATCGCGTCTGGATGCTGGCAATCGCCGTCGGTATCGTCGTGGGGCTCGAGGTGTTTCTGTCGGCGACCTTGTTCGGACAGGCCGTCCGCGCCGTCGCGCAGGACATGCAGGGTGCGACGCAGGTCGGCATCGACGTCAACCGGATCTTCGCTTTCACCTTCGGGCTGAGCGTGATTTTGACGGGGCTTGCCGGCGTGCTGCTCGCGCCGATCTATCTCGTCTCGCCCTTGGGCGGATGGGCGCCGTTTCTGAAGGCTTTCGTCATCGTTGTGTTCGGCGGGCTCGGCTCGACGCGCGGCGCCATGATCGCCGCCTTCATCCTGGCTCTCATCGAAGCCTTCGTCGTGTTCTACCTCGGGCCAAGTTGGACGCTGCCGGTCTGGCTGCTGACGCTGCTCGTGGTTCTGATGATCCGGCCCATGGGCCTGCTCGGCAAGTGGGAGGCTTGAGATGGCGCGCGCGTTCGCATCTTCGTCCGTCTCCTTGAGCGGCACCGGCATGCCACCCGCATGGGCTGGCAAATGGTTCTGGGTGGCGGTGGCGCTGTTGGCACTCGCCGGCGCGCTGATCGACGACAGCTATGCGCGCCACATCCTCATCCTCTGCTTTCTCTGGGCGATAGTCGCGGCGTCCTGGGATCTCGTCATCGGCTATGCCGGCATCATGAACTACGGCCAGCTCGTGTTCTTCGCTTTCGGGGCCTATGTGTCAGGATTTCTCGCGGCCAAGCTCGGCGTGACGCCGCTCGTCGCCATGGCCATCGCGGCGGCGGCCACGGGACTGATTGGCTTGCTGGTCGGCTTGCCGTGTCTCAGATTGCGCGGCGAGTATGTGGCGCTTTTCACCTTCGCCGTGCATCTGGCCATGCCGCCCCTCATCCAGCAGGGCCGCGACCTCGGCCTAGGCGGCAATACCGGCCTCCTCGGCATTCCCCCGGTCAATCTCTTCGGTTACGTCATCGGGCCGCTCGACAAGCTCGGCTGGTTCTATCTGACGCTCGCCGTCGCGGCGGTGTCGATCTACCTCATCTATTTCGTGCTGCTGCGGAGCCGCCTCGGCCACGCCTTCGTGGCGCTGCGCGATTCGGAAGGCTTCGCGCGTACGCTCGGCGTCGATGATTTCAAGTACAAGCTGCTTGCCTTCGCGATCTCGGCGGTCTTCGCTGGATTAGCGGGCGCGCTCTATGCTCACTACACGACGGTGGTGACGCCGAAAATCCTCGGCAACGAGTTCTTCCTGATGGCCATGGTGATGCTCGCCATCGGCGGCATGGGCCGTTTCCCTGGCGTGCTCATCGGCGCCTTCCTCGTGATCATCGGCAACGAGCTGCTGCGCGGCTTCGACACCTACCGGCTCATCGTGCTGGGCGCCGCCGTGGTGGTGACCGTGCTGCTGCTGCCCAACGGCCTGGTCTCACTCGCCGAGCGGATGGGATGGGGGAAACGGGCTGGAACGCAAGTTGGGTCGACGTAACACCAAACCCCAAATTGCCTGACCCGCATCGAAGCCCGCTACTTCTACAGCGACAGGACCGGCCAAGCCCCGCAAGGGGCTTCGGACTGTAGCCACGGGTGAGCGCAGCGGAACCCGTGGGAAACGTCTCTCCCGTAACCCCGCCCCAAAGGGGCGGAGGATGAGTGGAGGGGTCCTCCTCTGCCCCTGCCGGGGCAGAATCGCACAACCTACTCTCCACGGGTTTCGCCGCGAGGCTGGGCATTGGAGCACTTGTCCTTCCAAGTGGAAACCGGTTGGTCGAGAGAAAGTGCTCAAAACCAACAACCTAGAGCGCTGATCTCATTCCATCAGATCGAATAGCGCTCTAGCCCAGCCTCCCGCTTCACCCGTGGCTACAGTCCATGGCCCCTTCGGGGCCATCGGACCGGTCGAGCATTCCGCGGCTTGGTATTACTACTCGCCTGCCGCGGCCAGCCGCGGCGCATCCGGCTCGAGATCGTCGGCGAATTCGACGGCATCGATCTTTTTCCCGCGTTGGGCGATTTTGTCGGTGGACGTCAGGATTTTCTCGACGTCCCTGGCCGCCAGCGTGAAGTGCTTGTCGAGGTCCT
>JANNSX010000089.1:0-7106 GCA_031403155.1 Hyphomicrobiaceae bacterium
CCTCCTCGAACAGCCGCACGTTCTCGATGGCGATGACAGCTTGGTCGGCGAAGGTCTGGACGAGTTGGCTCTGACGGTCGTTGAAGGCGCCCGGCTCGGGTTTGCCGAGGAAGAACACGCCCTCGACCTTGCCCTCTCGCAGCAAGGGCACGCCCATCATCCCGTGCAAGGCGCCGAACCACCGCATGTGCTCGACCCCGTGCTCGGGATCGGCATGAACATCGAGGATGTGCTCGATCCTACCCGATAGCACCACGCGGCCGGAGATTATGCTGCGATCGATCGGATGCGCTCGGCTCCTCAGGTCGTCCAGGTCCTCCTTGCTGCCGCCGAACAGGGTGCTGCAGGTCAGTTGATCGCCCTGGCGCAGCATGATGCCGCCGTAGGTCGCCTTGCACAGTCCGGCCGCGGATTCGACGAGGGTTTGCAGCACGGCATCGAGATTGAACGTCGAGTGGCTGATCGCCTTCAAGACCTCGGCCGTTGCCGTCTGCTGCTGCAGCGCCTCGCTCAAGTCCTCGGTGCGCGCCCGCACCTCCTCGAACAGCCGCACATTCTCGATGGCGATGACGGCCTGATCGGCAAAAGTTGTAAGAAGGTCGATCTGCTTTTGGGTGAATGGGTGGACCTCGAGGCGGCGCATGACAATGGCACCGACCGCCTCCCGATTGCGAATGAGCGGCACGGCCAGCATGGTTCGGTGGCCAAGCTGCTTGGCGATCTCATAGGCTCCAGGATACTCGTCCTCCTCCGCCCAGAGATCGGCTACTTGGATCGAAACCTTGTCGAGTACGGCACGGCCACTTTGGTAGCTGCGATCGAGGGGCCAGGCGTTGGTCGTGATCGGAATGGGCCCATGATGCGCCATCACCGATAGGGTCTCGTTGGCGACAAGAGCGATGGTTGAATCATGAGCGTCGAGCAGGCGTGCGGCACTTTCAGCTACAATGTTCAAAACCGGTTGGATGTCCGTCGGTGAGGCGGCGATCGCGCGCAGGATATCGCTGGTCGCCGTCTGCTGCTCGAGGGACTCGGTCAATTCGCGGTTGCGCGCCTGAACCTCCTCGAACAGCCGGACATTCTCGATCGCGATCACCGCCTGATCGGCAAAGGTTATCGAAAGGCCGATCTGCTTTTGGGTGAAGGGCCTAACCTCGAGGCGGCGAACCAATATGACGCCAATCGCAAGCCCATCTTTAAGCAACGGGACGCCGAGCATGGTCCGGTGGCCAAGTCTTTTCGCGCGAGCATAGGAGTCAGGGAACTCGTCCTTCACCGCCTCGAGGTCACGGACATGGACCGGCTTGCCGTCTCTGACCACGCGGCTGCTGACGAAACTATCGCCGACCTTCCACACCTCAGTCGACGTTGGGATGGGACCATGGTGTGCGGTGACCGACAGAAGGTCGCCGTCTCTGAGGCAGATGACGGAATCGTAAGCGTCGCAGAGCTTCGCGGCGCTCTCGGCAACGGCCGTCAGCACGGGACGAATATCGGTCGGTGACGACGCAATGACGCGCAGGATGTCGCTCGTTGCCGTCTGCTGCTCCAGCGACTCCCTCAGCTCGCGGTTCCGAGTTTGCGCCTCCTCGAACAGCTGCGCGTTCTCGATGGCAATCGCGGCATGCTCCGAGAAGTCGGTCAACAGGGAGACTTGCTCGGGCGAGAACGGGCTCACCTCCAGCCGGCGGACCGTCAAGGCTCCCAGTGCTTCACCGTTCCGGATCATCGGAACCGACAAGATCGTCCGGTGACCCTGCTTGAGGGCCATCGCCTGGCCGGCAGGAAACTCTTCGCCTTCCGCGGCGAGGTCGCGCACATGCACCGGCATCAGATCGATCACCGCCCGGCCGGCGGTCCAGCCCCGGTTGAGAGGCCAGCTGGCGATCGACACGGGGATTGGGCCGTGGTGGGCGGCGATCTCGAGCGTCTCGCCGCGGCGCAGTAGCACAACCGCATCGTAGGCTTGGCAGTGCCGGGCGGCGCGCTCGGCGATCGCGGCGAGACTCTGCTTGAGATCGCGCGAAGAGGCTGCGATGACCCGCAGCATGTCGGCCGCCGCCTGTCCAGAAGGCCTCGTGTCGGCATCCATGTCGCCTGCCGTGTCGTGCCTCATAGCGGCCTACCGTATCGGGGACATGTCATCTGCTGTAGTCCGGGAAAGCCGGCTCGCCAGCCACTCTAGCACAGCGGGCGCGTTCAGATACCCTCCCGTGTCCCGCGGTTACAGTCATGCTATACAGGCTCGGCCATTGGTTGCCCACATTGCGGTCGAGGGAGTGCTCGTCCAACCAGGAGATCGGTTTTGTGCTCGTAAGCGTCTGCGCCCGCTTTAGGGTGTTTCTGTTTTTCGTTGAATCACTCCAACACCCTAATTCCTTGGTTTGTCGTGCTTCTTTTCGGAAAACCGGTTCGGATTCCGGCCTTCGCCGGGACAAGCTTTTCCGGAAGCACTCTAGAGCATGCTGCGACTAAGTGGAATCCGGTTAATCGCGAAAGCATGCGACCAAACAAAAACCTGGTGCGGGCTGGTGCTTCCGACTGAACGCAGCCCGCTCTAGTACCCGATCGCAGAATTGAGTGGCACACGTCGTGGCACGAAAATGCCGCGTGAATCGGGTACTTCAGCCAAAAAGCTAGTACCAGCCATTTCTGATGGCGGGTACTAGCAGCCCAAGATTGCGCACGGGCCCAACGTTCGAAGTGGACGCGTGCGAAACGTCTGTTCTGCCACGGGTGGGTCATCCGTTCCTGTCGCGGTCAGTTGGAACGAGCTCGTCGACGAGCCAGCGGCGGCACTGAAGCGAGTTTCGCAATTCTCTCGCAGCTGGCCTTGTTCGCTATTGGCCCTGAGCGACGGTCGCTCAGCTTTTCTTGTCCCCTAGAGTGCTTCCGGAAAAGCTTGTCCCGGCGAAGGCCGGGATCCGAAGCGGTTTTCCGATAAGAAGCACGACAAACCAAGGAATTAGGGTGTTGAAGTGATAAAACGAAAAACGGCAACACCCTAGCGACCTCGCCCAAGGTCTTGCTGATGGACGAGCCGTTCGGCGCGCTCGACCAGATCACGCGCGACCGACTTAACATGGAGCTCGTGCGCATCAGCGAGGCGACACGAGCGACCGTGCTCTTCGTCACGCACTCGATCCGGGAGGCGATCCTGCTGTCCGACCGTGTGGTGGTGATGTCGCCACGCCCGGGCCGGATCATTCAGACGCTCGACATCGATTTGCCGCGGCCGCGCCTGCTCGGCACCCGTGAGCTTCCTCGCTTCGGGGAGCTGGTCAGGCAAGGGGCCATCGCGCTCGAGGAGGGTTATGCCCGTCATGAGTAGCGAAGCGATCGCAGCTTCATCGGCCCGCGAAGGCTGGCTCGCCAAGGCCTGGCCGCTCGTCTGGCCGCCAATCGTCATGGCTGTGGTTCTGGGCGCTATGTGGGAAGGCGTGACGCTCGGCTTCGAGATCCCGGCCTACATCTTCCCGGCGCCCTCGCGCATCTGGGAGGCCTTCTGGGGCAATCCGGGCGCGTTGCTTTATCATGCCGGCGTCACGCTGATCGAAGCCATTGCGGGTTGCATCATCGGCTCATTGCTCGGCGCCATGCTCGGCACGGGCTTCGCTTATTCGAGCCTGCTCGCGCGGGGATTCTTGCCCTATGTCATCGCGGCGAACACGATACCCGTCGTCGCCATCGCGCCCATCATCATCATCTGGTTCGGGCACGGCATCGCATCGAAGATCGCGGTGACGAGCTTCCTGTCCTTCTTTCCGCTCGCCCTCAACATGATGAAGGGGCTTCAGTCCTACGACCGGACCATCATGGACGTGTTTCATGTCGCGGCGGCGACGCCCGTGCAACGTTTCCTCAAGATGCGGCTTCCGAGCGCGCTCCCCTACATCTTCGTCGGCATCAAGATCAACGTCTCCTTCTCGATCATCGGCGCCATCGTCTCGGAGTTCGTGCAGGCGGACAAAGGCCTCGGCTTCGTGATCATGACGACCTACCGGGATCTCAACATGCCTCGGCTGTGGGCTGCGCTCTTCGTCTCGGCACTGCTCGGCATGGTCTTCTTCGCGCTCGTGACGTTGTTCGAGAGACTGATGATCCCCTGGCACAGCTCCGTCAGGGCAGAGACATAGCGCCTGCATTCAACGGAGGAGTGTCTCCCATGTTCCGACTGAGTTGCCTGGCTTCCGCCTTCGCTGCCGTCCTGGTCCTGGCGTCGAGCGCCAGTGCCGGAGAGACCATGCGTCTCGAATGGGTCATCCAGGGTCAGTTCGCCGGCCCGCTCTGGGCGCTCGAAAAGGGCTACTACAAAGAGGCCGGCGTCGAGATGGAGTTGCTGCCGGCCGGTCCCGACATCAAGCCGGCCGTGACAGTGTCGCAAGGCACCGACAGCTTCGGCATCGGTCATCCGAACCAGGTGATTTCGGCGCGCGCGAACGGTGCGCCGCTGGTGAGCGTTGCGCAGCTCGGGCATCGCAGCGCCTCCGTATATGTCGCCAAGACATCGACCGGCATCACCAGCATCAAGGACATGAAGGGCCACAGCGCCGGCCTCTGGTTCGGCGGCGACGAGCACGAGTTCCTGGCCATGCTAAATGCCGCCGGCATCCCGCAGGAGGATGTGAAAATCGTCAACCAGGGCTTCGACATCATTGCCTGGCTCAACGGCGACTACGAGGTCATGCAGGCGACGATCTACAACGAGTTGCAGCAGGTCTACCGCCAGGGCATTAAGAAAGACGATCTCGACTTCCTCGATGCGTCGGAGAGCGGCGTCGCCCTCGTCAACACGGGCATCTTCACCACCGAGAAGGTCATTGCCGAGCGGCCGGACGCCGTTCAGGCGGTCGGGACCGCGACCATGCGCGGTTGGAAGGAGGCGCCGCCAACCCGGAGGAGGCGGCCCAGATCGTCATCAAATACAACTCGGAGACGAAAGCCGAGGAGCAGGTCGATCAGATCAAGGCGATGGGCGAACTGTTCTGCTCGGGCGTCACCAAGGAAGGCAAGTTCGGGCAGTCGGTGATGGCCGAGTGGGAGACGGCGCAGAAGGTGCTGCTCGGCTATACGCAAATCCAGCAGGCGCCGAGCGGCCAGATTCTCTTCAACACCGTACTGGCGGGCGGGGTCTCGGCTGCAAGCGCGCAGAACACGATCACCGAGGTCGATCCAAGCTTCGTCTGCAACTCCATCCGCCAGCTCGTTGCGCTGTTCCCCGCGCTCGCCTCGATCGACCTGCTCCGCTCCTGGGTGCGCTACGAGGCATTAACACCGGACGACCGTTTCATCGCCGGCCCGACTGAGGTGCCCGGCCGCTACCTCGCGGCTGGCGATGGCGGCAGCGGCTTCACGCGCGCGCCTGCACTCGCCCGCCTCGTCGCCGATCAGATCGACGCCAAGACGCCACCCTTCGATGCGCGCGTCTGGTCGCCGTCACGTTTCGCCTTGGCAGCGGCGGCATGAGTGGCCAAGTCACCATCACCGTGAACGGCGCAGCGCTGCATTGCGCTTCGACTGCAACCGTTGCTGCGGCCCTGCTTGACGATGGACGCGGCCCGGCGCTCAGGCGAACCGACCTGTCGGGTCAGCCTCGCGGCCTCTTCTGCGGCATGGGGCTCTGCTTCGACTGTCTCGTCACTGTCGATGGCCGGCCGGATGTGCGCGCCTGCATCACGAATGTGCGCGATGGCATGCGGATCGAGGTGCCATGAGTGCCCGCACGCTCACCACCGACATCGCCATTGTTGGTGGCGGGCCGGCGGGGTTGTCGGCGGCGACGGCAGCCGCCACGAGCGGGGCACGAGTGCTGCTCATCGACGCCTACAGCCAAGCCAGCGGCCAATACTGGATGCAGGCGGCGGACGGCGGCGCGGCTGGCGCACAGGCCGCCGAAGGTCGCGCAGGCATCGCTCGTGCCAAGGCGGCAGGCGTGCAGCTCTTAACCGGTTTCGAGGTCTTCGCCGCCTATCCCGGACCGACGCTGTTTGCGGCTTCTGCCGAAGACTCCGCGCGTATTGACTGCAAGGCGCTGATCGTCGCGAGCGGCGCGCATGATCGAACGGTTGCATTGCCGGGCTGGACGCTCCCGGGCGTGATGACGGCCGGCGGCGCCCAGAGGCTCGCGAAAACTCAAGGCATACTCTCAGGCAGGCGCATCGTGCTGTCGGGCAGCGGCATCTTCCTTTATGCCGTCGCCGACACGCTCATCGCCAAGGGTGCCGAGATCGCGGCGCTCGTCGAGGCACGCTCTCCGAATGCCGCTCTCTTGCACCACCTTGGGCGATTCCCGGAGCGGTGGCGCGAGGCGACTGCACTTCTTCGCCGGGTCCGCCGCCGTGTCGGCAGGCACCTCACCGGCCAGATTGTCACTGTTGCGCGCGGCAAGGATCGCGTCGAAGCCGTCGGTATCACCAGGCTCGATGGACGTGGCGTGCAGGACATCGACGGCATCGATGGCTTGCTGACCAGCTTCGGATTTCAGCCGCAGATCGAGGTGACGTCGCTGCTCGGTTGCGAGCATCGCTTCGACGATACCCTTGGTGGCTGGCTGTCACACCGGGGCTCCCAGCCTGCATGTCGCCCGGAGCCTTGGCTGCCCATAATTTTTTTGCGCTCCAGATTCTCTCGAAATCAATTGGCAAGTCGGCCGAGCGACCGGCCTGACGGACCGAGGCAAGGCATTTTGCGAAGCGAACCCATTTCTAGGCGCTCGCTCATTCAGCGGCGTCCATTGCCGGTCCCGCGCCTTGGTTGCAGGCCTCGAGCGTTTCGAGCCGCCAGGCTTGAGCCTCGCGCAGCGCCTTCAGAAGCTTGATGAGCTGGTTGTCGAGCGTTGTCTGATAGCGGGAGAAAACCTCGAGCATTTCGGGATTGAGGATCAAGCGGCGGCGGCGTACCGCCTCGGCCAACTCGAGCAGGCGGGGCCGGCGCTCGGCCACTTCGATCTCCTGGCCGCAGTAGTCGGCGAGGTCGTCGGCACAGGCCTTGAGGCCGCCCGTGACACCAGCGAGATAGGCGTCGATTGAAAGGCCGGCGTCGGCGGCATCGGTCTCGATCTGCGTGTAGGTGAGCGGCAGGGCCTGGGCCAGGCGATCGAGCGGCAT
>JANNSX010000090.1:0-4894 GCA_031403155.1 Hyphomicrobiaceae bacterium
GTTGGCGGCGAAGCATCAGGCTTCGTGGTATTGCTTGTCATGGCGTGGTCTCCAGTCCAGCGCTTCAACGCTGGATGATTCGAGGTTGAACACCCCGGAGACTACGCCACACTCAATTCCTACCAACCCCGCGACGGCACCCGGACCACGCCGCCAGGAGACTGTCAACGTCGGGAAAGAGGGGCTTACCGAAGACTCGATGCCACTGATCGTTCAGGGCGTCTAAGTCTTCGACGGTTAGCTCTGCCATTCGGGCTTCATCACGAGCCAGAGCGACAAGCTCCCCCGGCGTCATGACCGGCGATATGTGAACGACATGCTCTTGGTCATCGCGGTAGTGGTCTTCCCAAGACTTGATCTGCCGTTCCGCTTGAGTGATGGCGCGCTCCCTCTCCGTGCCCATGCCCCGGCTCCCCCGTCACTTTGCCTTGGTACGTGAGTGCAGTGCTTCGGCTCGGGCGGTCAAGTCAGAGCAGCAACCATGACCCGCAGCGCTAGGATTTGCCACGTATTTGCCACACGCGACAATCAATCGACCGAAACCGACCACATACCGACCGACGGAAAACGTCGATATATTCAATAAAATCAAGGGTTTATTGAGGGTGGCTTGGGGACTAGGATTCGAACCTAGACAGGCAGAGTCAGAATCTGCAGTCCTACCATTAGACGATCCCCCAAGACCGGGCCGTCGAGGCGCGGGCGGTTTGTAGCAGCCTCTCCCCTGTGCATCAAGTCGCCTCGAGGAGGACGGCTCAAACCCAACGAAAGACGATGAACGCGTAGACAGCCGAGACGACGATCGCGCCCCAGAGTGGCGGCCCCAAGAGGCCAAGCCAGGCCAGGTGAATGAAAGCGCTCCCCAGCAGCGAGATGAACAGCCGGTCGCCGCGTGTGGTGTCGAGCGCCAGGATGCCCCGCCGGGGCGAGCCGCCGGGCACCTTGGCCTCCCAGAGCACCATACCGATGAGGCAGGAGGCGATGAAGACAAAGAACAGGGCTGTCTGCCAGGTCCAGGCCATCCAGCCCAAATCGAATATGCCGCCCGTTCCGGTCATGACCTTTCCTCACACCCGCCCGAGGGCGAAGCCCTTGGCGATGTAGTTGCGGACGAAATAGATGACGAGCGCGCCGGGCACGATTGTCAACACGCCCGCGGCTGCCAAGAGCCCCAGCTCGTAACCCGATGTGCTCGCCGTCTTCGTCATGACGGCGGCGATGGGCTTGGCCTCCACCGTCGTCAGCGTCTTGGCGAGCAGCATCTCGACCCAGGAGAACATGAAGCAGAAGAAGCAGGCGACGCCGATGCCGGCCGCGATCGTGGGTACGAAGATCTTCAGAAAGAAGCCCGGGAACGAGTAGCCGTCGACATAGGCCGTCTCGTCGAGCTCCTTGGGCACGCCCGACATGAAGCCCTCGAGGATCCACACCGCGAGCGGAATGTTGAAAAGGCAATGGGCGAGCGCGACGGCGATATGCGTGTCGAACAGGCCGACCGCCGAGTAGAGCTGCAGGAAGGGCAGCGCGAACACGGCCGGTGGCGCCATGCGGTTGGTGAGCAGCCAGAAGAACAGGTGCTTGTCGCCGAGGAAGCGATAGCGCGAGAAGGCGTAGGCGGCGGGCAGTGCGACCGCTACCGAGATCACCGTGTTGATGGCGACGTAGAGGATCGAGTTGATGTAGCCGTTGTACCAGGTCGGATCGGTCAGGATCGTCACATAGCTGTCGAACGTGAACTCATTGGGCCAGAGCGAAAAGCCGCCCAGGATCTCGTTGGTCGTCTTGAACGACATGTTGAGCAGCCAATAGATCGGCAGCATCAGGAAGACGATGTAGAAGAAGGGTATGAGGCTACGGGCGCGCATCGTTTTTGCTCGGTCCTAAGTTTGTGAGATTGTGAGTTGTGAGGTTGTGAGTTGACGGCCGGCACAATCTCACAACTCACAATTCACTACTCACACATTTCACTTCGCCTCGTTGCGCATCATCAGCGTGTAGAAGAGCCAGCTGAGGAACAGGACGATCAGGAAGTAGATGATCGACATGGCGGCGGCAGGTCCCAAGTCGAACTGACCCAGCGCCATCTTGTCGAGGTCGATCGAGAGGAAGGTCGTGGCGTTGCCCGGACCGCCGCCGGTCAGCACCTTCACTTCGGTGTAGATCATGAAGCTGTCCATGAACCGGAGCAGAACGGCGATGGTGAGCACATGCTTCAGCTTCGGTAGCTGGATATGGCGGAACACGGCCCATTTGCCCGCGCCATCGACCTTGGCCGCCTGATAGTAGGCATCCGGAATGGAAACGAGGCCGGCGTAGCACAGCAGCACGACGAGCGAGGTCCAGTGCCAGACGTCCATGAGCACGGTCGTGAACCAGGCGGCGATCGGCTGGCGCGTATAGTTGTAGTCGAAGCCGAGCGCGTTGAGGCCCTTGCCGAGGAGGCCGATGTCGGGCAGCGCAAAAATGTTCCACATGGCGCCGACGACATTCCACGGGATGAGCAGCGGCAGCGCCATCAGCACCAGGCAAACCGAGACCCACGGCCCCTTGCGCGGCATGGCGAGCGCGATGATCAGGCCAAGCGGGATCTCGATGGCGAGGATGAGACCCGAGAACGCGAGTTGACGCAGCAGCGCCGCATGAAAGCGCTCGGAATGCAGCACCTGTTCGAACCAGGTCGTTCCCGACCAGAAGAAGGCGTTGTCGCCGAAGGTCTCCTGCATGGAGAAGTTGACCACCGTCATCAGCGGAATGACGGCGTTGAAGGCGACGAGCAGCACGACGGGGAGAACGAACAGCCAGCCCTTTTGATTGACGGTCTTGTTCATCGGATCACTCGACCATCCAGCCGCCGGCATAGACCCGGGTGTGACCAGGATCGAAGGCGAGGAAGGACGATCCGCTGGGGATGCTTTCGCCCTCGCCGACGAGCAGCTTCACGGGCCCGGCCGGTGTCCTCGCCTCGACGATCCGAAAACGGCCGGCGTCCGCGACCTTGACGATTTCGGCCGGCAATCCGGCCGGCGCAAAGCCGACGAATTCCGGCCTGACGCCGATTTCCGTCTTCTCGTTGCCACCACGGAACTGGCCAGCATTGGCGGACTCGATCGCTTGCCCGGCGACGATCGCCTTGCCGCCCTCGACCCGGCACGGCAGCACGTTCATGCCCGGCGAGCCGATGAAGTGACCCACGAACGTGTGACGGGGTCGCTCGAACAGCTCGATCGGCGTACCAATCTGCACGACCGCGCCGTTGTTCATGACCACGACCTGATCGGCGAAGGTCAGCGCCTCCGTCTGGTCGTGAGTGACGTAGATCATGGTCCGCTTCGTCCGGGCATGTAGCTCTTTGAGTTTCGAGCGGAGCTGCCATTTCAGGTGCGGATCGATGACGGTCAGCGGCTCGTCGAACATGATGACGTTGACGTCGGAGCGCACAAGGCCGCGGCCGAGCGAAATCTTCTGCTTGCCATCGGCTGTCAGCCCCGAGGCGCGCCGCTTCAGCATGTGTCCGAGGTCGAGCATGTCCGCGATGGTCCGGACGGTCTTGTCGACCTCGGCTTCCGGTACGCGGCGGTTGCGGAGCGGGAAGGCCAGATTGTCGTAGACGGTCATGGTGTCGTAGATGACCGGGAACTGGAACACCTGCGCGATGTTGCGCGTCTCGGGCGTCGCCTCCGTGACGTCGCGGCCATCGAAGAGGATGCGGCCTTCGCTCGGCTGGAGCAGGCCTGACACCAGATTGAGCAAAGTGGTCTTGCCGCAGCCGGACGGGCCGAGCAGGGCATAGGCGCCGCCGTCGGCCCACTCGAGATCGAGCTGCTTCAAGGCCCAATCGTCATCCGTCTTGGGATTGGCGAGATAGCTGTGGCGCAATCCCTTGATGTCGATCTTGGCCATCAGGCGACGAGCTCGCTGTTGGCGCCGAAGTAAAAGGCCTTGTCGACGTCGACATTGAGCCGCGCGGTCGAGCCCACCTCGAAGGCGTGGATGCCGTGCGATTGGGATACCCAAGTGCGGCCATCGAGTTCGAAGTGGATGACGCTTTCGGAGCCCGACAACTCGGTGACGAGCACGCGGCCCTCGATCTGGGCAGCGCCGGGTTCGGGTGAAATGTGGTGTGGCCGGATGCCAAAGGTATATCGGCCGTCGGCCAGGCCGCGCGCGCGGGCGCCGGCCGGAAGGCTGATCTTGTCGGAAAGCACGATCCGGTCGCCCTGCTTCGTCACCTCGGCGACGTTGATCGGCGGATCGGAGAAGACTTTGGCGGTCAGGAGATCGCGTGGCGTGCGATAGATTTCCGACGTCGACCCGAACTGCGTCACCCGGCCCTCGTGCAGCGTCGCCGTCCTGCCGCCGAACAGCAGCGCCTCGGACGGCTCGGTGGTGGCATAGACGACGATGCAGTCGCGCCCGGCGAACAGCTTCGGCAGTTCGTCGCGCAGCTCCTCGCGCAGCTTGTAGTCGAGATTGGCGAGCGGCTCGTCGAGCAGGATGAGATCGCTGTCCTTGACGAGCGCGCGGGCGATGGCGGTGCGCTGCTGCTGGCCGCCGGAGAGCTCGTTCGGCCGCCGCTTGAGCATCGGGCTGAGGCGCAGCAGATCCGCCGCCTTCATCACCCGCTTTTCGATCTCCGCCGTCGCCATGCCCGCCACCTTCAAGGGCGAGGCGATGTTGTCGTACACCGTGAAATTCGGGTAGTTGATGAACTGCTGGTAGACCATCGACACATTGCGCTTCTGCACCGCGACGCCGGTCACATCCCTGCCGTTGAACTTCAGCGTGCCCGAGGACGGCTTCTGGATCCCCGCCATCAGCTGCATCAGCGTGGTTTTGCCCGACAGCGTGGTGCCGAGCAGGATGTTGAAGCTGCCCGAGTCCAGCACAAGCGACG
>JANNSX010000091.1:0-1848 GCA_031403155.1 Hyphomicrobiaceae bacterium
CGCTTCTTGTCCTCCTCGTAATCCGCGAAATTGCCTTCGAACCAGGTCACCTGGCTGTCGCCTTCGAAGGCGAGGATGTGGGTGGCGATGCGATCCAGGAAGAAGCGATCGTGGCTGATGATGACAGCGCAGCCGGGAAAATCTTCGAGCGCCGACTCGAGCGCCGAGAGTGTTTCCGTATCCAGATCATTCGTCGGCTCGTCGAGGAGGAGCAGGTTCGCCCCCTCTTTCAGCATCTTCGCCAGATGCACGCGGTTCCTCTCGCCGCCGGACAATTGCCCGACCTTCTTCTGCTGGTCCGGGCCTTTGAAGTTGAACCAGCCAACATAGGCGCGGCTCGGCACCTCGCGCTTGCCGAGCGGGATCTGATCCTTGCCGTCGGAAATTTCCTCCCACACGTTCTTCTTGGCATCGAGGTCGTCGCGGCTCTGGTCGACATAACCGAGCTGCACGCTCTCGCCGATCCGCAGCGTACCCGCATCCGGCTGCTCCTGGCCCGTCATCATGCGGAACAGCGTCGTCTTGCCAGCGCCGTTGGGACCGATGACGCCGACGATGCCGCCGGGCGGCAGCTTGAAGGAGAGGCCGTCGATCAACAGCCGGTCGCCGAAGGCTTTGCGCAAGCCGTCCGCCACCACCACCGTGTCGCCGAGCCGCTGGCCCGGCGGAATGGTGATCTGAGCGCGGCCCACCTCCTCGCGCCCGGCATCGGCGGCGAGCTGCTCATAGGCCGAAATACGCGCTTTCGACTTGGCCTGCCGCGCCTTGGGTGAGGACCGGATCCATTCCAGCTCGCGCCTCAAGGTGCGCGCCTTCGCCTCCTCCTGGCCCTTCTCGACCTCGAGACGCTTGGCCTTCTGTTCGAGCCAGCTCGAATAGTTGCCCTCGTAGGGCACGCCCTGCCCGCGATCGAGCTCGAGCGTCCACTTGGTGATGTTGTCGAGGAAGTAGCGGTCGTGGGTCACGAGCATGATGCAGCCCGGATATTCCACCAGATACCGCTCGAGCCAGGCGACGCTCTCGGCATCGAGATGGTTGGTGGGCTCGTCGAGCAGCAGGATGTCGGGCTTGGCGAGCAGCAGCTTGCAGAGCGCGACGCGCCGCTTCTCACCGCCCGAGAGCGTCGTGACGTCGCTATCGCCGGGCGGGGCGCGCAAGGCATCGAGCGCTTGCTCGACTTGGGTATCGAGATCCCAGAGATTCCCGCTGTCGATCGCATCCTGGAGCTTGGCCATCTCGTCGGCCGTCTCGTCGGAATAGTTGGCGGCGATCTCGTTGTAGCGGTCGACGAGCGCCTTCTTCTCCTTGACGCCCAGCATCGCATTGCCGAGCACGTCCATCGAGGGATCGAGCTCGGGCTCCTGCGGCAGATAGCCGAGCTTGATCCCGTCCGCCGCCCAGGCCTCGCCCACGAAATCCGCCTGCTCGCCGGCCATGATCTTGAGCAGCGTCGACTTGCCGGAGCCGTTCAGGCCGACAACGCCAATCTTGGCACCTGGATAAAAGGACAGGGAAATGTCCTTCAGCACCTGCTTGCCGCCCGGATAGGTCTTCGACAGGCGGTGCATGTGGTAGACAAATTGCGGGTTCGCCATGGCAAGCGCGGTCCTTCATGAAAGGGGTGATTTGGCGGACGTTTTAGAGGGCGGCGGCGCGCAAGGGAAGTGGGGCAGTATTTCTGTCTGCGTTTGCGTTGAGAGCGTGAGCCCTTTTTAGGTACGCCGTCTCTCACGTTCCTCACTTGTCATCCCAGGCCTTGTGCCCGGGACCCATTTCGACGCAGGAACCCGACATCGCGGGTTTGGGTTCGCCATCGAGCAGGGCTACAAACAGGTCTTGTTTGTCTAG
>JANNSX010000092.1:0-90388 GCA_031403155.1 Hyphomicrobiaceae bacterium
CACGGCTGGACCTACAATCTCGACGGCACGCTGCGCGGCGCGCCTGCCATGACCCGCAACGCCGCCTTCTGCAAAGACGACTACAAGCTCCCCTCGATCCGCTGCGAGGAATGGCTCGGCTGGGTGATGGTGACGCTGAACTCCGACGCGCCGCCGCGAGCCGGGCTCACACATTGAGGGGCGCGGGGCGATCTCAAAGCCACGGGCCGAGGAAGAATTTGTAAGGCGACCTCTCGATCGCCCCGCCGGCGTTTTCGGAGCTGGCCTTGGTCACCTCAATAGCCGGGCTGCTTCGGGGAAAGGCGTCTCACCCTTTCCGGACCAAGGTGCGAACCCTGCCATCGAGCCTGCGTTGGCCCTCCGGCAGTCGCCGGTCACGCCGCGCTTCGTCAGACGCCTCTGCGGAAACGCCCCTCGCCGGGTGACGGGCAGATTATGCGCCCGCCGGCAATACGCGGGGATAAGTTCTTTGCGGCTATGGTGAATGAAAACGAAATGCTTGTGGGTCCTGTATCGATTATGTGACCGCCCCTCACCCCACCCTCTCCCCGTACGCTCACGCTACAGGGAGAGGAGGGCAACCACCGCGCTTGCCTGACCAGTCAGGGACGCGTTGCCTCTCATTGCCTCTCCCCGCTTTGGCGGGGAGAGGGGAAGGTGAGGGGCGACCACAAAGGAAATCGTTGCCACAACTACCACAACACGGGAGACCGGCAAGCCGCCCACGCTCTCCTGCAGCGCACCCTCTCCACCGTCACTGCCGCGAAGGCGGCCGCCCAGACAAGCCGGTGGAAATCTCTGTATATGTACCCCGGGCGGAAGTCAGCGCGCCTCGATTGACGATCCGCGAACTGACAGAGATGTCACGCCAAGTCTGACATGGCTAGGCGGCCGCCTTCGCGGCCGTGACGGGGAGGTGGGTTTGTGAAGGTGGTTGAGAGGTAGAGGGAGCGGGCATCAAATGACCGTAAGAAGTGACATCGATTACCGACTGTTGGCAAATCTGCTTTCCGGCATGAAGCAGTCGGCTCCTTCATTTACATAGTGTATTGTCCAATTTTGTTCCCAAACACAGCAATTCTCTCGGGCCCGACAATATCGCCCGTGAACACATGCACTGGGCAGCACCGTTAGTAGCGGCACTTGAACGTGTCATCAATCTCGAACGGATTGAGCCAGGGCCGGCCACGAACCCTATTCATCAGTTCCCAGTACATGGCCTTGGCAATAGGCTCGCAGCAGTCGGCCGGGTAGAGGTAGCCGTAGCGTTGAAGGCTTCCAATCCATTCATCCTTCAGATGCCACGAGCGCTCGAATTCGGGCCGGAGGTAGCTGAAGACTTGCCAGCGTATGTCGTTGAGAAATTTGCTGATCAGCACAGAGTGAAAGACAAAGATGTTCCCGTGAAACCATTCGAAAAAGCCGGGTAGCGCGAGATATGAATCCTGCTCAGCAATCAGATGGCCGCTGGAGTCTAGAATGCTGCGTAGGTGCTTGGCGTTACTCGCAAGGCGCGCGAGATGATGCTTCGCGATGTCCCCGCAGATTTTGATGTAGCGAAGGCGGGTTATGCGGATGTCGGCGACCACACCGATGTCGGCTAGATTGACGCCCTCGGCGAGAAACTCCCCCTCGAGCCATGTCGCGAAGTTTTCTGTTACTTCCCTAAGGCCAGCCATGTTCTGGCCCAACCTCGGGTCGGCGATCACCTGACGAAGATAGAACAAAAACGTAAGATCCGTGGGTTTAGAATTGCTAGGCGGCGCCACAAGCCCGAGCGGAATCGGTTGCCCTTTGAAGGCCTTGAGCTGTGAGAGGAAGTCACCGAGACGGATGTTAAAGAGTTCGGCGTGGCTAGACGTCGTGAAGAGAAGATTGGAGAAGTGTGGACTCTCGGGCCGGACGAACACAGCCCAGTTGACCATATCGTCGATCATAGCCCAGACCGAATTCAGGATGATGCACTCCTGCTCCATTGCGTTCATGCCGCCTCCTGCGGAGCGGTCGCCTAGCCCTTGGAGCTAGACCCTGTGAAAGAAACGTGTCGCGCCTTTGATGTGAGTCTGAATAGACCAAAGAACGGGCATTGCCGACCATTTGCGTGAGTATTACTTGCTAGCGCAGTCAACCTTCCGCTTCCGAACACTCCCCTACCCCCGTCTCCCCGCGAACAGCGCCACCAGCCCCGCCCCCACGATCAGCGCCGCCCCCGCGGCCGTCGCCGCGCCAGGCACCTCCTGCCACAGCAGGAACCCCCAGATCGGGGCCCAGATGAGTGCGGTGTATTCGAAGCTTGCGACCAGATTAGCGTCGGCCTCGCGGTAGGCGTAGGTGAGGCCGGCGATGCCGCCGAAGCCAACGATACCGCAGCCGAGCATGATGGCGAGGTCGGTGGCGTCCGGCATGATCCACGGGCGCGTCAGGAACGCCATGCTCGGATGGGTCGCCGCGCCGAAGCCCCAGATGGTCTGGACGATGCCGATGCCGATCGCGGAGCCGAGGAAGAACAGCGTGTTGTAGAAGGCCATGACGGAGGCCGGCGTCGTCGCGCTGATGCCGCGCGCCATCACCATGGCGATGGAGTAGAGGAACGCGCAGAAGAGGATCAGCAGGCCAGCCGGCTCGAACACGCCTGAGCCGGGGCGCAGCATCACCACGACGCCGGCGAAACCGGCGATCACCGCGACCCAAGTGAGCCACCCGATGCGCTCGCCGAGGAAGGGGCCGGAGAGCGCCACGATGATCAGCGGCACGCTCATGTAGAGGGCGACCGCATCGGTGAAGGGGAGCGCCGCGAAGCCGAGATAATAGGAGAAATAGCCGAGCAACAAGATGACGGCGCGCAGGATGATGAGACCTATCCTCGGCGGGACGAGCGCGCCGAGGCCGGGGTCGAAATGCACCAGCAGCAGGAAGAAGGGCAGCGCCGTGGCGCTCCTGATCGTCAGCACCTCGGCCAGCGGATAGGCGCCGCTCACCCATTTCACGCCGACATCGTGGAGGGAGAAGAAGAACACGCCGAGACAGAGATAGAGCACGCCACGCAGCGGCCGCTGCGGCCGCGCCGGTGCACCAGACCGTTCTGCGATCCTTGGCTGTCGCAGAACCGGTCTAGGGTGTTGGCTTTGAGCACTGTCCTCCGACCAACCGGGATCCACTTGGCCGGAAAGCGCTCTCACTCCATAGCTCTCGGCTGTCGTGGTCATGTCGATCGGGTCGAACCTGTTTGATCAGGTCGATTCTGCCTCGGGACGGGCCGCCGCGCCATTGTCTTTATCGATGCGCATGGCTGGCGAGCGCTCCGGCACCAACCCCGAGCGATAACGTTGCAGCACCACCTGCAACAACAGTCCGATTAGCAGCATGCGCAGATAGGACGAGCGCGTCATCAGCTCCGGCGGCAGGCGGTTGGTCACGATCTCCGTCAGCGACCAGATCGCCCAGATGCCGAGCGCGCCGGCAATCGCCCCGCGATTGTTGCCGCTGCCGCCGGCCATCAGCATCACCCAGACGAGGAAAGTGACGACCAGAGGCTCGGTCGCCGAGGGCGAGAGGAAGCGGAACTGCGCGGCGGTCAGCGCCCCGGCGACACCCATGATGGCCGCGCCGATGACGAAGGTCTGCAGGCGGAACCAGTCGACATCCTTGCCGGCGGCCCGCGCCGCATCCTCGTTGTCGCGGATGGCCCGCAGCGTCCGGCCCCAGGGGCTGTCGTAGAGCCGCTCGGCGAAGAGATAGACGACGAGCACGACGAGCCAGACGGTCGCGAGCAGCACATAGTCGCTCGCCCGGCCTGTGACGAAACCGTCGAGCGGCCTGGGCACCCTCGAGATGCCGAGGCTGCCGTTCGTCAGCCAGTCCTCGTTGACGATGACGAGCCGCAACGTCTCGGCGATGCCGATGGAGGCCATGGCGAGATAGTCGCTCTTGAGCCGAACGCAGATCTTGGCGACGAGATAGCCGGTCAGACCTGCGACGAGCGCAGCGCCCAGAAGTCCGAGCGGGATCGGCAGGCCGAAGCCGCCGATGTGCTTGGGCGAATCGGGCGCCGTGAGAATGGCCGACGCATAGGCGCCGACCGCGAAGAATCCGGCGATGCCGGCATTGAACAGCCCGCCCATGCCCCACTGCACGTTGAGCGCAAGGCACAGCACGGCATAGATGCCGCCGGCGATCAGGAAGCCGATGAGATAGAAGACGAGCCCCGTCCATTCCATCAGGTCAGCCCTCCGCCTCGAAAGCGCGCGGGTCCGAGATCGGCGGCGGATTTGAGCCCGGGCTCGGCGGCGAGAACATCGGGAATGCGGTTCACCATCTGCGCGACGGTGGCGAGACCCGCATCGTAACCGGCGAGCCGGCACTTCAGCGGTGCGGGGCCGCCGATCTCCCATTCGACATAGTCCTCCTCGCCCTCGAGCGCGAGGCGGAGATCATTGACGGCGGTCACCTCGACACTGTTTCCAGCAACGATCCGCGTAATGGTGCGCGAGCCGAGAGTCTGGCCTGCAGCAACCTCGAAGGCGCCCTGGCGATAGGGTTTTTCCGCGAAGACGGGCTCGATCGCGGAGATGATGCTGCGCACCGGAAAGCCCATCGTCTCGACGGCCTGGTGCATTAACACCTGATAGGGCGTGATGGCGCCATAGCGGCTCATGGCCGTGCGGAATTCCGCCGCGCTCAGGCCTGCGCCGCCGAGCGCCGCGACGCCCGGGCCGTGCGGCGCGATATCGACGAGGCTACGGTTGGTTACTCGCTCAATGCCATTGCAGGCTGCAGCGAGAACGGTGGGTAGCCACATGCGGAAGGCGTCCTGGAAACCCGTGCCCAGCATGACCGAGCCATGCTTGCGGGCGATGTCGTCGAGCTCGGCCGCGAGTGCCGGCGAGACGGCTTTCGGGTATGACGCCTGGAGCCCGCACGAGATGATGCGCACGCCGTGCTCCAAGAGCTGGCGATAAACCGGCATGTTCTCGGCGAGGTTGTCGCTGACGGCATGGATGGCAATGTCGGCCTGAGTGGCTGCGAGCGCCTCCTCGAGACTCGCACGCACGATCGGATCGGGACGAAGCGCGCATCCCGCGAGCTCCGACAGCCGGCGGCCGGTCTTGGCGCCGGGCCGATTGACGGCTGCGACCACCGGATAGCCGAGATCGGCACAGAGCCGTGTCGCAGTGCAACCCACGACGCCCACGCCATAGATGAGAACACCCTTGGGCTTTATCGGCTCCATCACAGCAACCTCCCCTTGAAGAGCCCCTGCGGCCGGAAGATCAGCAGCACGACCATGACGATGAAGGCGACCGCCGTCTTGTAGGAAGGCGAGATCAGCGCCTCCTCGCCGATCCAGTTGTAAGTCGAAAGCTCCTCGGCGAGCCCGATCAGCATGCCGCCGGCGAGCGCCCCCATCGGCTTGCCGATGCCGCCGAGGATGGTCGCGGCGAACATCGGCAAAATCAGGTTCCAGCCCATGTTCGGATGGATATCGGTATCGAGCCCGGCGATGACGCCGGCGATCGCCGCCAGGCTCGCACCGATGATCCAGGTCCAGCGGATGACACGCTTCACGTCGAGGCCGGCGACGGCGGCGAGCTCCGGCTCGTCGGCAACCGCCCGCATGGCGCGGCCGGTTCGCGAACGCGTCAGGAAGAGATGCAACGCCACGGCGATGCCGGCGACGATGACGATGGCCTCGACATGCAGCAGCGAGACCCGGAAGGTTTCGAGCAGCACGAGCGGTGGGGTGACACCGCGGATGAAGACCTGATTGTCCGAGCCCCAGACCATTTGCGCGATCGAGCGCATCATCAGCGCGACACCGAAGGAGGAGATGACGGTGTAGATCGTGGGCAGATCGCGAAGCGGCTTGTAGCACCAGCGGTCGGCGGCGAGCACAGTAGCGATGGCGAGCGCGATACCGGCGGGCAAGGCCAGGAGCGGATGCACACCCGTGACCCAAACCGCCGTCAGCGTGCCATAGGCACCGACCGTCATGACATCGCCATGCGCGAAATGGGAGAAGCGCAGGATGCCGAAGATCATGGAGATGCCGACCGCGCCAAGCGCATAGATGCTGCCGAGCGCCAGCGCCGGCACGAGATAGTGATTGACGAAGTCAATCATCGCGCCTCGCCTCCGCCCAGAAAGCTGCGGCGCACGGTGTCGTCGGCGAGAAGCGCCGCGCCTGTCCCCGAGACGAAATTGCGGCCGGTGACGAGCACGTGGCCCATATCGGCGATGCGGAGCGCTTGCCGTGCATTCTGCTCCACCATCAGCACCGTCACCCCTGAAGCCTTGATCTCGAGGATGAGATCGAAGATGCGCTCGAGATAGGCAGGCGAGAGGCCGGCCGTCGGCTCGTCGAGGAGGAGGAGCTTGGGCTCGCTCATCAGCGCGCGACCCATCGCCACCATCTGCCGCTGGCCGCCCGACAGCTCGCCCGCCGGCTGGCGGAGCTTGGCCTTGAGGTCAGGGAAGAGAGTCAACACGCGCGCTTCCGTCGCTGCGCGATCCTTGGGTGCGGACGCATGCGTGCCGACGTCGAGATTCTCGGCGACGGTCAGCGAGGGAAAGACGTTGCGGCTCTGCGGTACGGCGGAGATGCCGAGCGGCACGAGCGTCTCCGTCGACGATCCCGTGATGTCCCGGCCCTCGAAGGTGATCGTTCCCGCCATGACGCGCGTCAGGGAAAAGACGCTCTTGAGCAGTGTCGATTTTCCGGCGCCGTTGGGTCCGATGACGACGGCGATGCTTTGCGGCGCCACCTCGAGGGCGATATCCTCGATGATCGCGGTGGCGCCGTAGCCCGCCGTCAGCCCCTTGATCGAGAGGAGCGCGCTCATGCGCGTCCCTCGTACTTGCCGCCGCCGAAATAGGCTTCCACCACGCGCTCGTCGTGGCGCACCGCATCGACGCTGCCTTGCGTCAGCACCTTGCCCTCGGCCATCACGACGACTCCATCGCAAAGGCGCGAGACATAGTCGAGATCGTGCTCGATCAAACAAAAGGTGAGGCCGCGCTGCCGGTTGAGCGCCATGATCTTCTCGGCGAGCTTACCGAGCAGCGTGCGATTGATGCCGGCGCCGATCTCATCGAGCAGCACGATCTTGGGCTCGCGCATCAGGGCGCGGCCGAGCTCGAGGAGCTTCTTCTGGCCGCCGGACAGCAGTCCGGCCTTCTCGTTCGCTACCGGATCGAGCTCCAGCAGCGCGATGGTTTCCGTTGCGCGCTCGTGGGTCTGGCGCTCCTCCTCGCGGAAGGCCGCCCGCCGGAACACGACGTTGAAGACATTTTCGCCTTTGGGTGCGCTTGCGGCGGCCATCAGGTTTTCGGTGACGGTCAGCCGGCCGAACTCGTGGGGAATCTGGAAGGTCCGGGCGAGACCGCGGCGGCTGCGTTCATGGGAAGCGAGGCGGGTGATGTCCTCACCCTCGAGCAGCACGCGGCCGCTGGTTGGCCGGAGCCTTCCGGCGATGACATTGAACAGCGTCGTCTTGCCGGCGCCGTTGGGGCCGATGAGGCCGGTGATGCGGCCGGCCGGAATTTCGAAGCTCACATCGTCGACTGCGGCGAGCCCGCCGAAGCGCATGCTGACATGGTCGAGCTTGATCATGCGCTACTGACTTTGAACCAATTCCCGCCGGGGCAACCGATCGCCTACAACCCTCGCGCCAAGAACGCGCAGACTTACCCATGCAGACGACGGCTCGGTGGCCGGCCTTCTCCCTTGGGGAGAAGGTGGCGCGAATGCGCCGGATGAGGGGTTGAGCAGGTTTGCAACCTCTCCTCGTCGCGTGGTTGGGCTCGTCGAAGCTCAACCCCTCTCCCGCGTTTGTTTTCTTGCGTGCCTCCGGCACGACCCGGCACCCTCTCCCCAAAGGAGAGGGCCGGCAAACGAGATATCTCAGCCGTGGAGCTGCGCCTTACTGATAAATCCCCGTCTGCTTGTATTTGTCGCCATCGACGACGAATTTGCCGATGTAGCCCAAGACATCACCCTTGGCGTCAAAGTCGTGGGCGCCGCCGGCGCCATCATAGTCGATGTCCTTGCCGGCCTTGATCAGCTCCTTGGCCTTGGCCCAATCGCCGGGGCCGACCTTCTCGCCGGGCGCGGAAGCGACCTCGCGCAGCGCTGCCGCCATCTTTGCCTTGTCGGCCGAGCCCGCCTTCTCGATCGCGAGCATGGCCAGGAAGGTCGCGTCGTAGGTCTGATCGACGAAGGCCTTGTCAGCGCCTTCCTTGAACTCGGCGTTGAAGGCGTCGTGCAGCGCCTTCTGGGCCGGGTTGTCGGCCGGAGATGAGGGCGAGGAGAAGAAAGACGTCTTGAGCGCATCCGCGCCGACTTCCTTGATCAGTGCCTCGTCGCGCAGGCCGTCGGTACCGATGAAGCGGGTGAAGAGACCGCCCTCGATCGATTGCTTGACGATGGTCGAGCCGGAATCGCCCGCATAGGCGACGACGACGAGCGCCTCGGCGCCGCCCTTGGCGAGGGTCGCCAGCTCGGAGCGGTAGGAGTTCTTCTTCTCCTCGTGCTTCTCGGCCGCGACCACCTCGCCGCCGGCGGCCTTGTAGGCCTCGATGAAGGTGTTGCCGATGCCGACGCCGTAATCGTTGTTCACGTAGGTGACGGCGACTTTCTTGATGCCCTCCTCGAGCACGATCTTGGCGAGCACCGCGCCCTGATAGTTGTCGGACGGAACGATGCGATAGAAGAGGTCGTTGTCGGCGAGGTCGGTGATGGCGGGCGAGGTCGCGGTCGGCGAGATCATGACGATGCCGGCGGGGACGGCAACCGCATTCGCCGCCGAGATCGTCGTGCCGGACATCAGCGCGCCCATGATGATCGGCACGCCCTCGACATTGACGAGCTTGCTCGCGGCATCGACGGCGGCTTGCGCGTTGCCGGTCGTGTCGCCAAACACCGGCACGGCCTGACCATCGAGCAGGCCACCCTGGGCGTTGACCTGCTTCACCGCCAGATTAACAGCGTTCTGCAGCGGCGGAATAAAGCTCGCGATCGGACCGGTGATGTCCATGAGGATGCCTACCTTGGTGTCGGCGGCGCTGGCGATTGCCGTCGTGGCGAGGAGCGCGGCGGTCGCGAGCGTGATGACAGGTTTCTTCATTGGTTTCCTCCCTTGGGAAAGACGGATGTTACCGGGAGGACCTGGGGCCGTCCAGGGCGTGCTGGAGTGCTTCCGGAAAAAGCCTGTCCCGGCGAAGGCCGGGATCCGAAGCGGTTTTCCGATGAGAAGCACGACAAACCAAAGAGCTAGGGTGTTGGAGTGATTGGACCAAAAGCGGAAACACCCTAGAGCCCTGCCGGATCACGTAACGACCGACCGTGCCCTGAACTTCGGGGTATCCCAGAGCCGCTCCGCCATCACCCGCTCGATGATTGCGGCAGCGTCGTGGACATCGGCGAAGCGCGTATAGAGCGGCGTCAGGCCGAAGCGGATCTTGTCGGGCGCGCGGAAATCGCCGACGACGCCGTTGGCGATCAGCGCCTGCATGACCGCATAGCCTTCCGGGCAGTGGAAGGAGACCTGCGAGCCGCGAGCCGTCAGATCGCGCGGGCCGGCGAGCGTCACGCCATGCGGGCCGCAACGGCGCTCAACTTCGCCGATAAAAACCTCGGCGAGCATGCGCGCCTTGGCGTAGACGGCGTGCATGTCGACGCCGTCGAAGGCATCGAGCGCCGCATCGAGCGCGATCATCGACAGCATAGCCTGCGTGCCGCACTGCTGGCGCACGATACCGGGCGCGGGCCTATAGCTCGTCTTGAAAGCGAAAGGCTCGGCATGGCCCCACCAGCCGGAAAGGGGCGATGAGAGTTTCTCCTGCAGGTCTTTGCGCACGTACAAGAAAGCGGGCGCGCCCGGTCCGCCATTCAGATATTTGTACGTGCAGCCGACAGCGAAATCGGCCTTGGACCCTTCGACATCGACGGGAATGGCGCCGGCGCTGTGGGCCAAGTCCCAAAGCACCAACGCGCCCGCCTTGTGCGCTTTGCTCGTGATGGCGCGCATGTCGTGGCGGCGGCCGGTTGCGTAATCGACCTCGGTCAGCATCACGAGGGCGACCGTGTCGTCGATCGCGCCAGCGACCTCCTCCGGCGCGACGAGCTTAAGCTCGTGCGCGTCCGTCATGCCGAGAACGCCCTCGGCGATATAGAGATCGGTCGGGAAGTTGCCGGTGTCGGAGAGGATGACGCGGCGGCCGGGTTTCAGTTTCAGCGCGGCCGCGGCGAGCTTGAACAGATTGACCGAGATCGTATCGGCCGCGACGACCGTGCCTGCGCTCGCCCCGATCAGCTTTCCGATACGATCGCCGATCCGGCCAGGCAGCGCGAACCAGCCATGCTTGTTCCAGGAGGTGATGAGATCCCGGCCCCACTGCTCCGCAACGGCTGTCTGGACGCGCTTTGCGACCCCCTTCGGCAAGGCGCCGAGCGAGTTGCCGTCGAGGTAGATGACGCCCTTGGGCAAGTCGAACAACCGGCGCTTTGCCGCCAGCGGATCGGCACGATCGAGGGTGAGACAGTCCTTGCGTGAGAGGCCGGCGGCGGATCCGGAGTTGGTCTTGGTGGTCATGAAAAAATGCTATCCCACCCGGATCACAATTGCATCCCGCTTAGGGTGTTGCCGTTTTTCGTTCGATCACTTCAACACCCTAATTCCTTGGTTTGTCGTACTTCTTTTCGGAAAACCGCTTCGGATCCCGGCCTTCGCCGGGACAGGCTTTTCCGGAAGCACTCTAGCGCACCAGCTTCGCCAGCTCCAATTTCGCATGCTCGGCAAACGCCTCGACGATCCGGCGGCCCTTCGCATCGCCGCGCCGGGCGAGCCCCAGCGTCATCGGGCGATAGCTGCCGGTGAGCTCGAGCACGCGAAAGCGCTTGCCGTCGGCCGCACGGTCGGTGCCGAGCGGCATGTTGGCGAGGCCGTAGCCGAGGCCGTTCGCGACCATCCCGCGCACGACCTCCGGATAGGCCGAGCGGAAAGCGATCCTGGGCGTCAGGCCGGCATGGATGAAATGCGAGAGGAAGTATTCGCGCGTCAGCGGCAGATCGAGGAGGACGAGGCCGTCGCCGGCCAAGTCCTCGAGCTTCACTTTCGAGCGCTTCGCCAGGCGATGGGTTTCCGCAACGAAGGCGTAGGGCGGCAGCTTGACGATGGGCGTGAACGCGATGTCGGGCGGCAGGTCGAGATCGTAGGTGATGGCGAGGTCGATTTCGCCGTGCCTGAGCCGATCGCGCAGTGCCTCCTGATGCACCTCGGCCGGCGTGACATGCACCTTCGGATGCAGGGCCTGGAAGCTGCCGATCAGCGCCGGTAGCGCCACCGGTGCGATGGTGACGAGCGCGCCAACCGTGAGCGGCCCGCGCATCTCGGTGGAGAGCTCATGGGCGAGCTGATGCAATCCCGCGGCCTGTTGAATGAGGCTCCGCGCCTCGGCCATGAGGCGGCGCCCCTCTGTTGTCAGCGCCACCCCTTGTGCGTGGTGGCGGATGAACAGCTCGACGCCGAGCTTCTTTTCCAGATCGCTGATCGCCGTCGAGATCGAGGGCTGGGAAATGTGGATCGTCTCGGAGGCGAGCTTGATCGAGCCCGCCTCGCCGGCGGCGACGAAGTATTCGAGCTGGCGAAGCGTTACGCGGGGTGACAGGCGTGGCGTGCGCGTGGGCGGCATCGCCTTCAGACATCCCCCGGCACGCCGTAGCTGGGCGCGGCGCTTGGGTTGACGGCGCGATCGACATAGGCCGGCATCTGCGGAGCGTAGTCGGTCCAGAGTTTTCGCAGCACGGCGATTGGATTGACGTCATCCCAGTCGCAGCGGAGATCGACCAGCGCAAACGGCAGCTTGTCGACGACGAGCAATCCCGCCGAATGGATGGGCCCCTCCTCGCCGCCCGCCGCGAGGCCGGCCTCGAGCGCTCGCAACAGGCGTTCTGCCAGATGCCGGTCGGCATTCTTCGCGAAGGTCTCGGCCATGGCGTCCGGCACGGCGGGCGTTTTTAAGAGATTGCCAGCGGCGGCGCAGTCCGTGCGGGCTGCGACGCCATGCTTGCCGAGCACCTTCGCGCCAGAATGCACCGCCGTCGCACCAGCTTTGTCGACAACCGTGATCTGCCGGTACTCGGTAAAGGGCTGGCCGTCGAGGGCCCGCGCGAGCGCGTCGTCGGCATCGTGGCCCTTGGCGAGGAAGTCGAGGATGCGCGGTCCGTATGCCGGATCAGTGATGTTCTGCGTCGCAACCGCACCTGCGCCCGCGCGTGCATGCGGACAGCGTGCACCGACGCAGATGGACGACGTGGTTATGGCGACGCCGAACATGCCGGTACGAGCGCAACGGCCGACGATGGAGAAGGTCATAAGCTCGGCTCCCTTAGGGTGTTTCCGTTTTTCGTTTTATCACGTCAACACCCTAATTCCTTGGTTTGTCGTGCTTCTTTTCGGAAAACCGCTTCGCACTTTTCCGGAAGCACTTAGGTCCTTGGTTTGTCGTGCTTCTTTTCGGAAAACCGCTTCGCACTTTTCCGGAAGCACTTAGGTCCTTGGTCTGTCGTGCTTCTTTTCGGAAAACCGCTTCGCACTTTTCCGGAAGCACTCTGGGTGTTACTCGGTAGCGTCCTTGTCGGGGCGACGGAGCGATGACACATCGATCCGGGCGTCGGCGAGGCGATTGGCGAGATAGATCTGGAAGTCCTGGATCTCGCGTTCGAGCCAGCTCAAGGGACCGGCTGCGCTCAGTGGACTTCCCGCCCCCCGGTAGATGCTTTCGACCACAACGCGATCTTCTTCGTTGACCCGGTCGAAGAAACCGACGAGCTTTTCCACATAGGCAGGCATATCGGCCAAGGTCGCGACAACCTCCGGCGCGAGTGCCACGCCGAACTGCAGCCGGACCTCACCGACACCGTTCGGCCTGAGCGAGAGATACCAGAAGTGATCTGGCGCCAGCACATACATGTGGGACGGAAAGATCGTTGGCATGACGGACGTGTAGCGCCAACGGCCGTCGAGACTCGTGTTGTCCTTGTGCGCCCGGCCGTAGGTTGCGTTCTCGTCCTTCGTAAAAGTCTGGGTCGTGAAGTGATCATAAACCGCCGTCGTGAACTCTGTGTCCTCGACCGGAAACCACGCGCCGACGGTCGCCTTGTGCGCGACAGGTAGGTGGTAACCCTCCATGAAATTCTCGCACAACATCTTCCAATTCGTTTTCCAGACATGCTCCTGGCGCGCGACCGGCACATAGCCCGCCATCCGATAACGCGCGACATCGGCATGCAGCGGCGCCAGCATATCGGCGACGCGCTTCGCACCGGCATCGAGCGTGACGTAGATCCAGCCCTCCCATATCTCGGTGCGGATTTCCGGCAGGCAGTAGTCACGCTTGTCGAAGTGCGGCGGCCGGCCCATATGGCCCGCGCCAAGGACCTTGCCGGAGAGGTCATAGGTCCACGCGTGATAGGGGCAGGAGATGCGGCGCGCGTTTCCACGACCCTCCAGAAGTTGCATCAGCCGGTGCAGGCAGACATTGGAGAAGCTGCGGATGGCTCCCGCCTCGTCACGGATGACGAAAATCGGCTGATCGGTGATCGAGAAAGTAATGTAGTCGCCGGTCTTGGGAATCTCCGCGGCAAGGCCAGCGCAGAGCCAGTCGCGCTTGAAGATGCGCTCGATTTCAAGGTTGGCGATCTCCTGCGAACGGTAAAAGGCTGGCGGAATCGACATCGCTTGCTTGGGCTCGAGCCGCGCTGCCTCGGCCAACGACTTCAGAAGCGCCGCGGTTTCGGACGAAATCAACGTCATGACCCACCTGTTCAATCCGGAATGACAGCCGTCGCCTCGATCTCGACGACCCACTCGGGGCGCGCGAGCGAGGTGACGACGAGGCCGGTCGAGACCGGAAACACGCCCTTGAGATGCTTGCCCATCTCGCGATAGACGGCCTCGCGATAGCGGATGTCGGTCAGATAGACGACGATGCGGCAGATGTGCTCCATCTTACCACCCGCCTCCTCCATGAGCAGGCGGATGTTCTGCATGGTCTTCTCGGTCTGCTTGCCGGCATCGCCGAGATGCAGGCTCTCGCGCGTGTCGAGGTCTTGGGCGACCTGGCCGCGCAGGAACACCATGCTGCCCTTCGCCACCACCGCCTGGCAGAGATCGTTGTCGAGCTTCTGCTCGGGGTAGGTTTCCTTGGTGTTGAACTTGCGAATGCGCTTGTGGGCCATGGGTCGGATCCTCGTGGGGCGGATGAGACGGCGGGTGGGTGGTGACCATGCCGCCGGCGACTGCTTTCGAGAACTATTACTTTTCGAAGGTCTGCTTCGCAAGAAGCGACGTAGGGGCAACCTGCAGTCGCCCATCCATCCACACGGACCACGACCGCGGTTGTCGCGAAGAGCGGGCGACCGCCGGTTGCCCCTACGGCGCCGAGCAAGCGCCGCCGGTCACCCGAACCTCAGCTCAACCGCGCCCAGCACCCCGAAATCCGCGCTCGCATGATCGCCGGGCTCGATTTCGAGCGGGATCATGCAGGTGCCGGTCGTCACCACTTGCCCCTTGGCGAGGGTGATGCCGAGACCCGAGAGCTCGTTGGCGAGCCAGGTGAGGGCCAATCGCGGATCGTCGAGCACATTGGCGCCCTTGCCCTCGCGCTCGATGCGCTCACCTACATGACCTACGACCCGATGCTGGGCGAGGTTGAGGCTCCGCCAATTCGCCGTCGTCGCCGGCCCGAGAACGAACTCGTGCGCACAGGCATTGTCGGCAATGAGCTGGGCGGCGCCCACCTTGGTGAAGACGGTATACCGCGAGTCCGGGATTTCGATGGCCGGGTGCAGGCTCTCGACCGCCCGCAACACCTCCTCCACCGCGTATGATGTGGACCGTGGCGGCAGATCGCTGCCCATCTTGAAGGCGAACTCGGGCTCGGCGACCCGCATGCGATTTGCGCCGAAAAGGAGAGTCGCGCCAGATTGGAACGCGCGCTCGGCGAGGAGCCGCCCGGCGAGTGGCCCGTCGACATTGATGTGCTTTTGGCCTGCCTTGCTGGTGGCCGCGATCTTCCAGCCGAACAGCGGCTTGGCGCTGGTCTTCTCCAGCAGCGCCTGGATGGCATAGCCTTCCGCACGCGTCTTCGGCCGCATCGACTCCGGCAGCTCGTCGATGATGCCGCCCTCGAGCCAGGTGCGGTGGAGGAGTTCGTGGGCGGCTGAGGTGGTGGTATCGGGGTGGGTCATTTGCCGCCTGTTTGTTCTCAACCGCCGTTTGTGTGTTTCGCCCGGATTGCCTCAGTAGCAGCCATGAGCACCGGCAGGTCATCTTTCACGACGCGCCAAACGATGTCCGGTCTGACGGCATCGTAGATGTGCCGGTAAATCTTACCGGCGTCGGCCACGCGTCGCCATGGAATCTCTGGATGCTCTTGTTTGATTGTATCCGGTATGTCGCGTGATGCTTCGGAGACGATTTCGAGGCAGCGTACGACCGCATACAGAGTCTTCGTATCTTGAGCAAAGGTGCTCCCATCTAGCCCCACGACGAAGCTGTCGACCTGGGCGACCGCGTCGAGGATGTGTTGAACAACATCGGGTAGCCGACGGCCAATGCCGCGCTTGCCGGGCTTTGCCACTAAATCACCTGGATGAGATCGGGCTCGAACCGGCTCGGCTCGCGGAAGGAGTTCCGCGTGTTAACATGTGTCTCGAGCCCGGTCTCGTCGCCGATGATGTGCTGAACACCAACGAGATCGTAGAGCGAGAAGAGTTCCGGGTCGTAGTCGACCATCACATCGAGGTCGCTGTCTGGGTCGTGGTCCCCTCGAGCGCGCGGACCATAGATATAAAGTGCCGTCACGCCGAGATCGCGGATAGCCTGCTCATGTCGGCGTATGGCCTCAACCACGGGCGCGAGGTCTGCGGGGGCGACAGTCTTCGTCATGCACCCACCTTACTCTACCCGTCATTCCGGCGTCCATGCGGAGCATGGCTCCGCCATGACGTGCCGGAATCCATCCGGGCCAGCGAGGGTAAGAAGTCCTACCGATCGGCAACGCCTCAGCCTCGTCGCGGCTGGGATGGATGCCAGCCTACGCTGGCAAGACGGATTGAATTGCTACCCCCTCAACCGCGCATTCTCCGGATCCCACGGGCTTTCGGCGATCACCTTGGCGGCGTGGATCTTGCCGAGGATCTTGATCTCGAGCTCGGTGCCGAGTGCTGCCTGCTCGGGCTTCACCATGGCGAGGGCGAGCGACTTCTGGCAGCGCCAGCCGTAGCCGCCGTTGGTGGCGCGGCCGACGAGCGTACCCTTGCGGTAAATCGGCTCGGAGCCGCGCGCATCCGAGCCCGCACTCGTCACCCCGTCGACCTCGAGCGTCACGAACTGCCAGTTGAGGCCATTCGCGCGCGAGGCGACCAGCGCGTCGCGGCCGATGAACTGCCCTTTGTTCGGGTGCACGAAGCGATCGAGGCCACTCTCGTAAGCCGAGTATTCGATCGACAATTCGCGCGGCACGAGGCGGTAGCTCTTCTCGATCGACAGCGCGCCCATGGCCCTGATGCCGTACGGCTTGATGCCGAATTCCTTTCCCGCATCCATCAGCAGGTCGAACAGGGCGTTCTGCTGCTCGATGGCGTGATGGAACTCGTAGCCCAACTCGCCGACGAAGTTGACGCGCAGCACATGCGCCGAGGCGTGGCCGACCGAGATCGGTTTGCCGGTCAGCCAAGGGAAAGCGGCGTTCGAGAGGTCGGTGTCGGTCAGCTTCTGCAGCAGCTTGCGGCTGTTCGGACCGGCGATGACGAGCACGCCCATGCGCGTCGTCAAGTAATTCAAAGTGACCGAGCCGTCCTTGGGCGCGAGCTTCCTCAGATAATCGTGGTCGTGCCGCTCATAGGCACCGGCCGAGACGAGATAGAACCGGCCCGGTGCGTGCTCGTAGACCGTGAACTCGGCACGCACGCCGCCGTTCTTCGTCAGCATGTGGCAGAGCGCGATGCGGCCGCGCGTCTTCGGAATCTTGTTGGCGAGGATGCTTTCGAGCCAGTCGCGCGCGCCCGGACCCGACACCTCCATCTTGGCGAAGGCCGACATGTCCTGGAGGCCGACGCTCTCCATGACATTGCGGCACTCGTTGCCGACATGCTCGAAATAGTTGGACCGCCGGAAACTCCACTTCTCAACAATCCGGCCGTCGTCGGTCGCCGGCGCATGGTTGTGGTTCAGAAGCACGTCCGGCTGATCGAGATCCTTGGTGGTCAGCGAAATGTTCTTGGGCGCGAACCAGCCCGGCCGCTCCCAGCCGTAGACGGAGCCGAACACGGCGCCGAGCGCCTTCATGCGATCGTAGCAGGGCGTCGTCTTCAAGGGACGGCACGCCACGCGCTCCTCGTCTGGATAGTGCGGCGTGAAGACGTTGGCATAGGCCTCCTCGTTCTTGCTGATGAGGTAGCCGCGCGTCGCATAGGGGCCGAAGCGGCGCGGATCGACGCCCATCATGTCGAGCGAAGGCTCGCCCTCGACGATCCACTCGGCGAGCTGCCAACCGGCGCCGCCCGCCGCCGTCACGCCGAAGGAGTGACCCTCGTTCAACCAGAAGTTCGGCACGTCCCAGGCCGGGCCGATGATCGGCGAGCCGTCGGGCGTATAGGCGATGGCGCCGTTGTAGATTTTCTTGATGCCGACTTCGCCGAAAGCCGGCACGCGGGTAATGGCCGTCTCGACATGCGGCATCAGCCGGTCGAGATCCTCCTGGAACAGCTCGTACTCCGACTGCTCGGAGGGGCCGTCGACATAGCAGGCGGGCGCGCCCTTCTCGTAGGGGCCGAGCAGGAGGCCACCCTTTTCGGCACGCATGTACCAGGAAGAGTCCGCCTCGCGCAGCACGCCGAGCTCGGGCAAACCCTGCTCGCGCCGCTTGACGATCAGGGGATGATCCTCGGTGACGATGTACTGGTGCTGGACCGGGATGACCGGCACGTCGAGGCCGACCATGGCGCCCGTCAGCCTCGCAAAGTTGCCAGTGCAGGAAATGACGTGCTCGCAGACGATGTCGCCCTTGTCGGTCTTGACGAGCCACTCGCCGGCCGGCGTCCGCTCGATGGCGGTGACGGCCGTGTTGCGATAGATTTCCGCGCCGAGCTTCCTTGCGCCGATGGCGAGCGCCTGCGTCAGGTCGGCCGGCTGGATGTAGCCGTCGTCGGGATGCTGGATGGCGCCGATGATGCCGTCGGTGTTGCAGAGCGGCCAGATCTCCTTGAGCTGCGCCGGCGTCAGCATGTTCACCTTGACGCCGATCGTCTCGGCGACGCCGGCGTAATACATGAACTCGTCCCAGCGATCCTTGGTGCGGGCGAGGCGGATGTTCGAGCAGACCGAGAAGCCGACATTCTGGCCGGTCTCGGCCTCGAGTTCCCGATAGAATTTCACCGAGTATTTGTGGATCTGCCCGACCGAGTAGGAGAGGTTGAACAGCGGCAGCAGCCCGGCCGCATGCCAGGTCGAGCCCGACGTCAGCTCCTTGCGCTCGCACAGCACGACGTCCGGCCAGCCCTTCTTGGCCAGGTGATAGAGCGTCGAGACGCCGACGACGCCGCCACCGATGACGACGGCACGTGCTTGCGATTTCATAGTTCTTCCCTCGAAACGGAGCGCGACAGAGCCCTGCCTGCATTCGCGCAAGGGATGCCGCATGCGGTAGCGGCCGGCTGGCCGGTTTGCGACCCGGCCCGGGCCAGCTGCGACCTCAACTCAATCATGGGTCCGGACCTGGCGCCAGAGGCTGGTGTTCGGCCGCGGTAGGATTTGGACCTGCCATCGGAGCCTCCACCATGCTAAGCCTCGAAACATGGCAAGGACGCCCACAGAACAGTGTTGGCTTGGCAAGGGGTTAGGCCGCACCGTGGCTACGCTCGGGCTCGTCGCGGTGCTGGCTGCCCCGGTGCTGGCGCAGTCGCCCCGCAAGCTCACCGTCGTCTCCTGGGGCGGGGCCTATGCCGACAGCCAGCAGAAGGCCTATGTCGATCCCTACAAGGCGGTGGCGCCGGGCGTCGAGATCGAGATCGTCAATGCCGGAGGCGAGCAGGTGGCCCAGCTCCGCCAGCAGGCGGCCGCGAGCAACGTCTCCTGGGATCTCGTCGATGTCTCGGCGGCGGACGCCATCCGGCTCTGCCAGGAGGGCATCGCCATGCCGGTGCCGCACGACATCTTCCTGAGCCCGGCGCCGGATGGCACGTTGCCATCCCAGGATTTCGGCCAGACCATCATATCGGAGTGCTTCATCCCGCAGATCGTTTACTCGACGGCCTTCGGCTACCGGACCGACAAATTCAAGGAACCGCCCAAGGCGCTGTGCGATGTCTTCGATCTGGAGAAGTTTCCGGGCAAGCGAGGCCTCGAGGCGCGGCCGATCAACAATCTCGAATGGGCGCTGATCTGCGATGGCGTTAACGCCGATCAGGTCTACGCGACACTGGAGACGCCGGAAGGTCTCGACCGGGCGCTCAACAAGCTCGCGACCTTGAACGGGCACATCCGCTGGTGGACGGATGGCTCGGAACCCGCCGATTGGCTCGCCAAGGGCGAGGTCGTGATTTCGTCGGCCTATAACGGCCGCCTTTTCAACATCATGACGCGGAAGACCAAGAAGGCGCCGGTCGCGGTGCTGTGGGACTGGCAGGCCTTCGACTTCGACGGCTGGATCATCCCCAAGACCACCAAGAACCTGAACGAGGTGCTGCGCTTTGTCCGCTACGCCACGGCAACGGAGCGGCTGGCGGCGCAGGCGAGCTACATCTCCTATGGTCCGGCCCGGCGCTCCTCGAGCGCACTCGTCGGCAAGCACGCCGAGCTCGGCATCGACATGGCGCCGCATCTGCCGACGGCGCCGGAAAATGCCAAGAATGTGCTCATTTACAATTATGATTGGTGGGCGCAGAACCGCGATGCCATAGATGCCCGCTTCCAGGTGTGGCTCGCGACGCAACAGGCGCCGTGAGCCGGGTCGTCCAGCGCTGACCTCGGGTGCTCAAGCGCGGTCTCAAAGCGGATACGGAGCCTTGGCGGCATGGTCAGCGTTTTCGACATCTTCAAGATCGGCATCGGGCCATCGAGCTCGCATACGGGCGGGCCCATGGTGGCGGCCGGCCGCTTCGTGACGCGGCTCGACCGACTCGGACGCTTTGGCGATGTTGCCCGCATCCGGTGTGTGCTCTACGGCTCACTCGCTTTCACCGGCCGCGGCCACGGCACCGATACGGCGGTGCTCCTGGGGCTCGCCGGCGAACGACCGGACGAGGTCGATCCCAACGCCATTCCGGCAATCGTCGAAGGGATTCGCCAAAGCGGTAAGCTGAAACTCGGCCGGCGCCGTGACATCGGCTACAACGCCGACACGGACCTCGTCTTCGATTTCAAGACACCGTCGCCCGGGCATCCCAACGGCATGCGCCTCATTGCCTACGACAAGGACGGCAGCGAGCTTGCCAACCGCGTCTACTTCTCCGTCGGCGGCGGCTTCGTCGTCTCCGAGGACGAGTATCAGTCGGACAAGCCCGCCGGTGGCGGTCTCGAAGGCCGGGAGGTGAAGTATCCGTTCCGCAACGCCCGGAAGCTACTCGAATTTTGCACCGGCGAGGGCAAGACGATTGCCGAGATCGCGCTCGCCAACGAGCGTTGCCTGAGGAGCGCCGAGGAGGTCGACGACGGCCTCGACCGCATTCTGGCGGCGATGATGAGTTGCATCGACCGGGGATTGTTGGCGGACGGCATCCTGCCCGGCGGTCTCAAGGTCAGGCGACGGGCAAAAACCGTCTACGAGAAGGCCGTCGCCGACGAGAGCAAGAACCTCCGCTACCCCCACCAGGTGCTCGATCGTGTCAGCGCTTTCGCCATCGCCGTCAATGAGGAGAACGCGGGCGGCGGCCGCGTCGTCACCTCGCCGACCAACGGCGCGGCCGGCGTCACCCCCGCCGTCATCCGCTACTACCGCGACCTCTGTGAGGGCGCCGACCGGGGCGGCATGCACAAGTTCCTACTCACTGCCGCCACCTTCGGCGCCATCATCAAATACAACGCCTCGCTGTCGGGCGCCGAGGTCGGTTGCCAGGGCGAGGTCGGCTCGGCGAGCCCGATGGCGGCGGCGGGTCTGTGTGCGGCCTTGGGCGGCAGCAACGAGCAGATCGAGAACGCGGCCGAGATCGCGCTGGAGCATCACCTCGGCATGACGTGTGATCCCGTCGGCGGCCTCGTGCAGGTGCCCTGCATCGAGCGCAATGCCATGGGGGCCGTGAAGGCGATCAACGCGGCTTCCCTGTCGCTCGCCGGCGACGGCCAGCACATCGTTTTCTTCGACACGGTGGTCGAGACCATGCGCTTGACCGGCCTCGACATGCAGTCGAAGTACAAGGAGACCTCGCAAGGCGGACTTGCGGTAACGGTGGTGGAGTGCTGATCTGCTGAACGACCGTTCGATGGAATTGCGCTCACTCGTCGACTGAGGCAGACTGGCCTATCAGTCGCGACAATCGAGCCGAGCGTGCTTTGGCCATCACCAGCGTCAGAGACATCCCTGCCCCATCAGGCTCGCGCCTGTCGGCGGCGGCGCCGCGCCGAAAGCAGCGGCTGATCCCCCGCGACTGGATCTCCGGCTATGGCCTGATGCTGCCGGTCATGCTGATTTGCGGCGTGGCGCTGGCCTTCGCCATGATCTCGACCGTGCTGGCAAGCTTCTGGACCCAGGAGGGCTACAAGCTCGTGCCGGGCTTCACGCTCGAGAACTACCGCGAAGCCGTCAGCAATCCGCTCTATCAGCTGACGATGGCGCGCTCGCTCGCGATCTCGCTGACGACCACGGCCCTGACCATTCTGCTCGCCTACCCGATCGCCTACTTCCTCGCCTTCTATGCGGGATCACGGCGCACGCTCTGGCTGATTCTGATCACGACGCCCTTCTGGACGAGCTATCTGCTGCGCGTGTTCTCCTGGAAAGTGATCCTCGGCTACAATGGCGTCATCAACTCAGGGCTAAAATCGCTCGGCCTCATCAGCGAGCCGCTGACCTTCCTCGTCTACAACCCGATCGCCGTCATCATCACGCTTGTGCATGCCTGGCTCCCCTTCGCCATCCTGCCGCTCTATGTGAGCCTGGAAAAGATCGACCGCAGCTATCTGGAAGCCGCAACCGATCTCGGCGACAGCGCCCGCGACCGCTTCTGGCGCATCGTCTTCCCGCTATCGGTGCCGGGCGTCATGGCGGCGAGCCTGATGATCTTCATCCCGACCGTCGGCGACTACGTGACGCCACAAATGGTTGGCGGACCCGACGGGCAAATGGTCGCGAGCTCGATCGTCGAGCTGTTCGGCCGCGTCAATGACAAACCTTTGGGCTCGGCGCTGGCCATCGTCTCGATCGTCATCGTCACCGGTCTCTCGCTCGCCTACATGTTCCTGACGCGGCGCGTCTCGGAGCGCATGGCATGAGCGCGTCGGGTTTCATGACCGAGAACCGGCCACTCAAGGCCTATGCGCTGCTGATCATCGTCTATCTCTATGCGCCGATCCTCATCCTGCTCGCCTTCTCCTTCAACAACTCGATTTTCATCGCCTTTCCGTTCAAGGGCCTGACGCTCAAGTGGTATTGGGCGCTCACCGGTAATTCGCAGCTGCATCAGGCACTCTGGAACAGCCTTGTCGTCGGGGTCATCGCCGCGCTGGTCTCGACCATCCTTGCGACGCTCGCCGCCAAGGCTGTCACGCGCTATCGGATGCCCGGCCGGAATGCGATGGTCTCTCTGGTTTCGCTGCCGATGCTGATGCCCGAGGTCATCCTGGGCATTGCCCTCCTCGTCTTCCTCCTCTCGATCGATATCAAGCTCTCACTCGCCACCATCATCATCGGCCACATCATCATCTGCACGCCCTACGCGCTCGTCACCATGATCTCGCGTTTCCAGGGCTATGACCCCGCCTACGAGGAGGCTTCGCTCGATCTGGGAGAAACTGCGCTGTCGACCTTCTGGCGCGTGACTCTGCCGCTGGTCTGGCCGGGTGTTGTCTCGAGCCTTCTCCTCACCTTCCTCATCTCCTTCGACGATTTCGTCGTGACGTTCTTCCTGACCGGCACCGAGCAGACGCTGCCGATCTTCATGTGGAGCCAGCTTCGTTTCTCGGACCGGTTGCCTGCGATGCTGGCGCTCGGCTCGCTCATCATCGTAGTCTCGACCGTGCTGCTGATCCTCGTCGAATGGCTGAGGCGGCGAGGCGAGGGAGCGACGGCAACGCCATGAGCGACGAGGCCTTCATCCGCATCGACCGCGTCTCCAAACACTTCGGCAACGTGCGTGCCGTCGACAATGTCTCGCTTGAGATCAGCCAAGGCGAGTTCTTCGCGCTGCTCGGCCCGTCGGGATGCGGCAAGACCACGTTGCTGCGGATGATCGCCGGTTTCGACACACCGACCCACGGCGAAATCTTCATCGACGGCCAGCCGATGGCGGATGTTCCGCCCAATCATCGGCCAACGAACATGGTGTTCCAGAGCTACGCCGTATTCCCCCATCTCACCGTCCGCCAGAATGTCGGTTATGGGCTTCGCCGCGAAAGGCTCGCCTCCGAAGAAGAAGCACGCCGCATCGACGAGGCCCTCGAGCTCGTGCATCTGACGGGTTACGACGCCCGCAAACCCAACCAACTCTCCGGCGGTCAGCGCCAGCGCGTGGCGCTCGCCCGCGCCCTCATCAAGCGGCCGAAGGTGCTGCTGCTGGATGAGCCGCTCGCCGCCCTCGACAAGAAGCTCCGCGAGGAGATGCAGATGGAGCTTCGCGCGCTGCAGCGTTCGGTCGGCATCACCTTCGTGTTCGTGACGCACGACCAGGAGGAGGCCTTCGCGCTGTCGGATCGCGTCGCCGTCATGTTTGACGGCCGTGTCGCCCAGACCGATACACCGCGCCGGCTCTACGATTATCCGGCGAGCACGCGCGTGGCCGGCTTCATCGGCCAGATGAACTTCTTCGATGCGATCGAGACCGGCCGCCAGAACGGTAGCGTCACACTCGATGTCGGCCCGCTCGGGCGGATCGAGGTTCCGGCCAAGGACGTGCCGGAGGGTGTGCCGTTCAAGGTCGCGGCACGGCCGGAGCTGATCACCTTCTCGACGTTGCCGGAAAATAGCCATGCGCTCAAGGCCAAGGCCCGGTTGCGCGGCCATGCCTTCCTCGGCGACCGCAGTCAGTTTATCTTCGACGTGGACGGACTTGCCCGGCCCATCATCGCCATGACGAGCCTCGACGACGAGGCGAGCATGCCGAAGGATGGCGCCGAGCTGTGGATCGGCATTCCGCGCGACTGGATCAATGTCTTACCCGAGTAACCCCCGAGGACACCATGGCCAACGACGACACCGGCGCTCAATGGAACGCCGCCGAAATCGAGAGCAATGCCAAGCAGCATCTTCTGCAGCCGTGGGAGGAGATGGAGAAGCTCGGCCAGAATGTCCGCACGGTCATCGGCGCGGCCGACGGCATCTACGTCACCGACACGAAAGGCCGCCGCCTCATCGACGGCCCGGCCGGCATGTGGTGCACGCAGGTCGGATACGGCCGGCGCGAGATCGCGGATGCGATCGCGGGCCAGGCGATGAAGCTCGCCTATAACTCGCCCTGGTCCTCGACCAGCGGACCGGCGGCGGAAGCGGCGCGGCGGATTGCCGAGAAAACGCCCGGCGACTTGAAGCATGTGTTCTTCACGACCGGCGGCTCGACCGCGGTCGACACGGCGCTCCGCTTCGTCGAGTTCTTCAACAATGTGCTCGGCCGGCCGGAGAAGAAGACGATCCTCGTTCGCGCCAGCGGCTATCACGGCTCGACCGATCTGACGGCCGCCTGCTCGGGACGTCCCTTCAACCGGAAGAATTTCGATCTCGACAGCGAGCGTATCTCGTTCCTCTCATCGCCGCTGCCGTTCCGCCGGCCGAAGGGTATCAGCGAGGCGGGCTTTCTGGACTTCCTCGTCAAGGAGCTCGAGGATCGCATCGCCGTCATCGGACCCGACCGGATCGCGGCGTTCCTGGCCGAGCCGATCCTGGCGTCTGGCGGCGTCATCGTGCCGCCCGAGGGCTATCACAAGCGGACCGCCGAGATCTGCAGCAAGCATGACATCCTCTACATTTCCGACGAGGTCGTGACGGCGTTTGGCAGGCTCGGCCACTGGTTCGCCTCCAAGGACGTGTTCGGCATCGAGCCGGACATCATCACTTTTGCGAAGGGTGTGACCTCGGGCTACGTGCCGCTCGGTGGCTTGGCGATCTCCGACAAGGTGCTCGCCCGTGTATCCGGCAAGAACGCCAAGGGCGCCTGGTTCTCGAGCGGGTTCACCTATTCGGGCCACCCGGTGTCGTGTGCGGCCGTGCTCGCCAACTTCGACATCATCGAGAAGGAGAAGATCCTCGCGCATGTGCGCGAGCTCGCCCCGCACTTTCAGGCTTCCTTGAGAGCACTCGCGACATCGCCACTCGTCGGCGATGTCCGGGGCTTGGGGCTCATGGCCTGCGTCGAGTGCGTGGCGGATCGCGACAATGTCGGCGCGGAGAATACCGAGCTCGACAGCGAGATCGCCAAGCGCGTCGACCGGCATTGCTTCGATCTCGGCCTGATCGTCCGCCCGATCGCCAATATGTGCGTGATGTCGCCCCCGCTCGTCATCACAAGGGCCGAGATCGACAAGATGGTCTCGATCCTGCGTCAGGCGCTCGACCGCACGGCCGACGACCTCGTCAAGGAAGGGAAATGGAAGCCTTGAGTAGATGAGGCTTTACGCTTTGGGCTTTAGGCTTTGGGAGTGATTAGTCGACTTAGGACCAGTCGTTGGCATGGCCATGCACCCAAAGCCTAAAGCCTATTGCCTACTTCCTGCGGAACGGCCTGATCATCTCGTTGAGATAATCCGTCCGGTGATCGCCGCCATCGTCGATGCCGAGCTCGCCCTCGCGCACGAGATCGGTCTTCGCCAGCGTGAAGGTGCCGAGCAACCTGTCCCAGACGTTGAGGAACAGGCCGAAGTTCACGTCACCCTCGCCCGCCCATTTGACGTGGTGCAGGCGGTGCACGGGGCCGATCGCCAGGACCTTCGAGAACGGCCCGACGCGCACATCGGCATTCGAGTGCTGTAGCAGTAGCTGCACGGTGACGGCGAAACCGAGCAGCACGGCGATGTCGAGCGGCAATCCCAACAGCACCAGCGGCATGAAGCCGATGGCGAGATCGAGCGTCTGGTGCACGGGATGGCGCACGAGGCCGTTCAAGCCATAGAGCCGCTGCGAGGAATGGTGGATCTCGTGGAAGCGCCAGAGGATCGGCAGGCGGTGGCTCCAGAAGTGGATGAGCGTCACGCCGATATCGGCCAGCAGAACCGCGAAGACGAGCTGCATCGCCAGCGGCCAATCGGACGGCCAGACCGCGCCGGCCCAGGGGATCCACATCGTCAGGAACGGCAGGATCACCATCGAGTTGAACGAGCAAATCTCGTAGATGATGCCATGCGCGACATCGCGCGGCGTGTCGCCGTGGTCATGGTTCCACTCGGGCTCATAGGGCGCGATGCGCTCGGCCACGAAGGAGATGCCGAGTGCCGCCAGCGCGACCGGCGCCAGCCAGTAGTAGGCATACCCATTGCCAACAATCGCGATGGCGATCGCGCTCGGCACGAGCAGCATGAAGGGGGCGTAGAGATGGCGGATGATCCAGACGGCGATCGAGGATCGCGCCGCCGCCGGGTTCATGTTGTGCGCTAACGCCATCTGCACTCACTCGACATGTCCGGGCCGGCACAGGGGTCTGGACAGATTGGTAAAGACGAGCGTTTTCATAGATATACCCGTCTGCCCTCAGATACAATACTCGATTGGGGGTAGACAACCCGGCACGTCGTCCGGCCTGCGGGTTGGGTTAACGGTTCCCGTCATCGCGTGTGCCGCCGAAAAGCTCGGGAAGCGCCTTGCGCCGGTCGCGGGCCGCGAAAGCCCGGCGCGACGACAGTCAGGGTTGCGGCTCGAACCACCAGGTATCCACCTGATAGCCCGAGAGCGGCGTTACCTCCGGGCGCTTCAGCTGCGACCAGACCGCCACCCACTGGTTCTTCAAGTGGAACAGCGGCACGACATAGTCGCCGGAGATCAACACGCGATCCAAAGCGCGCACCGCCGAGACGAAGCTGTCGCGATCCTTGGCCGCGAGCACGGCCTGGATCATCGCGTCGGCCGCCGGGTTCTTGATGCCGGCGTAGTTGTAGGAGCC
This sequence comes from Hyphomicrobiaceae bacterium, assembly GCA_031403155.1. Classification (GTDB taxonomy): domain Bacteria; phylum Pseudomonadota; class Alphaproteobacteria; order Rhizobiales; family Hyphomicrobiaceae; genus JANNSX01. The sequence continues at coordinate 27,296 of JANNSX010000092.1, forward strand.
CTTCTGATCGGCGACTGCTGAGCTCCAGCGGAAGCTCTGTTCGTTGCCGGGCGAAAGCGAGGCCGGATAGGCGAATTGGATGAGATCGAAATCGAACTCGTCGAGGCGCTTCTGGTACTGCACCTTCTCCATCTGACGAACAGTCAGGGCAATGCCGGCGCGCTTGAGACTTGCGGCGTAGGTTAGCACCAGGCGTTCCTGATCGGCGGTCAGCGTCAGAAACTCGAAGGCCAGCGGCGCGCCCGTCGCCGTGTTGACGAGCGTCCCCTCATTGAGATCGAACCCTGCTTCTTTCAGAAGTGCCAGCGCCTGACGCAGCGGTTTGCGATCCCGCCCACTGCCATCGGAGCGCATCTGCTGGAACGTGCCATCGAGCACACCGGCCTTGAGGCCACTGGCGTGCGGCGCCAGCAATGCGCGCTCGGAGCTGTCGGCGGGCTTGCCGATCGACGATAGCTCCGAGCGCTCGAAGATGCTCTCGGTCCGGCTGTAAAGGCCGAAAAAGAGGTTTTTGTTGATCCACTCGAAATCGAACAGCAGCGCCAGCGCCTCCCGGACCCGTGGATCGTCCAGTGGTTTGCGGCGCGTGTTCATGACGAAGGCAGTCATGCCCGCGGGCGTACCAATCGGCAGTTCGAGTTTCAGGACACGCCCATCGGCGACGGCGGGAAAATCGTAGAGGCTCGTCCAATTCGACGGATCGCCTTCCGACCAGATGTGGATGTCGCCGGTCTTGAAGCCCTCGAAGCGCGAGTTGCTATCGCGATTGACCTCGAAACGCACTACTTCCGGATTGAACCGGCCGCGCATGACGTTCAAGTCCTTGCCCCAGTAGTCGGGATTGCGGCGGTAGGTGATGCTCCGGCCAGCTTCGACTTGAGCCACCAGATAGGGTCCGCTGCCGACCGGCGGCAACAAGGTCGTCTGTTCGAAGGTCGCCGGATCGACGGCGTGCTTGGGCACCACCGGCATCAGCCCCATGATGAGCGGGATCTCGCGATCGCCGGAGGCATCGAAAGTGAATCGCACGGTGCGCTCGTCCTTGGCCTCCGCCTTGACGACCTTCTTGTAGTAAGTGCGGTGGTTCGGCCGGCCCTTCTCACGCAACAGCTCCATCGAGAAAATCACATCCGTGGCCAAGATCGGCTTACCATCTGAGAAGCGGGCCTTGGGATTGATGCGAAACTCGACCCAGCTACGGTCGTCCGGCGTTTCGACGGTTTCGGCGATGAGGCCATACAGCGAAAAGGGCTCATCGGCCGCCCGCTCGAGGAGCGATTCGTAGACATAGCCGCGCAAGCCCGGAGCGGGCGCGCCGTTGATGATCAGCGGGTTAAGACTGTCGAAGGCCTCCCCTGTCCCGAGCTTCAAGACACCGCCCTTGGGCGCATCCGGGTTGACGTAGTCGAACTGCGGAAATCCAGCCCCATATTTGAGGCTGCCATGCATGGCGATGCCGTGGCTGGGCTCGGCTGCCGCCGGCGCCATCCACGTCAGCAAAGCCAACAGTAAAGCTATCGCCGGGCCAATTCGCCGCATGCTGTTCTCCGTCTCTTCCACAGCCGTTGCCCCCGCGACACGAAAGTCCTGGGGCGGCCCTTCCTTAGCAGGTTATGGTAGCCATGAGGCCACGGGATTGCCTCATTTCCAGGGTTGAGCCGTGTCTGAGCTATGACGCCTTTCGGGCGGACCGGCGAACAGGGGATGGGCGAGGCATCGCCCCGACAGCAAAGAGGTCGTTGAGACATGGCAGGACAAGTGTTCCATCACGTGCGCAAGCTCGGCCGGGTGGCAATTTCGGTTGGCCTGCTTACGGGCCTGGCGCTCGGCGCGGCTGCCCTATCGCCGGCAATGGCCCAGGACGACACGACAGAGGCCGAAGGCACCAAGAAGAAGGACAAGGGCAAGGAGAAGGTCAGCCTCTGGGTGAAGCTCTGCGAGAAGGCCCAGGTCAAGAAGGACGACAAGGACAAGAAAGAGATCTGCATCACCCACCAGGAGCAGCTCGACCGGAACACGGGCGGGCCCATGGTGTCGGCCGCCGTGCGCAGCGTGGAAGGTGCTCCGGCTCAGCGCTTCCTGGTAACAGTGCCGCTCGGCATGGCGATCCCAGCCGGAGCGCAGGTCAAGATCGACGACCAGAAGGAGCCGATGAAGCTCACCTACACTTACTGCTTTCCGAATGGATGCACGGCCGAGACCGAGGCGTCGGAGGAGCTGCTCAAGACCATGAAGGGCGGCAAGGAGCTGTTCGTCTCCGCCATCAGCGTCATCGGTGAGCAGGTGCTATTCAAGCTGCCGCTCGCGGGCTTCAAGGAGTCGATCGAGGGCAAGCCCGTCGACACGGCGCAGTTCGCGAATGTCCGCCGCCAGTACCTCATCAAGTATCGTGAGACGCTGATCAAGAAGGCCAAGCAGGCAGACGCCGAGAAGAAAAAGAAGAAGAAGGAAGAAGGCGCCGAGGGCGAGCAGGCGCCGGCCGAGGGCGAGCAGCAATAGCTCTCGTGACCGTGGACGCATGATCCGACGCCCCGGCAACACCGGGGCGTCGTCATTTGAGGAGCCCGCAGCATGCGTTCGCTCGACGTCGCAATCGAGCGCTGGCCGATCGCCGGCGAGTTCCGCATTTCGCGTGGCGCCAAGACCGAGGCGGTGGTCGTGGTCGCGTCGGTGCGGGATGGCGACGGGTGTGGCCGGGGCGAGTGCACGCCCTATCCGCGCTATGGCGAGACACCGGAAGGGGTTGCCGGGCAGATCGGCGCGATGTCGGGCAAGATCGCCGCCGGACTGGATCGGCACGGGTTGCTCGAGGCCATGCCGGCGGGAGCGGCGCGCAATGCCATCGACTGCGCACTCATCGACCTCGAAGCGAAAAGGTCGGGCCGCCGGGCGGCCGAGCTCATGGGCGCGCCGGTGCCGCCACGGATCCTCACCTGCTATACGCTGAGCCTCGCCTCACCGGCCGCGATGGCCAAGCAGGCCGAGGCGCAATGGCGGCTACCGCTGTTGAAGCTCAAGCTCGGCGGGCCCGAGGATGCCGCGCGTATGCGGCTCGTCCGTAAAGCAAGACCCGAGGCGCGCCTCGTCGCCGACGCAAACGAAGGGTGGGCCGAGGCCGACCTCGAGCAGTTACTCGCCGTGGCGGCCGAGTGCGGCTTCGAAACCATCGAGCAGCCTCTTCCCGCACAGGCCGACGGGATGTTGTCGCGGATCAAGCACCCCGTCCCCGTCACGGCCGACGAGTCCGCTCACGTCGCCAACGATCTTTCCGCTCTGCGCGACCGCTACGACGGTGTCAACCTGAAGCTCGACAAGACGGGAGGCCTGACGGCCGCGCTCGCCGCCGCGAAAACCGCAACCGCCGCCGGCTTCGACATCATGGTGGGCTCGATGGTCGCGACCTCGCTCGCCATGGCGCCTGCCCTGCATCTCGCCGGATACGCACGCTGGGTCGATCTCGACGGCCCCTTGCTGCTCGCGAAGGATCGCGAGCCCGGCATTCGCTATGATGGCGGCTGGATCACGCCGCCCGGTCCGCAGTTGTGGGGCTGAGCTCCAAGGGTTTGTCGTTCTTCTTGTCGGAAAACCGCTTCGGATCCCGGCCTTCGCCGGGACAGGCTTTTCCGGAAGCACTCTCCTTGGTTTGTCGTGCTTCTTCTCGGAAAACCGCTTCGCACTTTTCCGGAAGCACTCTCCTTGGTTTGTCGTGCTTCTTCTCGGAAAACCGCTTCGCATTTTTCCGGAAGCACTCTCCTTGGTTTGTCGTGCTTCTTCTCGGAAAACCGCTTCGCACTTTTCCGGAAGCACTCTCCTTGGTCTGTCGTGCTTCTTCTCGGAAAACCGCTTCGCACTTTTCCGGAAGCACTCTAGTCGGGGACAATCGGCTTTCCGTCCCACAGCCTCGACAGCAACAGTCCAACGGCCACGCCAGCCGCCGATAACCCCGCCATCACGAAGAAAGCATGTCCGGCAAGCGCCGCGTAAAGCGGCCCCGACACCATCATGACGCCGCCCATGCCGATGCCCCCGACCATCGCGGAGTAGAGCCCCTGGGCGGTGGCGCTGAGCCGCTGTGGCACCGCATTGGCCAGCAGGTAGATCGCGCCCAGATGGCAGGCGCCGAAGCTCAGGGCATGCAGCAGCTGGATTGCGAGCAGAGCACCCGCCGGTGGATCGAACGCCGTCAGCACCCAGCGCAAGGTGCCGGCGATACCGCCGATGATGACGAGATTGAGCGGACCGATGCGACGGAGCGGCCAGGCCGCGAAACTGAAGATGATGATCTCCGCCCCCGTGCCCAGCGCCCAGAGGATGCCGATGGTTCCCGTCGAGATCCCCGTCGATTGCCAGTGCAGTGTGCCGAAGACATAGAGCAGCGCATGCGCGGCCTGGATCAGCGATACGGCAACGAGCAACAAGAGAAAGGCGCGCGAGTGCAGCAATCGCCCGGCATCTGCGAGGCGGAGCGGCTTGAGCGGCGCGCCCTCGCGTTTGGGTGGTCGCGGCAACAGCAGCGCGGCGGGCAAGGTCGTGGCGATCACCGCCAGGATCATCCAGTAGGCGGCGGATGTGCCGAAATGCTCGATGAGCCAGCCGCCCGCGAAGCTCGCCAGGATGAAGGCGAAAGAGCCGAAACTTCTGATCTTGCCGTAGTCGATGCCGTGGCTGCGGACGGCCTGGGTCGCCAGGCTCTCGGTCATCGGGATGACGCTGGTCCACACGGATGCGAAGAGGATGGCGACGGCGAGAACACTCCACAACCCCGTCGCAAGGCCGAACAGCGCGAAGGCAGCTGTCGCGCCCGCGCATAGAATGATCAGCGTGCCGCGATGGGCGCCGGTCCGGTCAGCCGCGAATGCGATGGCCGGGGCCGAGAAGACACGCACCAGCAGCGGCACCGCGAGGACGATGCCGATCGTCTGCGCGTCGAACCCGCGCGATGAGAGGAACACGGGAAAGAACGGCAGATGCACGCCGATGACCGCGAAGGTCGTGACGAAGAACAGGATCAGGCGGATCGACATGTCCCGATCGGCGCCGGAGGGCATTTGGCGGACTCTCTGGTTCAGCCGCCGGCCAGGATCTCGGCGAAGGCGATCGGATCGACATTGCCGCCGGAGAGCACGACCACGGCCGTCCGGCCATCGAGCCTGATCCGCCCGGCGAGCAACGCCGCGAAGGCGGCGGCTCCGCCCGGCTCGACGACGAGCTTCAATTCCGAGAAGGCGACGCGCATCGCCTCCTTTACCTCGGCATCGCTGACGCGCAAGCTGCCCGACAGCCGCGCTTTCGCGAGTGAGAATGTAAGGTCGCTCGAAGACGAGGCCATGAGGGCATCGCAGATTGACCCGCTTGCGAGCCGGTTGCTCTCGCGCGTGCCGCTCTCCAGGGAGCGGGCGAGATCATCGAAGGCTTCGGGCTCGACGGCATAAATCTCGGCGCTGGGCGCAAGGGCCTTCACGGCCGTGGCGATGCCGGTCGAAAGACCTCCACCGCTGCAAGGCGCCAGCACGACATCCGGTGTCAACCCAAACGCCTTCGCCTGCATCATCGCCTCGAGGCCGGCCGTGCCTTGACCGCAGATGACGTCGAAATTGTCGAAGGGATGAATAAAGGCGGCTTTGCGCTCGCGCTGGTAGCGTGCGGCGATTTCCTCGCGATCTTGCGTCTCCCGATTGTAGAGCACGACCTCGGCGCCGGCAGACTTCGTCCCCTCGATCTTGAGGCGTGGCGCGTCGGCCGGCATGACGATCAGCGCGGCATGACCCAACAGCCGCGCCGCCTCGGCGACGCCTTGCGCGTGATTGCCCGAGGAGCAGGCGACGACGCCGCCCGGAAAGACTTTTCGGTCGACCTGCGAGATGGCGTTGTAGGCCCCACGGAACTTGAAAGCGCCGATCCGCTGCAATGTCTCGCATTTGAAGAGCACGCGCCCGCCGAGCCGCTTGTCAATCGCGGCTGAGCCGATCAACGGCGTGACCTTGGCTTCGGCGGCGATGCGGTCGCGGGCGGCTTCGATATCGGCGAGCGTCGGATGGCGCATGGAACAGGCTCGTGGTGGTGCGTTGGAATAAAAGTCAGTCTCGCACGCCGCGCCCCGTATCTCAACGCGCGGGAAGCCGGGCGAGCACATCCGCAGCTTGCGGAATCGTCCGGCCTCGCGCGGCATTGGCGTCGATGACGTTGCGGAGAAACATCTCCGCCGTGCGGCGCCAGCTGAAGCGAAGCGCGTGCCGGCGGATCGCGTCGCGATCGAGCGTCAATGCCGCGCGCACGGCCTCGCCGAGATTCTCGAAAAGACACCCGCTGACACCTTGCACGACGACATCGATCGGACCCGTCACAGGGAAGGCCGCAACCGGCACACCCGAGGCCATCGCTTCCAAAAGCACGATGCCGAAGGTGTCGGTCAGGCTCGGGAAGACGAACACATCCGCCGAGGCAAAGTGGCGAGCGAGCGCCTCGCCGAATTGCGGGCCGCAGAAGATCGCTTGCGCGTAGCGCGCGCGGAGATCTTCGAGCGCCGGGCCAATCCCCACGATGACTTTTTGGCCAGGCACATCGAGTTCGAGAAAGGCCTCGAGATTCTTCTCGACCGCGATGCGCCCGACATAGAGGAGCACCGGCCCCGCACCGAACAGGCGATCAGGTCGTGGCTTGAACAGCTCGGTATCGACGCCGCGCGTCCAGGGCAGGATGTCTTTGAAACCCCGCTGCTTCAGCTCCGCGGCAAGCGACGTCGTCGCGACCATCACACCCGCTCCCCGATTATGAAACCAGCGCTGCACCCCATAGCCCCAGTCCGCGGGCACCGGCGCCCGCGCCGAAAGATAGTCCGCGAAGCGCGTGTGGAAGCTCGTGGTGAAGGGTAGCCGGCGATCGCGTGCGAAACGGCTTGCGGCAAGGCCGATCGGCCCCTCGGTGGCGATGTGGAGATAGGACGCGCCGCTGCGATCGAAGGCCTCGGCAACGCTGCGGCGGCCAATCAGAGCGAGACGGATTTCAGGGTAGCTCGGCAAAGGTAGCGAGCGCCGGCCTTCGGGCGTCAGGAAGGTAAGCTCGGCACCGAGATCGGGAAGCGCGTTCGCCAGCCGCTCATAGGTGCGCACGACGCCGTTGACCTGCGGCCGCCAGGCGTCTGTCGCTACGAGGATGCGGAGGGGCGCGCTCATGGGGCGCCCTTGGTGAAATTCGATGGCAGCTCACAAAAAAAAGAGACCGATCCAGAATACCCGGACCGGCCTCTCAAATGAAACTGAAGCCGCATGATGCGCCCCAGCTTCTCCCCCAAGTCGCCCCAACTTGGTCTAGTGTGACAGGCGCCGATCCTCACCCCCCCGAGCAAGTCGTCGCCCTCACGAGCACTGATATCGCAGAGGATGGTTCCGCTTGCAACTAGTTGAATACAGGATACGCCGCTGGCGTGGCGCATGCGCAACAGGAAGCTCTGGGACACTCGCCGCCGCATTACCCACTTGTACCCAACCCAGTTACAAATTTGTGAAACCTCGCGAAATTGCTTTCACTAGATATGTTTTCCACAGATAGAACGTAGTCTGCTGATCCGCATTGCGCACCTCCTGTGGCGTCGACTCGACGGCGGCTGTGGCTTCATCGCCACGCCCATCAACAGCGCCTGAGGCCAGCATCGATCCGAGTGATGATCGTTCCATCGAGTGTCACAGCGATCGACTGGCGGCAGCGCTGGACCTCGATTGAGACGTTCCCGGAAAAGGTCGGTCCATCGAGCTTGAAGGTCATCCGGCCACCCTCGGCTCGCCCCGCCAGGCCGCCGCCAACCGAATAGGAGCGCTCGCTCCAAGTGCCCGACAGGCGTGTGCCCTCGAAGATCAGATCCGCGCTGCCCTCGATGCGGTAGCTCGCGCCGACGCAGGTGAGCCGCTGCGCCACATGGCCGTCAGCTTCGTTCTGGTAGACGGCCTGGCATTTCAGGCGCTCGGTCCCGCCGCCATCCAACGCTATCGTACCAACGCCGCTCCAGCGGCCTTCGAGCATCGCCCAGGTTTCATCGGCCGGAGCCGGAACGACAAGAGCCGAAACAACGCTTCCAGAGAAGAGTTTCGTCGCCAGCGCTCGCGTGACACGTTTCATGAGAGTCCCCCCGGCAATCCGCCCTGCCGAAGTCTAGCAGAATAGGAACTCATTCCGAGTGCGGAAAATCCCGGATTCACCCACCGCCCGGGTTGACGATGTCTTGCGGCAATTGCTCTGGCGCGAACCAGGCCTCGATCTCGCCCAGCATCGGGAACGTCTCGAGCATCCAGTATCCGAACGCGTTGAGCGAGCCGGTCATGAAAAGAATACCCGTGATGACGAGCGCCACGCCCATCACCTTCTCGACCTTGCCCAGATGCCGCTTGAACATCCCGAACAGGCCGAGAAAGGGCTTGATGGCGACGGCCGCCAGCATGAAGGGAATACCCAGGCCGAGCGAATAGACGAGCAGCAGCGCAACACCCCGGCTGAGGCTCGCCTCGCTCGCCGCCGCTGCCAGCACGGCCGATAGGATCGGTCCGATACACGGCGTCCAGCCGAAGGCGAAGGCGAGGCCAATGAGGTAGGCACCGGCAATGCCGGCAGGCTTCCCCGCACCACGGAAGCGCATCTCGCGATAGAGAAATCCGATCGGCAACAGCCCGAGAAAATGCAAGCCGAAGAGAACGAGCACGCCTCCGGCCACCAAGGCCATCTCGGCTTTGTAGGCGAGGAGCCATTGACCAATGACGGAGGCACCCGCCCCCAGCGCGACGAAGACGGTCGTGAAGCCGAGCACGAAGAAGAAGGCCGAGATCAGCACGCGCCGGTAGACCGCCTTCGCCTCCTCGCCCTCCTCCGACAGCATATCGAGCGTCGTGCCGCCGAGGAAACCGATATAGGCCGGCACCAGCGGCAACACGCAAGGCGAGAGGAAGCTCAGCAACCCCGCCATCGCGACGCCGAAATAGACGTGAAGCTCGCTCATCTCGGTCTGGTCCGGCCCCGGCGCTGCAGTACATGTCACAGATAGCGGTTCCCTCGGCCATCGCAAAGCCGCACCCGCTCGCGCCCGGTCACATCGCCGCGAGCATCAGGTGAGGACGAGCACCGCCAGTCCCAGAAAGGCGAAAAACCCGACCACATCCGTCACCATCGTGACAAACACGCTCGAGGAGACGGCCGGATCGAGACCGAGCCGGTCGAGGAAGAGCGGTACGAGGATACCACCGAGTGCCGCCGCCGTCAGATTGATGATCATGGCCGCGCCGATGACGAGACCGAGCTGTCCCGGCCCAAACCACAACAAGGCCGCGCTACCAACCAGGAGCGCAAAGATCAGCCCATTGAAAAGCCCGACCGACGCTTCGCGCAAAACGACTCGGAAAACGTTGAGGGGCGTCAGCTCGCGGGTCGCGAGGGCACGGACCGTGACCGTCATCGTCTGGGTACCGGCATTGCCACCCATCGAAGCGACGATCGGCATCAGCACCGCGAGCGCCACCATCTCCGCGATCTTGGCCGAAAAGAGCGAGATCACCGAGGAGGCCAGCAGCGCCGTGCCTAGATTGATGAAGAGCCAGGGAAAGCGGCTGCGGAGCGTGCTCCAGACGGTGTCCGACATGCTCTCGTCGCCGACGCCGGCGAGGCGGTAGATGTCTTCCTCCGCCTCGTCCTGCACGACCTCCATGATGTCGTCGGCCGTGACGACGCCAACGAGCCGGCCATCCGTGTCGATGACCGGCGCCGCCATCAGATTATGCCGCTCGAAGGCCCGCGCCACATTCTCCTGATCCTCGGTGACGAGAACGGCCTGCGGATCCTCGTCCATGATGTCGCGAACCAGCACCGGCCGCTTCGTGCGCAAGAGACGGTCGAGCTGGATAATGCCCAGGAGGTGGTGAGCCGGATCGACGACGTAAATTTCGGCGAAATCGTCCGGCAGATCCTCCGTCTCGCGCATGTGATCGATCACCTGCCCGACCGTCCAGAAGGGCGGCACGGCAATGACATCGGCCTGCATGAGCCGGCCGGCCGACTCCTCCGGATAGTCGAGACTGCGCTCGATGGTGGCGCGCTCGTTGGCTGGGAGTTGAGCGAGGATCTCGTCCTGGTCGGCCTGCTCCAGATCCTCGATCAGGTAGACGGCATCGTCGGTATCGAGCTGCTGGACGGCTTCCGCGATGGTTGCGTTCGGCAGATCCTCGATCATCTGCTCCTTGACGCCCCACTCGAGCTCGGAGAGCACCTCGGGCCGGAAATCGCGACCGAGCAGCTCGACGAAGGCCACGCGGCTCTCGGCCGGTAGCACGCCGATCAGATCGGCCATGCCAGGATCGTCGAGCGGGGCGACCAGCGCCTTCAGCCGCTCGGCATCGCGCCCGGCGATGGCCTGCTCGATCGCGGCGACCTCGACAGCACTGATGGCTTCGTCCCCACCACTCGGCGGAACCTCGGCAAGCTCGCGTGGTTGCGTCGTCTCTGACATGACCAAACCATCTCCGGCCGCTGCCAGGCCTTTGGCAACGCCAGAAGTTATGAACACCCTGACGCCCGCCCTGCGGCACAAGCGTCACAGACCGTCGAATGGATAAACGCTTGTGCACTTAACGCTTGTCTGCCGCAAGCCGTTCGGCCACGGTTCCCAGGCTTTTCGTGGAGTGGGGGTAATGTTCCGGTTTTTCAGTCTCTTGGTCGCTGGCTTGGCAGTGCTTGCGGCAGGTGCGGCGCAGGCCCGCCCCTTCGATGGCAACTGCGCCTCTGGACAGGGGCTCGGTGTCTCGCGGATCGAGACCATCGATACGACCGGTGGTCCGCGCTTTGGCCTCCAGTTCCAAGACGAGGGGACGAGCTTCCTCGCCCCTGGCGAGGTTGTGCTCACCTTCGACGACGGACCTTTCGCCCCCTCCACCAAACCCATCCTCGACACGCTCGACCGGTTCTGCGTCAAGGCGACCTTCTTCGCCGTTGGCCGCATGGCGATCGTTCAGCCGGAAACCCTGAAACTGATCGCACTTAAGGGCCACACCATCGCCGGCCATACTTGGGCCCACGCAAATGTGGCACGGCTCGGCGAGACCAAAGGGATCGCCGAGGTCGAGAAAGGCTTCAGCGCGCTGACCGAAGTGCTGGGCGGCCCCGTTGCGCCGTTCTTCCGCTTCCCCTATCTCAATGCGCCGGAGAGCGAACTCGAGAGATTGTCCGCGCGCAACGTCGCCGTGTTCGGGATCGATGTCGACTCGACCGATTCACATGGCCAGAACGTGCCGGCGAGGCGCATCGTCGAGCGGACGCTCGCAGCCCTCGAGAAGACGGGCAAGGGCATCATCCTCCTGCACGATCTCAAGGGTGCGACGGCAGCAGCGCTGCCTGATCTTCTCGCGGCGCTGAAGGAGAAGAAGTACCGGCTCGTGCATATCGTGCCGAAGAAGAATTTCGAGCCGAACGCCGCCTTCACGGCGGACGTTGCCGAGGTCATCGTGAAGCGGCAGCAGAAGCTCGATGGCAAAGCGGGCAAGCAGCTCGCCACAGCCAGGGCCGACGATACGACCGGCAGCATCATCCGCCCGCCGCGGCACGTGAAGAAGGCCAAGGCCGGCTATCAGCGCGCCACCACCAAGGCCAAGCCAAAAGGCCGCAAGGGCAAAGGCAAGCGGGGGACCGCCGAGCAAGTCGCTCCCGTCCCAAAGAACGGACCGTTCCGGCGGACGTAGAGTTCTTTGGGTTGTCGTGCTGGGTCCGCGCGGCCCATCACCCTCATATCCAGGACAATCGTATAGGACACGATCGGTAGAGCGCACTTCGATCTGATGGAATCAGATCGGCGCTCCAGGTTGTTGGCTTTGAGCACTTGTCTTCGACCAACCGGTTTCCACTTGGAAGGACATGTGCTCTAGCATGACCGTCCGCTGTGTGGTCGAGCCGTGCTGCCGGGATCGGAGTGAGGCCAGACAGCACCGGACGGTTCGCCTTGGGTTTGGCAAGGGATAGCTGTCAATTCAGTCAGCACTGTAACTCGCTAGAGTGCTTCCGGAAAAGTGCGAAGCGGTTTTCCGAAAAGAAGCACGACAAACCAAGGACCTAAGTGCTTCCGGAAAAGTGCGAAGCGGTTTTCCGAAAAGAAGCACGACAAACCAAGGAATTAGGGTGTTGAAGTGATAAAACGAAAAACGGAAACACCCTAAGCCGGCCCCTCGACAATACGGATGTCCCGCTCGACGGCGTTGTCGCCCAGCACCTTTTTCGCCGCCTGATAGGCCGGGCTGTCGTAGGCGGCTTTGGCGGCCGCGACGCTGTCGAATTCGATCAACACGGTACGCTGTTCGAGACCCGCTTCGTAGGTTTTGGCCGGCATGCCGCGCGCCAGGATGCGCCCGCCGGCGGCCAGGATCGCGGGGCCGGCGAGCTTGGCGTAGTCGGCAAGCGCCTCTGGGTTCTTCACCGACCGGTAGGTTGCGACCCAATACGCTTTCGCCATGTGCCTGTGCCTCGCTGTTAACGGCTGAGTGGGGAGGGGCGAGGGGTGACGCTCGCACCGCTTCCTGCCAGTATGGCGTACGAAACGTCAATTGGGAATGCGAGACAATGTGCAAGGTCTGCGGCTGCGGCGACGGTAATGTGAGGGTCGAGGGGGCCGGGCAGAACGGCCGCGATCATGGCCATCATCACGACCACGCGCATGATCATGATCACCATCACCACACCCACGACCACACACATGGCCACGATCACGCGCACGACCATCACCACGGCGGCGGTCACATCCATTTCGGCCAAGGGGCCGCGGGCGTGCATGTTCCCGGTATGAGCCAGGAGCGGCTCGTACAAATCGAGGAGGACATCCTCGCGCGCAACAATGGGTATGCCGAAGAGAACCGCCGCCGGCTCGCGGCTTCCGGCATCCTGGCTGTGAACCTCGTCTCGAGCCCGGGCTCGGGCAAGACGACCTTGCTGGTGCAAACCATCGAGGCGCTGAAGGGCCGCGTGCCCGTCGCCGTTATCGAGGGCGATCAGGAAACCTCCAACGACGCCGAGCGCATCCGCGCGACCGGCGCACCCGCGATCCAGGTCAATACGGGGCGCGGCTGCCACCTCGACGCGCATATGGTGGGCCACGCCATGGATGGCCTGCCGCTGGCGCGCGGCTCCATCCTCTTCATCGAGAATGTCGGCAATCTCGTCTGTCCGTCGGGCTTCGATCTGGGCGAGGCCGCCAAGATCGTCATTCTCTCGGTGACCGAAGGCGACGACAAGCCGCTTAAGTATCCGGATGCCTTCGCGGCGGCCTCCCTCATGATTTTGTCGAAGACCGATCTCCTGCCGCATGTCGATTTCGACATCGATCGCTGCATCGGCCATGCCCGCGCGATCAATCCGGCAATCGAGGTGGTGCAGGTCTCGGCCCGCTCGGGCGAAGGCATGCAGGCCTGGATCGATTGGCTGCTCCACGCCCGCGAGCACGCGAGGCATCCGCATCTGACGGGCCATCACGTCCATGCATGAGATGACGGTTGTGTGTGATGATTTGAGTTCGTCAATTCCCCGCATCTACATCGTTGCCACGTTCGCGTACGACGAGAGTTTCTTGAAACGCTCAACCCCTCTCCCGGATTTGTTGGCTTGCGCGCCTCCGGCACGACCCGCCACCCTCTCCCCAAGGGAGAGGGCTGATAGGGGCGCGATACCTTCGATGTGGCGCGATCTGTTTGCGGCACCGGCAGCACTCTCTGTCGTCCGCCTACTCTCTCGGAAAGAACAACGGCAACAACTGTCGGCTTGTGTGAGACAAGGCCTCTATGCGGCATTGCAGAACCCTCGCTTCAATCGGCCCTCTCCCTTGGGGAGAGGGTGGCGACAGCCGGGAGAGGGGTTGAGCGAGCACGAGGTGTTTCCACGGCTCCTTTGCAACCATCATAGAGCCGTTCCGACGGTGCGGCGGAGATCTGCGGCATCGGTGCCCTATGCATGAGATGACGGTTGCCTGCGAGCTGATCGACCGCATCTCGGAACACGCCGAGAAAGCCGGCGCGGCGCGGGTTTCCGTGATCAATCTCAGAATGGGCATGCTCGCCGGTATCGAGAGCGCGCTGCGTTTCTGTTTCCCTTCAGCCGCGAAGGGCACGCTTTGCGAGGGCGCCCTGCTCAACATCGAGGTCGTGCCGCTCGCCGTGCATTGCCCGGCGTGTGATGCCACCAAGACCCCGGAGGCGCTCTACACCTTCCGCTGTCCCGATTGCGGCGGCGCGACGCCCGAGGTGCTGACCGGCCGCGAGCTGAAACTCGTGTCCCTGGGCTTCGTGCCGCCGGATGCCGAGACGGCACGGTTGCGTCCGGGGCCGTTGCCGACAAGGGAGGTGGGGTAGGAAAAACTGTTCGGCAGTGCTCAGCTCGCATGGAGAACAGTCACGTTAGCCAGCTCTCACGCCTCCATCGCCCTCTCCCATCGTGCCGAAGGCGCGCCTCCGGCACGATGGGAGAGGGTGGCGACAGCCGGGAGAGGGGGTAAGGGCTAACGAAAGGAACAAGGCCTGCCCGCTGGGTCGCGAGGTCGGACCTTTGTCCAACAGAGAGATCATACCCCCTCTTCCGGCGCTGACATGGCGAAGCCATGCTCCGCATGGATCGCGCCACCTTCTCCCCGTGGGAGAAGGCGGAGTCAACTTGCATATCGTCGGGACAAGTCTCAAGGCGACGCGGCTGGACCTGACATCCATTTTTTAGGCCTGCTCAAAACGGGAGCACCATGCCGTTGAGAACCGACTCGGGTGCGTCCTCGCTCTTGAGTTCGAGACTTTCGTACCAATAGTGCCGAATGATTTTTACATCGGGGTCGATGACAACGTGAAAGCACCGACCGCAACCTTCGCCGCAGATACGCGGAATTGCAATATCACACCGCATGACACCCCCGGCATAAGCTATGAAAACATGATACTGATCGTCTATGTTGAGTATACGCAGTTCGAAATTTTGATGCGCCATATGCGGTATGTGCCGCACAAATTCTTCCTTGGCGGCGTTGGCAACGGAAAGGCTGCGGCTTGACAACGACAATGGCACCTCCTCGCCGGCAACCGACACCACCGGTAGAGCAGCCGTCATCGCAGCGGCGCACAGAAGCATTTTGTAGCTCGTTCTCAGCATTGCGCTCCCCTCAAGTCGTTGCGAGGTGCAGCTCACAAAACGGAACTCCGCTCGACGGCGCATCGTGGCATGGCCGTCGGGCGCTGCGACTCCCACCCGAAACTCTAGCAGGCCCCTCGCCACAATCCCGCCTTTCTCCCGCCACCCTCTCGCGGGACGCGGGAGCTGACACGGGACAGCGGAAAGCATTGAAATGACAAAGTGGAACTGGGCTTTGGCTAGAGCACTTTGCGACCAAGTGGATACCGGTTGGTCGAAGACAAGTGCTCAAGGCCAACAACCGAGACCGGCTTTCCGATTCGCAAGGATCGGAAAACGGCCTAGGCGCGCGCGGCTCGCGGCTTTCGCGCGGCTCGCGGCCCTCGCGCTCATCGCCGCGCTGACAGCCGGCGCCTCACCCGCGCTCGCCCAATCCTGCAGCGAGGAGGAGATCGGGCGCGTCATCGACGAGACGGGCGTCATTCTCCGCCAGATCAATGACGAGTATTCGCCCAAGCTCACCGCCAAGCTCGAGATCGTCGCCGCCACGCGCGACCTCTCCGAGACCCAAGTCGCCGATTACGCGCGCGAGCTGATGCGCGATCCCGAAATCACGGCCGCCGAGGTGCGCGCGAGCGAGTTGCTCGGCCGCATCGAAGCCATCGGCGACGAGGCCACGGGCGGCGCCGCCGACTGTGAGAAGCGCAAGGCCATCGAGGCGAACGCCGCGGAGCTGCGTGACGCGTTGACGGCTAAGTACCGCATCCTCTTCGCCAACATCGATGCCGACCTCTCCGGCAAGTCGAAACAGGACGCCGAGCCCGACGAACCCGCCGCCGAGCCCAAGGTCGCCGAGGTGGCGCCCAAGGTCGAGGAGCCCACCGCGCCCAAGACTTCGGAGCTCGCACTCGAGCCGTTACCGCCCGAGGAAGAGGTCGCGACCCTCCCCGGTACCGATTGGTCGGCGGATCAAGACGCCGGCTCCTCCGGCATTGTCGACTATGAACCCGCCGTCCCCAACACCGGCCCGCGGCTCTCGGCGCTCGACGAAGAGCTCACGACCTATTCGTCCGACGAGATCTTATCGGCAGGCAAAGGCTTTTTCGGCTCCGTCACGACAGGCATGGCGAGCGTCGTCACCTATGCGTTCCAACAGGCGGGCCGGCCGAGCGGCTACATCTTCGGCAACGAGGGCAGCGTCGCCTTCATCGCCGGCTTGCGCTACGGCAAAGGCCGCCTGCACACGAAGCGCGGCGGCAGCCGCACCGTCTACTGGCAGGGCCCCTCGATCGGCACCGATGCAGGCGCCGAGGGCGCGCGCACGCTCATCCTCGTCTACAATCTGAAGGAGCCGATCGACATCTTCGCCCATTTCGGCGGCGTCGATGGCGCGGCCTATGTGGTCGGCGGCGTCGGCATCACCTTTCTCACCGATGGCGACCTGGTGCTTGCTCCGATCCGCTCGGGGATCGGCCTCCGGCTCGGCGCCAACATCGGCTACCTGAAATTCACACCCGAGCGCTCGATCATTCCGTTTTGAGGGATGGGGGAGCGAGCGAAGGCGCGCAGCGCCTTCATTTCCCCGGACAGCCCTGCATCAGAAGGGGGAGGACTGGGAGCGGCGTCCCTCCGAGCGATTTGCGGGCCATGCGATGGCACTGCTATCACTGCGGCGGCCATCCTGGCCTCGCATCCTTAACCAAGCCGTTACAGAGCCCGCCATGTCCCGTCCGACGCCGCAACCCGGCATTCTCGACATCGAGCCCTACATCCCGGGCGAAAGCGCGCTGCCTTCGGGCGTGAAGCCTGTGAAACTCTCCTCCAACGAGGCGGCGCTGGGGGCGAGCCCTTTAGCCGTGGCCGCCTATCGCGAGGGTGCCGACCACCTCGAGCGTTATCCCGACGGCTCGGCGACGGCGCTCCGCAGGGCCATCGCCGCCCACTATGGACTCAATGCCGACCGGATCGTCTGCGGCGCGGGCTCGGACGAGCTGCTGAGCCTGCTCGCCCAGACCTATCTCGGCCCCGGCACCGAGGCGATCCACACGGCACACGGCTTCCTCGTCTATCCGATCGCCACGATGGCGCGCGGGGCAAAGCCGGTCGTGGCGCCGGAGAAGAACCTGCAGACCGATGTCGATGCGATCCTGAAGCTCGTCAACGAGCGGACGCGCCTCGTCTGGCTCGCCAACCCGAACAATCCGACCGGAACCTACATCCCCTTCGACGAGGTGAAGCGGCTGCATCGCGGGCTGCCCGGGAATGTCGTGCTGGTGTTGGACGCGGCCTATGCCGAGTTCGTACGCAAGAACGATTACGAAGCCGGCATCGAGCTGGTGGCGACCTCCGAGAATGTCGTTATGACGAGGACCTTCTCGAAGATTTACGGCCTCGCCGGCGCACGCCTCGGCTGGGCGTACTGCCCCGGGCACATCGCGGATGCGCTGAACCGCGTGCGTGGGCCGTTCAACGTGACGAGCGGCGCACTGGCGGCCGGCGTCGCCGCACTCGCCGACAAGGCACATTTCGAGGCGAACCTCGCCCACAACGACCGCTGGCTCGAACGTTTTGCAACGGAGTTCAAGGCAATCGGTCTGGAACTCACGCCGAGCGTGTGCAATTTCCATCTGGTGCAGTTCCCGGAGACGGGAGCCAAGGCCGCGCCGGCCGCGGATGCGTACCTCAAGTCGAAAGGCATCATCCTGCGCCGCATGGACGGCTATGGCCTGAAGCAGGCGCTGCGTCTCACCATCGGCACGGACGAGGAGAACTCGAAGGTGATCGCCGCCCTGAAGGACTTCATGAGTGGGAACGGAGCCAACGCATGAGCGCGCCCCTGTTCGAGCGTGTCGCGCTCATCGGCATCGGCCTGATCGGCTCCTCGCTCAGCCACGCCATGCGACGGCGCGGGCTTGCGCGCGAAATCGTCGGCCATGCCAAGAGCCCGGAGACACGCTCCAAGGCGCTGTCGCTCGGGTTGATTTCGAAGGCGTTCGAAACGGCAGAAGCCGCCGTCGAGGGCGCCGATCTCGTCATCCTCTGTGTGCCGGTTGGAGCGTGCGGAGCGATTGCCGAACAGATCGGGCCGAAGCTCGCCAAGGGCGCCATCGTCACCGATGTCGGCTCGGTCAAGGGCGCGATCATTGCGAGCGTCGGCCCGCATCTGCCGGCGGGCGTGCATTTCGTCCCCGGCCATCCCATCGCCGGCACGGAGCATTCAGGACCTGAGTCCGGCTTCGCCGAGTTGTTCGACGGCCGCTGGACGATCCTGACGCCGCCGGAAGGCACCGACCCCAAGGCGGTCGAAAAGCTGAAAACCCTCTGGGAGCAATGCGGATCGAACGTCGAGATCATGACGGCCGAGCATCACGATCTCGTGCTCGCCATCACCAGCCACGTGCCGCACCTGATCGCCTACAACATCGTCGGCACGGCGGACGATCTTCAGACCGTCACGAGCTCCGAGGTCATCAAATTCTCGGCCGGCGGTTTCCGTGATTTCACGCGCATCGCCGCCTCCGATCCGGTCATGTGGCGCGACGTCTTCCTCAACAACAAGGAAGCGGTGCTCGAGATGCTCGGCCGCTTTAACGAGGACCTGGCCCAGCTCCAACGGGCTATCCGCTGGGGCGACGGGCCCATGCTCGAGGCCTTCTTCACGCGCACGCGGGAGATCCGCCGTGGCATCGTTGCCGCCGGACAGGACACCGCGGGGAGGTCGCTTTATCAAAGCCGATCCGCCAACGAACCGCCGGTGAAGTCCTAAGCCCATGTCCGACCTCTGGGTGTTCGGCTACGGCTCGCTGATGTGGAATCCGGGCTTTCCTTATGAGGAGGCCCATCGCGCCGTGCTCACCGGCTTTCACCGCGCGCTCTGCATCTACTCGACCGAGTATCGCGGCACGCCGGAGCGCCCCGGCCTCGTGTTCGGGCTCGATCAGGGCGGCGCCTGCGAAGGCGTTGCCTTCCTGGTGCCGGCGCCGTCGCGGCCTGCAACGCTCCACTATCTCGCCGAGCGCGAGCTCATCACCGGCATCTACCGTCTGGCGCACAGGAACATCGCCCTCGAGGATGGGAGCGGGCGGAACGTGACGGCGATCTGCTGCATCGTCGAGCGTCGGCATCCGCAATATTCGGGGCGGCTGAGCCTCGCCGAACAGGCGGCGATCGTGCGCTCGAGCCGCGGCCGCTTCGGCCTCGACCTCGACTACGTGCTCTCAACCCACCGGCATCTGGACGAACTCGGCATCCGCGACCGGGCGCTCGACCGGCTCGTCGGGATGATCGGGACCTGCTGGCATCTGCCCGAGACCGAGATGACGCCGCGCGAGCGGGCGCACCGCCTCAGGCTCATCACGCTGCCGCCGGGTCCGGGCGGCCGCCAGCCAAGGCGGCCGAGATTACCCTCGCTCAAGGCACTGAGACGGAGCCACCGGAGACGGTTGGGGTTGTAATTGAAAGTGCTCAGGCAACTCGCTTGCGCTTTGCCGGCGATTTCGCCTTGCCCTTGCGCGCCAGCTTCGCAACCGCAGTGGTGAGTGCCGCCTTGTCGAAATGGTTCGGATCGAAATCCTCGCCGAGCCATTCCGTGATTTCCTCGTGGCGGTCGTGATCGGGATCTTCGAGGGCTTCGACCATCTCCGCATAGCCCCAGGGGCCACCGCAATCCTCCGGCGGGCACGCTCCGCTCGCATCGACGAGGCGTGGATAGACAACGCCGTCCTCCGCCTCGAACAGCCGCTCGACTTTGACCTTGTGCAGCCAGTCGTCGCCGAAGTCGTAGACGTAGTCGAAGGTTTTGCTCTTTTGTGACGCCAAAAGTTCGGCGAGCGACCCCTTGTTCGCGTTGTGCGACTTGACGCCCATGGGAAAGCCGAAATCTTCCATCGGGAGACCCCAGCGCTCCTTCCGCGTCCTGAACTCATAGAGGTGATAGTTGAGCCAGGGCATCGCCGCCTGAACGACGAGATGCAGGCGCGCGAGCGTGATGTCGACAGGAACTTCGACCACCCGTACCGGGGGCGGCGTGACATCGGTCAGCTGGATACGGAGGTGGGCGATGAGCATGATCACAGCTTAATCCCGGTGTGGCAGCACCAGAACATCCGGCGACAAGTCATCCACCGAAATTCGCAGTGTCTTGAGGTCTCAGCCCGCGCAGCTGGCGACAGTGCGCGCGCGATCGGCCTCGGCGGCCAACGTGCCGAAGAGGCCGGCGCGCAGGTCGAACATCAGCGTGGCGCGTGCCGCCTCGCTCTGGGCGAGACTGTGGACGTGCACCTCGTTGGCGCCGAGCTTGGCGGCGTACTGGCGGATTGCCGCCAGATTGAGCGAGGGAGCATCCGAGCGGGTGCGGTCGATGCGCAAAGCCTCGCGGCGGCCATCGGCCGTGCGGCGGACGAGCACATAGGCGACCGCCTCGAGCTCCGGGCAGTCGACCAGTTTGAAGACGCCGTGCACGTAGCGGCGGCCCGAGGCGCCACGCCAGATGTGGAGGCGATGCACGGGAGCGAGCGCCGTCACGTCCGGCAGTAAGCCGATCGCGCCGCCGAACTCTGATGTCGAGGTCCTGCTCATGACTTTGTGGCCTCTTCAACGCCGTTTCGCATGTCGCTCCGCGATCCGTTGCATCAGCTTCGACCGCGTCCCAGACAAGTGGGAGGATTAATCGGGGTTTCAAGCGGAACTAAGGCGATAACCTCTTGACAAGCGGTTATTCCATGGCGCGTGCGGCTTTATTGTCGCATGAGCCGAGAGCCCTAAGGCCTTGGATTAACATCCATTCAGATGGCCCGAGACAGGCTTGTCACGAGCGTTTCCATACAGCCAATACTCTACCCGCATTTGGAGAACCCGCATGAGGTGCAGAGCCAGCAGCCTTCCTGGACGATGAGCGAAGGCATGTTGCACTTGGGGCAGAATTTGCGGGGCTTGGCTTCGGCTAACGGCGGCTCGGGCGAGCCGGCGGCCACCGCCTCGGTCCGGCGCCGGTCGAAGGGCAGCGAGACCTCCGGACCTTGCCCCTCCTCGGGCACCATGAAGCCGATATTGATCATATGCGTCTCGATGATCTCGCCGATGGCCGCGAGCAGGCTCGGAACGAAGCGGCCGCCGAGCCACTGGCCGCCACGCGGATCGAACACGGCTTTCAGCTCCTCGACCACGAAGGAGACGTCGCCGCCGCGCCGGAACACGGCGCTGATCATGCGCGTCAGCGCCACCGTCCAGGCGTAGTGCTCGAGGTTCTTCGAATTGATGAAAACCTCGAAGGGCCGCCGCCGGCCGCCCTCGGTGGTGTCGTTGATGGTGATGTACATGGCATGGTCGCTGTCGGGCCATTTGAGCTTGTAGGTCAGGCCCTCGAGCACGGGCTCGCGCTGCAGCGGCTTCGTCATGTAGACGACATCGGCGTCCGTGCGCTCGGAGCGCGCGGTCACGGACTTTGGCGGCGCTGATGGCGGCGAGGCTTTCTCGGATTTGCCAGGCGCGATTTCCTTCAGCACCGCACCCGTCACCGGGTTCGGCCGATAGGTCGTGCAGCCCTTGAGGCCGAGCCCATGAGCGTCCAGATAGATGCTCTCGAAGGCCTCGAAGGAGATGCCTTCAGGGCAGTTGATGGTCTTCGAGATCGAGGAATCGACGTGGCCCTGGACGGCTGCCTGCATCGCGAGGTGGGCGGAGGGTGTCAGCGCTCCCGCCTTGACGAAGGCGTCCGTCAGCGGCGCGTCCTCGCCCCTCAGATGCCGATAGAGCCGATGCGCATAGTCCTCCACGACCTCGTGGCGCTCGGCTCCGTCGGGGCCGAGGATGCGCCGGTCGTAGCGGAAGTCGAACACCGGCTCGATGCCGCTCGAGACGTTGCCAGCGAGCAGCGAGATCGTGCCCGTCGGCGCGATCGAGGTGAGGAGGCCATTGCGGATGCCGTGCTTGGCCAGTGCCTTGCGGAGCGAGGGATCGAGGCGCGCTATGTTCGGCGCCGCGAGATAAGGCTTCTCATCGAAGAGCGGAAAGGCGCCCTTCTCGCGCGCCAGATCGACGCTCGCCGCATAGGCCGACTGCTCGATGGCGCCCATCCAACGCGCCGCGAGCACACGTCCCTTCTCGGTCCCATAGCTCGCGCCCAGCATGATGAGCGCATCCGCGAGCCCGGTGATCCCAAGGCCGATCCGCCGCTTCGCCTTCGCCTCCTTGCGCTGCGCCTTCAGGGGATAGCGCGAGACGTCGATGACATTGTCGAGGAAGCGGACGGCGGTTGCTGTTAGCTCCGTGAGCCGTGATTCATCGAGGCTCGCATCCGCTTCGAAAGGTTTGCGCACGAGCTGGGCCAGATTGATGGAACCGAGGAGGCAGGCGCCGTACGGTGGCAGCGGTTGCTCGCCGCAATTGTGGGCATGAAGACCATTGGCATCGAAACAGTTGATGCCGGGAATTTCGACATCGAAGACTTCGGCGGACCCATCCGAAACTAGGCCAGCAACCCGAGCCGTAAACGGCTCGCGATTGAGCGCGCGCCGATAGCCCTTGAGCGCTCGATCGAGCGCACTTGCTTTGGCGCGATCGGAGAATCCGATGAGATCGCGAAACTGCAGAAGATTGTCGCCGGCAATGATGAGCTCGAGCTGCTCTGCGGTCGGATAGGCCCGAGTACCGCCCCGGCCGTCCGGAAGCATCGCCTGTCCGGCAGCACGCCGCCGATAGATTTGGGAAGCGATGCCAAGCCGAAGCAACATGCGCTGCACGGCCGTAAGCCTAGCGCGATCGGATTGCGCTAGGCGAATCGAGACACCCTTGACCTGCGAGCCTTGCACGGAGCCGTCGCTGTCGAAAAACCCGCGCAAAAAGCCCCGGCAGGCATGGCTCGACGCCCGCTCGAGCGCAGGCGCTATCGTCTTATCGCCTACCGACATGCCAAGTTTGATGGCGAGATCCCGCAAGCTGCCGAGAGCCAGTCGCCGCTCGGTCCGGCCGGTGACGGTCTGCCATCCCTCGAAATCGGCGCGATGGGGCAGCGTTCGGGCGGCTTCGAGAGCAGCCGACATCACGCCGGCAACGCCCGATATCCTAGCCTCGGCTTCTTCACCCGCCACAGCTTGCGGAAGCCAAGCCGACAAAACGGCCTTGTCATCCTTCAGCGTTCCATCGCCGACCAGCAAGCCGAGCAGAAAGCCTTCCTCGAACCTCAACTCGCCCGGCCATTCGACATCTGACCGATGGTTGCCGATGACAACCTCGTCGCCCACCATCAACTCGTCGGCCCGGCACCACTCGGTCTCCCGCGACCAGCGAGTCGATCGGACGATCCGGCGCACGCGATGATCCGCGGTCAGCTTGAGACTATGACCTTCGACGGTCTCCAACTGAAACACGGGTTTGACGCCGGTGCTGAAGAACCCGCGAAGTCCGCTCGGGTGGTCATTGCCGTCCACTCGCGCGGCGAAAGGCCGCCCGGCCAACTCATCGACGCGCCTGGGGCCAACACTCGTGTGGACCCAAGTGTCGGCGGTCACGCAAGGGTTCGTCGCGCTGATCGTCTCACAGTAAGCGAGGTTGTTTTGCGAGTTCACCCGGTCGATGAAGATGACGCCGGGCTCGGCAAAGTCGTAGGTCGCCTGCATAATCTTGCGCCAGAGCGCCTTCGCCTTGAGCGTGCGGAACACCTTGCCCTCGAAGACGAGCGGCCAGTCGGCGTCGGCCTTGACCGCCGCCACGAAGGCATCCGTCACCAGCACCGAGACGTTGAAGTTGCGCATGCGCGCCGGATCGGACTTGGCCTCGATGAAGGTCTCGATGTCCGGGTGATCGCAGCGGAGCGTCCCCATCATGGCGCCGCGGCGAGCGCCGGCCGACATGATGGTACGGCACATGGCATCCCAGACATCCATGAAGCTGACCGGACCCGAGGCATCCGCGCCGACGCTGCGGACGGGCGCGCCCTTGGGGCGGAGGGTCGAAAAATCCATGCCGATGCCGCCGCCCTGCTGCATCGTGAGGGCGCCTTCCTTGACGCCCTCGAAGATGGCCGAGAGGTCGTCCTCGATCCGGCCCATGACGAAGCAGTTGAAGAGGGTGACGTCGCGGCCCGTGCCGGCTCCGGCAAGGATTCGGCCGGCAGGCAGGAAGGCGAAATCGGCCATGGCCGCATGGAACCGGTCGGCCCACCGCTTCTCGTGGCTCTTCTCCGGTTTGGCGGCAGCCTCCGCCACCCGGCGGAACGTGTCGTCCACCGTCCGGTCGACCGGCCGGCCGGCCGCGTCCCGGAGGCGGTATTTGAGGTCCCAGATCCGATCCGAGACCCCGGAAAACGTATTTAATATCTGAGACATAGCCTTGCCGTGGGTCTAGTGGCCGATTGTGCGTAGAGTAGCACAAAACGATGTCGCGGTCAAGAAAATGTTCTTGTTTTGTACTTGACGATTGCGCAGCCATTGAGTATCTACCGGCAAGAAAGAGAGGCAAACATGACAAACACAGAGAACGTCCTGACAGGCGGTAAATCGCAGGAATAAGTGGCCTTGAGGCTTCTTAAGATTGTTTCCAACATCGAGGACCGGCCGCTCTACAGGACCAACGACACAAAGAATCCCGCAGATCGAAAGTGGCTGTTGGACACATATGCTGAATGTCTGAGTACCGTAAAAGGTCACCGCAAGCGGCCTTGACGCTGACCCTAGATTGACGGCGGTTGGAACCAACGCCTGATGCCAGTGGCATTGGTCGCAATTTGCTCGACGAGCTGATCGACAATTGGATGCGTGAGCATGGCAAAACCAAGTTGCCTTCGAACATCGCTCGCCAGATCGGGAAGTCGTTCAGCTAAGTCCCTTACATTTGCGACAGCTCGCTCAGCTGGATAGCCGCAGCGAGCGGCGGTTTTCTCCCAATGCCGGGGACGCAGCTCGTCGATCAGGTTACGCCCGCCGACGACCATGGCGAGCTTGAGTTGAGTGCGGTGGGTGTGATGCGGAAGGAATGAAATCACATCATACAGTGGCATCAATCGGAACGCGCCCGATGGGTCATAGAGTATCGAATAGTTCTTGGCGTGGGCGTCGGTGCCTCCGATCACGAAATTGAACGCCTGGGCCCGCATGAACCGATCTCGATCCGCTTCGGGTGCCTTCGAGTAGGCAAGCAGCTCCATGATCTCCTGGATGCCCGGACCTCCCTGCGCCTGGTACTTGTGCTGAGGGGCCACGCCCAAGGCCTGGCAGCAATCCTCTTGGTGGATTCTCTTGATAAGTTCGTCTTTGGCGTCGCGATACCTGTCGTATCTCTCGACGACGATGACCCGATTGCCGCCGAGCGTGACGACTTCGGATCGGACAGTTGGCAGTCCGGCAGCGCGAGCAATCATCAGACAGAAGTGTTCATTGATTGCAAGGCCCGGGTAGCGTGGCGGCTCGGGCTTCAGAATATGCGTTGTCGGCGTCCGTCCGCGCGGCACACCCCAACGCTTCGCCGTACGATAGAGCGCAGTCTTGGATTGCGCTCCGGCAAGGCTGAACTGACCATCGTCCGTCTCGAGACGCCCGGCACCTGGGTCACGCAGCAGCGTCGCTATGCGCTCTTCTAGATCTTTTCCGGAAATCCATTTCACGCCGCCTCTTCCGACGAAGTCGAACCCAGGCGCAGCCAGTTGAACCGCGCCGGGACAATCCTCTCCCATGGCGGCGAGGAGTACGAATGGGTTGCGAGCTGAGACCCTGTGCCGAGCGGCCCATCGGTCAAGCGTCGTCTCGTTGTCCGGCAACAGACCCCACATCCAACTCGAGATGCTTCGCGTGCCGTGCACGCGTTGCGTCAGCGGGATCGACTGGGACAACGGTACTCGCTGGTTTCTGTCCACATAACTTGCGTCGTACTCAAATCGGAAGTTACCGCCCGGGCGTTGCGTGACGGCACCCGCATGAACGTCGGCAATACGAACCTCGAGGGTGCGCGGCATCAGGTCCGCGTCCTCGCTGGCTTGCCTTCCGCAATGTCATCGATCGAGTATGGTGCCTCGTCGATCACTGCCGAGCGTGACCGTTGTCGCTTGCCCTCGCCGGCCGTCCGGACATCCAGGTCGAAAGCCAGCTCTCGGAGCACAGCGAAGACAAAGCTTAGAGCGATTTGCCCTTCGCCGCGCTCAAGAAGGATGACTTGCTGACGCCGGGTGGTGAGGCGTTGGGCCAGCTCGGCTTGCGTCAGGCCGGCGTCCTCCCTGGCCTGGCGAAGCAGGCCGCCGAGTTCTCGGGTGTTTCTTACAATCATCTTGGTGCCCGGGGTGTACGCCTTCTCGAACATTCAGAAATGTTCGAGAAGGCGTACATTACATAATGTTCGATTAGTCGCACATTAGCAGATGTGCGTCAAGTCGAACTTTTAGAATCACGCAAAGGTGGAAACTGGACCGGCCCCGGCCCCACCCCCTCCTCCACTAACCGCCCCGTCGCCTCTTCGATCGCCGCCTCGAGCCGCTTCAAAAACTCCTTCCGCGGCAGACCCGCCGGGATCGGCTCCAGCACCTCGACGATGATGGTGCCCGGATGGCGCCAGAAGGAGCGCCGCGGCCAGTAGAGCCCGGAGTTGAGGGCCATCGGCACACAGGCAAGCCCCAGCCCGTCATACAACGCCATGACGCCCGGCTTGTAGTCGGGTTCGGCGCCGGGTACGCGGCGATTGCCTTCCGGGAAGATCAGGATCTGCCTGCCGGCGTCGCGTCGCGCTTCGGCATCCTTCAACATCTGCTTGAGGGCCATGCCGCGCTTCTCGCGTGCCACGAAGATCATCTCGAACTTGCGCGAGAACCAGCCGTAGAAGGGGATCTTCGCCAGCTCCGATTTCATCACCAGAGCCGGATCGTCGAACAGCGGCACCAGCGCGAAGGTATCCCAGGCCGATTGGTGCTTGGAGGCGACGAGCGCCGCGCCCTTGGGGATGCGCTCACGGCCGCGAACCTCCATCCGGATGCCGGCGATCCAGCGGAGCAGAAAAAGCGAGGCCCGCGCATGCGCCTTGAGGGCCGCCATTGCCCAAGAGCGCGGACCAAGCAGAAGCGGGCTGCCGGCGACCACGAAGAGGGCCGTGACAATGTAGAAGGCGAGATTGAAGATGAGGGAGCGGATCGCAAGCATGCGTCAGAGCTTCGAGACTTTGGCGGCGCTCTCGCCGGAGGACGAAGAACCCGCCCCGGAAACCCGGGTCCAGGCGAGGCGCGCCGCCGCGGGCAAGAATTTCAGATACTCCCGGAACAGCAAGCGCGCGGTCTCGGGGTGCCGCCACCATTGATCCATCTGCAGCTTGCCGGTGATGACCGCGTGGGGCACGAGCTCCACCCCCGGCAGCACGCGCTCGAGCTCCACCAGCGCGCGCGGCATGTGATAGCTCGAGGTGACGACGATCAACGAGCGGAAGCCGTGCGTTTGCGTCCAGGCTTCCGCCTCGCTGGCGTTGCCGATCGTATCTCGCGCCTCGCGGCCGATATCAATGCAGCATTCGTAGAGTTCGGCCGGCGCCGGCGCCTCGGCGCGCAGTGCGTCCTTCGAGGTCATCGCGTTGACGCCGGAAATGAGAAGGCGCGTTCCATAGCCTTCGACCAGCAGCTTCACCGCCTCGCCGATCCGGTCCTCGCCACCGGTCAGCGCAACGATGCCGTCGGCCCGCTCGGGAGCACCGGCGGGCGCACGCTCGAGCCCCTCCGCGAACACGGCAAACCCCACCCCGAACGCGACGAGCGAGGCCATCATCAGCCGTGTCAGCCATGTGGCAAGTAGCTTCATCACCTTCCGCTGGTTCGAATGACCCCCATGCCTTCCAAAGAGGATAGCCGATCTGCGGCCGAACGCGAAATCGGCCCGATCGCCACGAAAACACGAAACTGTTTAGTCTCTGACGTTCAGTATGCGAAACACGCCATAGCGCGACGTCAACATGCACAAAGCCGCAACAACCACCACCACGATGCCCAGCAGCATGTAGCCCGAAAGGTCGAGGGAGCCGCTGCCGACGAGATAGCCCATCTGCTGGTCCGTGACCGGACCGCCACCCAGCAACGGCATGATGAACGGCATGATGAAGAAAGCCGCGGCGGCTGCCCCGGCGCCGAACAGGCCGGCCTTGACGCCGAGCCGCAGAAAATGCCGCTCGAATTCGCGGGCGATGAAGCGGTCGGTCGCCCCGACGAAGTGCAACACCTCGACGATCTCGCGGTTGGAGGCCATGGCACTGCGGGTGGCCGAGACGATCAAGAGCACCGTCGCCGTGCCGACGAGCAGCAGGACGCCAAGCCCGACGAGAGCGAGGAACCGCGTGACTGTCCTGATCTGCGACTGCCACTGGCGGTGATCGTCGAGACTGACGGCGCCATCCGGATACTCGGTTTTCAAGGCTTCGTTCAGGGCTCTCAAATCCGGCGGCGAGCTCACATCGACTTCGACGGAGATGAGCCTCGGCAGCGGCAGCTGTGTCAGAGCTTCGGACTTGCCGAGCCAAGGCTCGAGCAGTTTGGCCGATTCTTCCACCGAAAGGACGTGGCGGCTTTCCAACCCCGGCAGCGTGCCAAGGTAGAAGGCCACGCGGCTGACGAGCTTCTCGGTTTCCTCGGGCGAATCCTGCGCCTGAACTTGCACCGTCACCTCGGAGCCGACATCGCGCATCCAGGCGGCGGCCGTCTGATTGACGAGATAGACCACCCCGGCGGTGAGACATGCGAAGAAGCACATGATGGCGATGACGAGCATCAGCGAGTTGCCGGTCACCGAGCCCGCCGGCACGATCCCCTCCGATGCGTTCGCCTTCTGGCTCGCCTTCTCGCGCGCCGGCACGCCTTGCTCGAAGGCATCCTCGGTCACCGGACGCGCGGGCTCCTCCGCCTCGGGCCGAAGCGGGCGCCCACCGGCGATGTAGGGATTGTCATAGGATGCGGACATGGCCCTCGTGGAGCTCCAGGCGCGGGGTCTTGAACTGCTTCATGAGCTGGTAATCGTGTGTCGCAATGACGACCGAGGTGCCCAAGCGATTCAATTCGACGAACAAGCGCAACAGCCGCCGCGCCATTTGCGGATCGACGTTGCCGGTCGGCTCGTCGGCAAGCAAGAGCTCCGGCTTGCCGATGACGGCGCGCGCGATCGCCGCCCGCTGCTTTTCGCCGCCCGAAAGAATGGAAGGGTAGGCATACATGCGGTCGCCGAGACCCACCCATTGCAGAAGGTCGGTGACGTCCTCGCGGTAGTCGGCGATGCGCTTGCCGACGACCCTGAGCGGCAGCGCAACGTTCTCCCAGGTCGTCAGGTGGTCGAGCAGGCGGAAGTCCTGGAAAACGATGCCGATGCGGCGGCGGAGCTGGGCGCGCTTGGCCGGATCGACATGGGTGACGTCGTTCTCGAACAGGCTGACCGCGCCGCTCGATGGCGTCTGGGACATGAACAACATCCGCAAGAGCGAGGTTTTGCCTGCGCCCGAGGGGCCGGTCAGGAAGTGGAATGAGCCCGGACGCAAGTTAAATGTCACGTCTTTCAGGATCTGGGGACCCCGTCCGTACCGCAATCCGACATTTTCGAGCCGGATCATGCCGCCTCACTCCAATCTTCCGGAATCTTCCGGCTTGAACCGGTCATGCCATCAATCGACGCAGAAAGGAGAAGAATCTCCCCTTTCCGGGGCCCCTCGTCTATCATCCCGATTCGGGCTTGGGCGTGTCCCGATCGCGAAGTTCGACAGCGCCTGCACCTTGCGTCAACCGAACTTCGCGATCGACAAGGACACGCCACGAGTCAATAGCTTTGCATGGCGTTATGTTCGGAAGTCCGCTTCAGGTGCCCGCCGGAGAGACCAAAGCGGACTTCCGAACCGCCATACAACTTTTTGAGCCTTACTCACTCCACTTTTTGCTCTAGTATTCGGGCGAGACTTTGAGGAACCAGGCCGGACCATGATTATCCGCTGCCCCAGTTGCGGGTCGACGTACGACATTTCCAAACAGCCGCAGGCAGCCGGCCGCAAGGTCAAATGCATGCGCTGCTCGCATGTCTGGAAGGCCGAGCCGGTCGATGCCGCAGCGCCTCTGGCGCAACCGCACACTGAGCAGGCACCCATGGCGGCTTCCCCCATGCCGCCGCCTCCGCCCTCCCAGATCGCTGTGCCCCGGCCCCCGGTAATGCCGGCCAGGAGCCTCGAGGCGACCTCAATGTCGGGTGTTGGAGCCGGTGACTCGATCGAGGCGCCCCTCGTACCGCCCCCCAAAGCCCGTAACGGTTTCAACGGCTTGAATGGCGACCATCGCGGCAATGGCCATGCCGCGGAGGACGGCTTCGACCCACCGCCACCCGTCGTGCCCGCCCCGCGCCGGCATTCCGATTTCGATGACCCGCCACCGGCGACCCGCCGTCAGGCGCCGGCGCCGCAGGCCGATGCGGGCTACTACGACGAGGCCCCCGCCCCCCAGCGGCCAGCCCGCCGGCCGGAGCCGCAGTGGCGCGAGCCGCCGCGCGAGTCCTACCGGGACGAGGCATATGGCGACAACGGCTACGGCCAGGACGAGTTCGCACCAGCCCGGGATGCACGTGCTCGCCACCAGGCGCCGTCGCGCGGCCGGCGAGCCGCGGCCATTGTCGGCTGGGTCGCCTATCTTGCAGCGGTCGGTTCGCTCGGCGCCTACATCTACGCGGGGCGCGACCAGATCGTCACCTGGCTTCCCGGCGCCGCACCCTACTACGAGCAATTCGGACTACCGGTGAACCAGTACGGCCTCGCGTTCAAGGATGTGAAGGCGGAGTGGGGCAAGGTTGTGGATGGGCAGGGCGCACTCGCCATCTCGATCGGTGTCGCCAATACGACGGGGCAAGCTCAGAAAGTGCCGACCGTCGTCATTGCCTTCAAGGATGCCAATGGCGATGAAATCTTCTATCGGGCCATGGCTGATGCCTTGCCAAAGACGCTTCAGGCCGGCAAGAGCGCCAAGTTCTCGGCGACGCTTCAAGTACCGGCCGAGGTAACGCGGGCCATCCAGGTGCGCTTCGCCAGCGGTCGCTAGAGTGCTTCCGGAAAAGCTCGTCCCGGCGAAGGCCGGGATCCGAAGCGGTTTTCCGAAAAGAAGCACGACAAACCAAGGAATTAGGGTGTTGAAGTGATTCAACGAAAAACGGAAACACCCTAACCAACCACAGTCTCGTACCGACAGAGCCTCCGCTCATGACCAAGCCCAACGATTCTCCCCAGATCGAAACGATCTTCAGCGCCGAGGAGATCGCCCGGCGTATCGATACGCTGGCGAAGGAAATCGCGGCACGACAGCTCGACAACATTCTGGTCGTCGCCATTCTCAAGGGCAGCTTCGTCTTCGCCGCGGATCTCATTCGCGGCCTACACCAGGCGGGTCTGACGCCCGAGGTCGATTTCATCTCGCTGTCGAGCTACCGCGATGCCATGCGCTCTTCGGGGCAGGTGCAAATCCTCCGCGATGTCGAGACCGACGTCAAAGGCCGCAACGTCCTACTCGTCGACGATATTCTGGAATCCGGCCGCACCCTCGCCTTCGCCAAGGATTTGATGGCGGCGCGCGGCGCCAAGGCGGTTGTCACCTGCGTGTTGCTCGACAAGCCGGTCGAGCGCGCGGTCGGGATCGCTGCCGACCATAGCGCCTTCGATTGCCCGAATGTCTTCGTGGTCGGCTACGGCATGGATTTGGCGCACCGCTTCCGAGAGCTGCCGTTTGTGGGGAATTTGATCAATCCGTGAGGTCGTTAAGGGGTGAACGGTGAGAGCCGCCTTCAACGCACCACTTCACCACTTCACCGTTCACAACCTCACGCTTCTCCCGCCTTCGCCAGCCGCTCGATCCTCAGCGCCGTGATGCGATTACGGCTCTTGCGCAGCACCTCGAAGCGATAGCCGTGGAAGGTGAAGGCGCGCCCTGAATCCGGGATGGTCTGGGACTCGTGGATCACCAGACCGGCGATCGTGGTCGCCTCCTCGTCGGGCAGCGACCAATCCATGTGCCGGTTCAAGTCGCGGATCGGCACCGCGCCGTCGACGATGACGCGTCCGTCCGACTGCGGACGGATCAGCGCCTCCGAGCGATCGAACTCGTCGGAGATCTGGCCGACGATCTCCTCGAGAATGTCCTCGAGCGTCACCAACCCCTGAACCTCACCATACTCGTCGACGACGAGCGCCAGATGACTCTTGCGCTTCAGGAACTGGCCGAGCTGCGCCTTGAGCGGCGTGGTGTCAGGCACGAACCAGGGCGGCGTCACGAGCTTGTCGACGGCGATCTCTGCCGAGTCCCAGCCGCGACTGCCGACCGCGCGCAAGAGATCCTTCACGTGCAGAATGCCGACGATGTTGTCCTGATCGCCCCTCCACACGGGCAGTCGCGTGTGCGGGCTGGCGAGGGCCACGGCGATAATCTTCTCCGGCGGCTCGTCGGCCGAGATCGTCTGCATCTGGAGGCGGTGCACCATGACGTCGGCGACCTCGAGCTCCTTCAAGTCGAGAATACCGCCCAGCATGTCGCGGTCGCCCTTCACGACGGCGCCTTCCTTGTGATGCAGATCGATGGCGCCACGGATCTCCTCGTGCGCGGCCAGGATGTTCGCCTTGTCGTCCCTGTCCGACGGCGTCAGCTTCAGGAGGACGTTGACGACAGTTTCGACGGCGGCTGTCAGCGGCCTGAGCAGCACGATTGTCCAGCGCATGACCGGCGCCACCAGGAGGGCGGCTCGATCCGGGTCGGTGATAGCAAAGGTCTTTGGCAGCACGGCGGCGAAGATGACGACGAGAATGGTCATGACGCCGGTCGCCACCAGCACGCCGGCATCGCCAAACAGCGCGACGGCGAGACTGGTCGCCAGCGCCGCCGCCAGCATGTCGACGAGCGTATTGCCGACCAGCACGGCGCCGATCATCTTCTCAGGGTGGGCAAGGATCGCGTTGACGCGACGGGCGCGCCGGTCACCCTCCTGCTCGAGGGAGTGCATGCGGGCACGCGAGACGCCGGTCAGGCCGGTCTCGGCACCGTTGAAAAAGGCGGAGAGGAGGATCAGCACCACGATGCCAGCGGCGATGATCCATAGCTCGAGAGAGTCTGTCATGGCCATTCGGGGTCAGGGGTGGAGTTAGGAACAGTGGGGCTCAAGAAATGTCTCGATCTCGGCCCAGCTCTGATCGCGGCTGATGAAGGCTTCGCCGATGGCGCGGGCGAGGATGAGGGTCGGATGTCCGCGCTGGACCTTCTTGTCTTGCGCCATCAGCCGGACAATCTCGGCGACGGACGGGCGCGTATTGCTCGCAACATCGGAGATTTTCACCGGCAAGCCGGCTGATTTCAAATGCCGGGCAACGCGATCCGCGCTACCGGCCGCTGCCTGACCTCGCGCTTCGGAGAAGCGGAAAGCAAGCACCATGCCGATGGCGATCGCCTCACCGTGGAGAAGTTTGTCCGAGTAACCGGCCCAGGCTTCGAGCGCATGGCCGAAGGTATGTCCGAGGTTGAGCAGCGCCCGGTCGCCAGTTTCCGTTTCGTCGCGGGCGACGATGGCCGCTTTCGCGCGGCAGCTCGTCTCGATGGCATGGCGGAGTGCGGCCGGTTCCTGAGTCAGCACCGCGGCATGATTTTTCTCGAGCCAGGCGAAGAACGCCGCATCGCCGAGGAGGCCGTACTTCGCGACCTCCGCATAGCCGGCCGCGAGCTGGCGCTTCGGCAAGGTCTCGAGCACATCTGTATCGGCCGCGACGAGTACCGGCTGATGAAAGGCACCGATCAGGTTCTTGCCGTGCTTTGAATTGATTCCAGTCTTGCCACCGACCGAGGAATCGACCTGCGCCAGCAAACTCGTCGGCACCTGGACGAAGCGGACGCCCCGCCGGAGAATTGCCGCGGCAAATCCCGCGAGGTCACCGATCACGCCGCCGCCCAGGGCCAGCACCAGATCGTTGCGCTCAACGCCCAGACCGAGCAGCTCGTCGGCGACGCGTGCCAGCTCGGAAAAATTCTTCGAGGCCTCGCCTGGCGGCACGACGATGGTGCCGAGGAGGCCCGAACCTGCAAAGCTCCGCTCGACCGTCTCAAGATACAGACCGCGCACGTTGGCATCGGTCACGATCGCAACCCGCGCGCCAGGAAACCGCTCGTCAATGAGTGCGCCCAGACGTCCGATCAGACCAGGGCCGATCAGGATGTCGTAGCTCCGGACGCCGAGCACGACGGGCACGATCGCAGGCGTCTCCTCAGCCATCGTACCGCGTGTCCTCGTTCGATTCGCGTGCCGCCGCCAAACTAACACCGGCACTGCTGTCGAGATAGGCGGTCAGTCCGGCGACGATCTCGTCGAGGATGACCTCGTGCGGCACGTCGCGGCTTTCGACCGTCACATTGGCCAAGGAATAGACAGGATAGCGCAGCTCGATCAGACTGCGGAGCGTCGCCTCGGGATCATCGGTTCTGAGGAGCGGCCGGTTGGAGCGCCGCCTGACCCGTTCCATGAGCACCGGCAAACCCGCCTTGAGCCAGATCGATATGCCACGCTCGGCGATGAGCAAGCGCGTTGGCTCGCTCATGAAAGCGCCACCGCCGGTCGCCAGCACCTTCCCGCCTTCCTCGAGCAGGCGCGCAATGACGCGCCGCTCGCCGTCGCGAAAATAGTCTTCGCCATGCTCCGCGAAAATTTCCGTGATCGACGTGCCGGCTGCCGTCTCGATCTCCGTGTCGGCATCGATAAAGGGCATGCCGAGCCGATCCGCGAGGCGCCGGCCGATCGAGGACTTGCCCGCGCCCATCATGCCGACGAGTACGAGGACGCGCGAGCCGAGGCGCAGGCGAAGCTCGCCGGCCGCCAGGGAGACCTCGCTCGACTTTGCCGGATGGCGGCTCGCAGGGGCCATTGAGGTGATCGCGCTCAGTCAGTGAAGTTGCACGGCTTAGCCGTCTGTTTCACATTCGCAGCCCTCGCACAACGGGTCGGGCTGCCGATGACGCTTGCCCCGCGAGACCGCCAAGGCTAACAGGGGGACACAATAGAGCCAAAAAAGCCGCACAAGGTATTCGAGCGGAAGAGCCGGTGCATGCCCAGTCTTTTCAGATTCCTGGCGGTCTTGGGCGTGGTCGTGGGTGTGCTCTATGCGGGGCTCTATGCAGCAGCCGTCGTGCTCGAGCCCGAGGCGCGAGAGATCAGCAAGCCGGTCTATGGCGTGCGCATCAGGACTCCATAACCCCAAGTACCGGCCAAGGATTGCGGCGCTGATTGCTGGCGGCTGGGTCCTGGTTGAGCTCGTGCTGGCCCCCTTCGCGACGCCTTCAGCCAAGGCCGTGGACGATGACGTCGCCATCGAAAGCTCCGATCTGCCGCCCCTCGAGGGTGAAACATCGCCTGACGCCCAACCCGGCGCCCCGCAACCGGGGGTATCCGGCGAGACCGCCACGCCCTCCTCCGGCGGCCAACGCTGGCTCGGCCTTCACCTCAAGGAAGCGCGTCGCCTCGAAGCCGAGATGCCGCGCCCGCTCGGCTCGGCGATGTTGGCGGCCCTCTGGCGCCAGTTGCTGAAGGGCGGACCGGAATCCAATGCGGAGGTCATGGCATTTCGCGCGCTCAGCCTCCTCGACCAGGGGTGGGCGGCCGATGCGGCCAGCCTGCTGTCCTCGCTCCCCACCGATGATCCGGTTATCGCCCTGGTCGCGGCCAAGGCGGCGCTCGCCACCGGCGACGGCTCGCAAGCCTGCCCGCTGCTCCGTCGGGTGCCGGCGGCAATGGCCGTCAAGCTCGACAAGACCAACCGCTCGGATTTCGTCGCCATGGCGGCTTTCTGCGCGGCGCTCTCGAAGGACGAGACCCAGACGGCGCTGGCCGCCGACGTGCTCCGCGAAACCGGCATCGACCGGCCAATCGCGCTCGCCGTTCTCGATAGCCTGAGCACGGGCACGACCCCTGACTTTCCGACCGATCGGTCGCTCGATCTGATCGATGCGCGCCTGGCCGGGCTGGTACGCCCAGCAGAGCGATCGCACCTGGGCGAGCGGCCGTCACCCGGCGTCGTGGCGATGCTGACGGCCGATTTGGCCCGCGATCCGGAAAGCCGGGCGGAGGCGGTCGAGATGGCCGTCGCGGCCCATATCCTCCCCGCTTCGGCCCTTGCGGACGCCTACGCGGCACTCGAGATCGCGCCCAAGCTCCGGCAAAATCCGCTCGCTCAGGAGGCCGAAGGTGCGCTGAAGCGCGCGGTGCTCTACCAGGCGGCGCTCGAAGAGCGGGCGATGCTCCGCAAGGCACGCTACAGCCGCGCCTTGCTCGATGAAATGTTGCGCGAGGGGTTGGGCGCCGGCTCGGCAGCGCTGCTCGCCGAGGCGGTTCAAGGCCTGCCGAAAGTCGGCGAGATCGGCTGGTTTGCCGAATCGGCTGTCGAGATCCTGGTCGCTGCCGGCCGGACGGCCGACGCCCAGGAATGGATCAGGCGGGATGAGGACCTCGATACCACCGGCGGCCGGCTGGGCCTCGGCCATTGGCTGGTGCTGGCCGACATTGCGCAATCCGGCGATGTCAGTCGCGGCGCACTTGCCGAGCTGGAGCCCGCGATCAGAGCGGGCGTGTTCCCGCCGGATGTCCTGCAGCGGCTCGTTACCGTTCTCGACGCGCTCGAGTACAATGTGCCGATCCCGGTCTGGGAGGCCGCGGGAAGCGGCACTCAATCCGATTCCGGCGACCTGCCGGAGACCGGCCTCCTCTCCGAGCTGCAGGCGACGGCTCGCAAAGGCGACCGGCCGCGCACTGTGCTGCTCGTCGTGCTGACGTTAGCCAAAGGCGGACCGGGCGGCACCCATCAGCTGGCCTTGGGGGATGCGCTGCGTACGTTGAAAAAGATCGGCATGGAGCGGGAGGCGCGACAGCTCGCCTTCGAAGCACTTTATCCCGTTTGGCCCCGCCGGGCCGGCGGGTAGGCTGGCTCTGAAGCCGGCATCGCCGACTGAAGCCCAGCAACGGTGGTTGTGGTGGGCGCTGGGCTTCGCGAAACGCTCAGCCCAGCCTACAGTGTCGGCCCACGTGGAGAGCACATGACCGGCACGCTCGGCGAGGCACGGAATTTCCTCGAGATGCTGAGCGCGGAGCGCGGCGCCTCTGAGAACACGCTGGAGGCCTACCGCCGCGATCTCGAGCACTTCGCGACCTTCCTCGACGATGAAGGTCTCGCGCTCCTCGATGTCGGCCCGGCTCACATGCGCCGCTACATGCAGGGGCTCGGCCAGGAGGGCTTGGCAGCGACCTCCCGGGCGCGGCGGTTGTCGGCGATCCGTCAGCTTTTCAAATTCCTGGAAGCCGAGGGCCGCCTCAAGGAGAATCCGGCCGAGAAGGTTGCAGGTCCCAAACGCGAGCGGCCGCTGCCGCGCATTCTATCGGTTGCCGAGGTCGACCGGCTGATGGTGGCGACGAAGTCCAATGCCGAAGCGGCCGTTGACCGGGATCGGCTATCGGCACTCCGGCTCGCGGCCCTGATCGAACTCCTCTATGCGACGGGCATGCGTGTCTCGGAACTCGTCTCGCTTCCCCGCCGCGTACTCGATGGCGACGAGCGGGTGCTCACCATCAAGGGCAAGGGCGGGCGCGAGCGGCTGGTGCCGATGTCGAGCCACGCCCGGGTGGCGCTCAGCGCCTATCTTGCGGCCGAGGCAATTCAAATCGCCGGTGCCAAGCCCTCGAAATGGCTGTTCCCGTCCCATGGCGCGTCCGGTCATCTCACGCGTCAGCACGTCGGCCAGGAGCTGAAGGCGCTCGCCTCAGCAGCCGGGCTCGATCCGGAGCGGGTCTCCCCCCACGTTCTGAGGCACGCCTTCGCGAGCCACCTCCTCGACCGGGGCGCGGATCTGAGGGCCGTCCAACAGCTCCTCGGGCATGCCGACATCTCGACGACCGAGATCTACACCCACGTGCTGGAGGAGCGGCTAAAGAAGCTCGTTAACGATCACCATCCCCTGGCAAAACGCGTTCCTAAACCCAATCTAGACAACGGATAACCATGGCCCTAGACGGGCTTTGCGATCCTTACGGATAGGAAAGCCCGTCTAGGTTATTGGCTTGGAGCACTTTCTTTCGACCAACCGGTATCCACTTGGAAGGACAAGTACTCTGGCTTGACTTGGGCGGGCATATCGTCAACTTCGCCCCGACAAGTCCCGAGGGTCAGGAAAGCGGCACGGAATGAAGCTTCGAACCTATCTCGATTTCGAAAAGCCGGTGGCCGAGCTCGAGAACAAGGTTGTCGAGCTGCGCACGCTCATCGGCCAGAAGGGTGGCGTTCCGATCGGCGACGAGATCGGCAAGCTCGAGCAGAAGGCCAAAACCGCGCTCGAGGAGATCTACGGCAAGCTGACGCCCTGGCAGAAAACCAAGGTCGCGCGCCACCAGGACCGGCCCCATTTCTCGCACTACCTCGAAAAGCTCGTCACCGACTTCACACCCCTTGCGGGCGATCGGCATTATGGCGAGGACCCGGCCATCATCGGCGGCACGGGCTGGTTCCGTGGTCGTGCCGTGGTCGTCCTGGGCCATGAGAAGGGCTCGGACATGGAGGGCCGCGTCCGGCACAATTTCGGCATGGCCAAGCCCGAGGGGTATCGCAAGGCCCAACGTCTCATGGATCTCGCCGAGCGCTTCTCGCTACCCCTCGTCACCTTCATCGACACGGCCGGGGCCTATCCCGGCGTCGAGGCCGAGGAGCGCGGCCAGGCCGAGGCCATCGCCCGCTCGACCGACCAATGCCTGGCGCTCGGCGTGCCGATCGTCGCGCTCGTCATCGGCGAGGGCGGCTCGGGCGGCGCCATCGCGATCGCAACGGCGAACCGCGTGCTTATGCTCGAACATTCCATATACACGGTGGCATCGCCGGAAGCCGCCGCCTCCATCCTCTGGCGCAACTCGGACAAGGCCGAGGACGCAGCCAACAGCATGAAGATCACCGCGCAAGACCTTTTGCGCCTGGGGATTATCGATCGGATCATCGAGGAGCCGACCGGCGGCGCCCATCGCGATCCGCAGGCTGCTATCGAGGCCGCGGGCGATGCCATCGCAGAATCGCTTGCCGAGTTCGATGGCCTCTCCCACGAGGAGGTCCGCCGTCAGCGGCACGAGAAGTTCATGTCGATTGGCCGCTCCCTTTAGCGCACGTCCAGGCGAAGTGGCCACCGGTTCGCCGTGAAGACGTGCGCCAAGCCAAACTGCCGCTTTTCTCACTCGCGCCGCAATGATTTTGTAGCTTGCCGGAAGCTGTTGATATCCCGTGGTGATCGGCTGCGAACCCTCCACACAACGGGTCTTCCAAGGCGGGCGTTAAGGCTATATTAACCTAAACGAATCGATGTTGGGGCTGTCGGCGTGAAAGCGCGTTTGAGAAACATCGTACGGCGTTTGATGAGCAAGCATGTGTCCCGCGTAGGGCTTGCGATGGCTGCCGCATTGCTGGCGGCCGGCTGCAGTCAGATCGTGGAAACCCCGGCGGCCATGAAGCCGCTCTCCCAGGAGGCCATGCACCTTCTGGGTGCCAAGGGCATGACCCCTGCCG
This sequence comes from Hyphomicrobiaceae bacterium, assembly GCA_031403155.1. Classification (GTDB taxonomy): domain Bacteria; phylum Pseudomonadota; class Alphaproteobacteria; order Rhizobiales; family Hyphomicrobiaceae; genus JANNSX01. The sequence continues at coordinate 66,935 of JANNSX010000092.1, forward strand.
CCCCGATCTTCGTCCGCATCTTCAAGGAAGAGTCGGAGCTCGAGGTCTGGAAGGTCCGCGACGACGGCCACTACTATCACTTCAAAACCTATCCGATCTGCAATTGGTCGGGTGATCTTGGACCCAAGGAATTCGAGGGCGACCACCAGGCGCCGGAAGGGTTCTACCGGATCACCTCGACACAGATGAATCCGAACTCAAAATACTATCTCTCCTTCAACCTGGGATTTCCCAACGCGTACGACAACGCGCTCGGCCGCACCGGCAATTCTCTGATGGTGCACGGCGACTGCCGCTCGGCCGGCTGCTATGCGATGACCGACGCGCTCGTCGAGGAGATCTACAGCCTTGCCCGCGAGGCGCTGACCGGGGGCCAAGAAGCCTTCTACGTTCACGCCTTTCCGTTCCACATGACGGAGGCGAACATGAAGCGGCACAAGGATCACAAGTGGATCCGTTTCTGGAAGCGCCTGAAGGAAGGCTACGATTATTTCGAGACGACGCGGCAAACCCCCGAGGTTGCCGTCTGCAATCGTAACTACCTCGTCAATGTGAAGTTCACGGATGAGCTCGCCCGCGTCGATGCGGATGGACCTTGCCCGGCCTTCGAGCGGCCGGAGCCACAGCTGTTCGTGGAAAACTATGTTCCCGGAACGCCAGCAGCCAAACGCATCGTCGCCACCGGACCTAAGATGCGCAATCTCGCGGCCGAGCAATCCCAATGGGCCGCCGCAAATCCGCCACCCTATGGCTTGACCAAGGCGCGCAAGCGCAACATGAGCGTGCGCGGACTGGATGTACCCTCCGATCTCGCCCGACCAGTGCCGGACAGGTCGAACCGGCGGGATTGAGGGCTCGAGCCGCGGTACCCGTAGCGTTGTTGTTTCGTAAGTGTCGGGAGACCTGCCGGAGGCGCGAGGGGCCATGCGACTGCCGATCCGTTCCTTGCTGCTCTTGATCGGGCTCTTGAGCGTCGCCATGGTCGCCGTCGACCTCCCCTCACAGTACCGCCAGACGGCCGATCAGTGGCGAATGAAGGCCGAGCGCGCCGAGTTGCGCGATCGCTACAAGAAGGGCCTGCCGCTCTCCGGCATGCCGGAACTCTCGAAGCTCAAGGATCGCCTCGCCGAGGCCAAGCTCACGCTCGGCGCCCCCGTGCTCGTCCGCATCTTCAAGCGTGAGTCCGTGCTCGAGCTCTGGATGCAGTCGGGCGGTCGATTCAGGCTCTTCGCGAGCTATCCCGTCTGCCGCTGGGCGGGCGAGCTCGGCCCCAAGATCAGCCGTGGCGACCGGCAGGCGCCGGAGGGCTTCTATACGGTTTCCAAGAAGCAGCTCAATCCGGCGAGCCGCTGGCACCGCTCGTTCAATCTGGGCTACCCGAACCTGTTCGATAAAACCCATGGCCGCACCGGCGATTTCATCATGGTGCATGGCGGCTGCTCCTCGGCCGGGTGCTTTGCTGTCACCAACGATGCGGTGGACGAAATTTGGCGGCTGGTGACGGCTGCGCTCGGCAAGGGACAGACGCGCTTTCAGGTTCAGTCCTTCCCGTTCCGCATGACGGACGCCAATCTGGCGCTCTACAAGGGCCATCGCTGGCACGGCTTCTGGCAGGATCTGAAGCCCGGGCACGACCACTTCGAGAGCACGGGTGTTCCGCCGAAGATCCGGGTCTGCGGCGGCCGTTATGCGTTTCTGCCCGGCGCGGCCGGCGACGACGGCAGCGCGGCGATCGACAGCGGTTGCAGCTCGCCGGTTCCGGCGCCTGTTACGAGCCAGGGCTGAGCACGCTCGGGCCATGTGGGTACCGGCTCGCCGGACCAGTTAACTGCTTCCAGTTAGGCTGAACCCGCTTTATGGCGGCGGACACTAGTTATAGACCGTCGTCGTCCTTTCGGATGGTGTTCGCGCTCTGCTAGACTGGCTGCTGAAGTCGTAGGGAGTTGAGTGTGCTGGGTTGGTTCGTGCGAGTAGTGCAAGCGAGTGAGCCGCAAGCTGCGGCGCCACTGTCGCTCATCTGTGCACGCCTCTGGGCGCTGGCATTGTCTATCGTTTGTCGGCCCTCACCCTTGGGGAGAGGGTGGCGTCAGGCGGGAGAGAGGTTGAGTTACGAAGGGGCACACAACACGGCGTGCAGACACTCCGGCGTGGCTCAACCCCTCTTCCGGCCCGTCATGGCGAAGCCATGCTCCGCATGGACCAGGCCACCTTCTCCCCAAGGGAGAAGGCCGGCTGGGGAAAGAGCGCTCCAATGCGGCGAAGCATGCAATGCGCAGCAGGGATACTGTTTTTGGTTCGTGCTTTGGCTTGTTGTGTTCCTCCTCGCGCCCGCATCAACCTCCGCCCTCGAGGTCGAGGTGCAGCCTGCCACACCCGTCACCATGCCTGCCCTCGGCAAGATCGCCGAGCGCGTGACAGCGAAGGGCTTCGGCCGCGGCGCGCCGATCTACATCCGGATCTTCAAGGAGGAATCGGCTCTCGAGGTGTGGATGCAGAAGGACGGCCGGTTCTCGCTGTTTGAGACCTATCCCATCTGCAAATACGACGGCGTGCTCGGCCCCAAGCTCGCCGAAGGCGACCGGCAGTCGCCGGAGGGCTTCTATACCGTCTCGCCCGGCCAGCTCCGCTGGACCGGTCGCTGGTATCGCGGCTTCGATCTGTCCTTCCCGAATGCCTACGACGCGGACCAGGGCCGCACCGGCTCGGCCATTCTCATTCACGGCGGCTGCGGCTCGATCGGCTGCTATGCCATGACAAATCGGGTCATCGACGAGCTGTTCGAAATCGCGACCGAAGCCTTCGATGGCGGCCAGTCGCGCTTCTCCGTACATGTATTCCCCTTCCGCATGACCACCGCCAATGCCGCCAAACACAAGGACGACGCCTGGGCGAGTTTCTGGAAGCGCCTGAAACCCGCCTACGATGTTTTCGAGGAGACGCGGACGCCGCCAACGGTCAGCGTCTGCGAGGCCGAGTACCGGATCGAGGCGGGCACGAGCGGCTCTGATGGCAGCCAGGCGATCGAGCGCTCCTGTCAGCCGGCCGGCCCCGTGATTGCAAGTGTCACCCCTCACTCGAGCGCGACCGGCACGGCGCCCCAAAGCAAGACCAAGACATCCGGCATGGGCCCGCTCCGCTCCAGGCTCGAGGAGGTGCGCAAGCTGCCGCCGCCCATCGAGTATGCCTCGGTGCCCGGCTCCGGAAAATCGGGCAAGCGCAAAAGCAAGGCCGTCATCAAGGGCGGGCTGGTCGTGCGCTGCAATACCCGGCTCGCCAGTTGCCGGAAGTGGGTGGCGCTGCGCCAGTCGGCTAGCCCCAAGCGCAAGGAGATCGCGTCGGCCAAGAAGCGCAAGACCGCGAGCGCCAAGCCCTGATCTCGCGTCCTGCGGCCGTGCCCTTGTGTCGTTTGGCCGAAAGCCGCTATGGCAGGGTTCTCATCCCCGACCCGCCCGAGGCGCTGCGATGTCCAATCCCCCTCTCAAAGGCCTGAAAGTCGTCGAGCTCGCGCGCATCCTCGCGGGTCCCTGGGTTGGACAGACGCTCGCCGATCTCGGCGCCGATGTCGTCAAGGTCGAGCGCACCGGCGGGGGCGATGATACGCGCGCCTGGGGACCGCCCTTCATCATGGGCAAGGACGGGAGCAAGCTCGATGCCGCCTACTACCATTCCTGCAATCGCAACAAGCGCTCGGTCGCCATCGATTTCGAGAAGCCGGACGGGCAAGCGCTGGTGAAGAAGCTTGCGGCCGACGCCGATGTGCTGATCGAGAACTTCAAGGTCGGCGGCTTGAAAAAGTACGGGCTCGACTACGAGAGCCTCGCCAAGCTCAACCCGCGCCTCATCTACTGCTCAATCACCGGCTTCGGCCAGACCGGCCCCTATGCGCACCGCGCCGGCTACGACTTCATGATCCAGGGCATGGGCGGCATCATGGACCTGACGGGTGCTGCCGATGGCGAGCCGATGAAGATCGGCGTCGCCTTCGCCGACATCTTCACCGGCCTCTACGCGGTGATCGGCGTCCAGGCGGCTCTCAAGGTGCGCGAGGAAACGGGACGCGGCCAGCATGTCGACATGGCGCTGCTCGACAGCCTCGTCGGCGTGCTCGCGAACCAGTCCTCGAACTTCCTCGTCTCGGGCCAGGCGCCGACGCGCATGGGCAACGCCCATCCCAACATCGTGCCCTACCAGGTGTTCCCGACCGCCGACAGTCACATCATCATCGCGACAGGCAACGACCGGCAATGGAGCGATGTCTGCCGTGTGCTCGGCGTGATCGAGCTTGCGCAGGATGCCCGCTTCAAGAGCAACGCGGATCGTGTGAAAAACCGCGATGTGCTGATCCCCATGCTGTTCGCGCGCTCCAAGCTGATGACGAAAGCCGAGTTGCTCGACGCCTTCGAAAAATGTCATGTGCCGGCTGGGCCAATCAACAGCCTCGCCGAGGTTTTCGCCGATCCGCAGATTGCAGCACGTGGAGTGAGAGTGGATTTGCCGGCGAGGGATGCGGCGAGCGGAACCGTGCCCGGCGTGCGCTCGCCGATCGTGCTTTCAGAAACGCCCGTCGTGCACCATCGCGCCGCGCCGCGCTTTGCCGAACACACGCGGGAGGTGCTGAGCGGCTTGGGCGTGAGCGATGCCGAGATCGACCGATTGGCGGAGCAAGGCGTGATCGACGTCGCGTGACGCTTTGCTGCGAGCTCCACTCTTTCTTCGCGCTTTTTCCTTTCGTGAAGCCGCAACCGCATTCGGCCCTCTCCCTTGGGGGGAGGGTGGCGCGTTGTGGCGGAGCCACGCTTCGCGTGGACGCGCCGGGAGAGGGGTTGAGCAAGGCACTCCCTCAATGACATCGTTGTTGTTGCTGAGTGTTACGAGAGCGGCGGTGTAACACTCAACCCCTCTCCCGCCTGTCGGCACCCTCTCCCCAAGGGGCCGGCTACATTGGCAGCTTGCACGGATGGGAGATTGCTTAACCCCACAATCGCCCGGCCGTCGAGCCGCCGTCGGCGGCGAAGGCGGTGCCGGTGACGAAGGCGGCGTCATTGGACAGCAGGAACAACGCGATGCGCGCCATCTCGGCGGGCGAGGCGATGCGTCCGAGCGGATGATAGGCGGCGAAGGCGGCGTAGTAGCGGGCCGGGTCCCCGCTCGCTTCGGCGCAGTCGCGCATCAGCTCGGTGTCGAGCGTGCCGGGGCAAAGCGCGTTGACGCGGATGCCGGATGGCGCCAGCTCCACCGCCATGGCCCGCGTCATGGCGACGAGGCCATGCTTGGCGGTGACATAGGCGACATTGTTGGGGATCGCGTGCAGGCCGAGCTCGGAGGCGATGTTGAGCACGACGCCCTTCGACTGCTTGAGCGCCGGCAGCGCCGCCTCGACGATGAGCAATGGCGCCTGCAGCACGACGGCCAAGTGCAAATCCCAATGCGCTTCGTCGGTGTCCTCGATCGGCCTCTCGATGTTGACGGCGGCATTGTTGACCACGAGGTCGAGGCCGCCGAAGGCGTCGAGCGCGGTATTGACGGCCAGCGCGGGACCGTCATCGGTTGAGAGATCAGCCGGCGCCGCGATGTGGCCCGAGCCCGGCAAGGACGCTACGGCATGCGACGCCATCTCCCCCGTCCGGTCGTTGACCGCGACCCGCGCGCCCGCCCCGGCGAGCGCCGTCGCGATGGCCAACCCGAGGCCCCGGCCGGCGCCCGTGACGAGGGCACGTTTGCCATTGAAATCCGAACTCATCCCGCACTACCCCCGATACCGGCTGAGCCACAGTGCCAACGCCGTCGAGCCGATTGAGAACAACAGCAGCAGCGTCGCCAGCGCATTGATCGTCGGATCGAGCGAGGTCCTGACCAGCCCCCACACCATGGTCGGCAATGTGTTGCCGGAGCCGATGGTGAAAAAGGTGATCACGAAATCGTCGAGCGAGATGGCGAGCGCGATCAATGCCGCGCCGACGATGGTCGGTTGGATCACCGGCAGCGTGATGGTGAGAAACGCGCGCAGCGGGGAAGCGCCAAGATCGCGGGCACTATCGACGATCGCCCAGTCGAAGGTCTGCAGCCGCGCATAGACGATGGCAATGACGAAGGGTTGCACGATCACCAATTGCCCGAGAATGACGGCGGCAAGTCCGAGCTTGAAGCCGAGAAATCGCACGAAAAAGGTCAGCAGCGAGATACCGATGATGAGTGCCGGGATCATCATCGGCAGGCTGAGCAGCGCCGTGATGCGCTGAGCGCGGCCCGGCGCCATGCGCGCGAGTGCCAGGGCCGCGAGCGTGCCGGTCACGACCGAGAGCACGCCGACGAACAGTGCCACGATCAGGCTGTTCTGAAGCGCCGGCCAGAAGTAGTCGATCGCCACGAGCTTGCGATACCAGTCGAATGTAAATCCCGTCAGCGGCAGGCTCGTCAACGCCGAGGTGTTGAACGAGAACAGCACGACGAGAAGGAGCGGCGCCAGAAGATAGAAGGCCACCAGCCCCGCGAAACCGATCCATAGCGCGCTCGAGAGTTGCGCCGCCCTCATGGCTTAAGGCTCCACTCGAGCAGCTGGCGGAAGGCGATGACGACGGCGAGCGTCGCCAGCATGGTCGTGAAGGACATGGCGCTCCCGAGCGGCCAGTTGAAGGCGATCGAAAACTGGGTCTCGATGAAATTACCCATCAAGGCGGCACCACCGCCCACGAACCGCGGCGTCACGTAATCGCCGACCGAGATGAGGAAGCTCAGCGCGAAGGCCGCGAGCAACCCGCTCTTGCACTGCGGCAGCACCACATCGCGCATCACCTGCATGGGGCTAGCACCGACATCGCGGGCGGCCTCCATCGTCACATCCTTGATGGAGCGCAGGCTGCCGTAGATGGGCAGCACGGCGAACGGCACGAGAAAATAGGTCAGCGTCACCACCACGCCGTTGACGCTATAGAGCAGCCAGGTCAGCGGCTGATCGATGAGGCCGATGCCGAGCAACGCCTTGTTCAAAACGCCATCGGTGCCGAGGATGCTCTTCCAGGCATAGACCTTCACGAGATAGCCACCGAACAGCGAGATGAGCGTCAGCAGCAGGAAGGCGTTGCCCCAGCGTCCAAGCCGGAAGCGGATAGCGTAGGCGAACAGGAAGGCGATGATGGTCGTCGAAATGGCGATGAGCCCGGCAACGGCGAGCGTCGTCGCCAGCACGCCGCCGTATTCGGTGAACGTGTCGATGTAGTTCTGAATGGTAAACGACGGCCGCATGATCCGGGCGCGAACCACCCAGAAGCTCACCACCAGGAAGAACAGCAGCGGCGCGGCGAACAGGGCCACGAACACCAGCGTCGCCGGAGCCAACGGCAGCCATGCGCGCCATGTCGTTTCGCCGGTCGCAACCATGCAAAACCTCAAACCCGCCGATTGTTTGTTGACCAGCGCTTGGTCGCCAAGCTAGCGTCGAGGCAACTGCCGGACAAGGGCAGAGGAAAACGAAAGCGCGGGCTGGATCGTCCAGAACCCGGCGGATGTGGAGGAAACTCTCGATGACGACGAAGAACATGGACAGCTACCTCGAGCTGGCGGCGCGCTCGAGCCTGTCGCGCCGGAGCCTGCTGGGGGCGATGGCGGCGGCCGGTGGGGCGGCAGCCTTGGGTCTGCCCGGACAACCGGCCTACGCGGCGACGACCATGACCTGGATGGGCTGGCAGGGCTACGAGACGCCGATCAAGTCCGGCACCTTCCTCAAGGACAACGATATCGACTTCCAGCCGACCTTCATCGCCTCCAACGAAGAGATCATTGCCAAGCTACAGGCCGGCGGCGTCGGCAAGACCGATCTCGTCTCGATGTATTTCGGCTATCTGCGCCTCATGAACGACGGCGGGCTGATCGAGCCCATCGACGAGAGCCGGATCGAGAGCCTGGGCCGGATCATCCCCGAGTTCGCCAAGACCGAGACCTTGCGGCAGGACGGCAAGCTGCTCGGCATCCCGTGGAACTGGGGCTCGCTGCCGCTGATGTATGATCCGGCCGTGGTGAAGACACCGCCCGAGAGCTGGATGGATCTCTTCAAGGATGAATACAAGGGCAAGGTCGCGATGGTCGACGATCCCTTGACCTACATCCAGATCTGGGGACCGGTCGTCACCGGCCGGGCGGACGGCTCGCTGCTGTCGACCGACGAGCTCACCAAGATGATCGATCTGCTGATCAAGCTGAAGAAGGAGCATGCCCGCGCCTTTTTCACGACCTACGGCGACATGGCGGACGCCTTCGCCCGCAACGAGGTCGTGGTCTCGACGCCGGGCTGGGAGGCGGTTGCGGTGTGGGCCAAGGCGAAGGGCAAGGAGATCAAATACGTCATTCCGAAGGAAGGCACTGCCATGTTCATGGATTGCCTGACCATCCCGAAGGATGCACCCAACATCGACCTCACCTACAAGATGATGAACCACATCCTCTCGCCCGAGCCGCAGAAAGTGTTTGCGGTCGAGCAAAGTGCCGGCATCGTCAACCTCGACACGGTGGCGATGCTACCGAAGGAGCTGGCCGACTCCTACGGCTATGCCGATCTCGCCGACAAGCTCACGAAGGCACGCATGATGCCGATGCCCCCGATCGAGCCGGATGGCAAGCACGCCACCTACGACGAGTTCCTGAAGGAGTATCAGCGCCTGCAGAAGGCCTGAGGCCGGTTCCTGATCGTTCAGTCGAGGCGGGGTGGAAGCGATCGGCTTACGCCCCGCCTCGATTTCATTTGGGTTGCGGCACGATGCGGATGTAGGGCTTCGGGGCCTTCCAGCCCGCCGGATACTGCTTCTTGGCATCATCGTCGGACACCGACCCGGCAATGATCACGTCCTCGCCCGGCTTCCAATTGACCGGCGTCGCGACCTTGTGCTTCGCCGTCAGCTGCAGCGAGTCGATGACCCGGAGCACCTCGTCGAAGTTGCGCCCCGTCGTCATCGGATAGGCAAGCACGAGCTTCACCTTCTTGTCGGGCCCGATGACATAGACGTTGCGGACCGTCTGGTTGTCGGCCGGCGTGCGTCCCTCGAACGTGCCCGTGGTCGAGGCCGGCAGCATGCCATAGAGCTTCGACACCTCGAGATTGCTGTCGCCGATCATCGGGTAGTTGGGTGCTGCCCCCTGGGTCTCCTCGATATCCTTGGCCCACTTGGCGTGGTTCGAAACGGGATCGACGCTCAAGCCGACGATCTTGCAGTTGCGCTTGTCGAACTCGGGCTTGAGCTTGGCCAACGCACCAAGCTCGGTCGTGCAGACGGGCGTGAAGTCCTTCGGGTGCGAAAATAGCACGCACCAGGATTCACCGACAAAATCGTGAAACTTCATCGTGCCCTCTGTCGTGTCGGCTTCGAAGTCGGGCGCGGTGGAGTTGATGGCAAGCGTCATCCTGACCTCCTGGGTTTCTGAAGCGCGAGCAACTTGGAGCGCCGCAATGCGCAGTCCGGTGGCGCGCGTGGAAGCCGTGATCGTATTGCTATCGCTATACAACATCAAGCGATACTGCCGGGGCGGCGAGGACGGAACGGCCTGCTGGGTTGCCGTTCCACGCCCGGCAAAGCGAAAGAGCCGGCGATTGCCCGCCGGCTCTTCGTCTTTTGGCCATCTCGATCTTGGCTTAGTTGCAGCTCGATCCACCGTAGGAGCGCGAGCTCGAGTAGCCGTAGCCCGAGTAGCGCTTCTTGCGCTTCTTCTTGTAGACCTTCTTCGGCTGCTCGTACTCGGCGAAGGCGGCGAGCGGCATGGCGCTGATCCCATTGTCGTCGATCTTGACGATCACGTAGCTCTTGCCATCGGCGCCGGTCACGATCTGGCCGACCTCGAACTTCTGCTGGGGTGCGGCCGGCGTCTCGGCCTCGGCCTGCTCGTCGGTCGTCGTCTCCTCGGCCGGAGCCTCGGCGGCGGGCGCCTCGGTCTCGACCTCGGGCGTCTCGGCAGGCGTCTCCACCTCGTCCGGAGCAGCGTCAGCGATTACGACCTTCTTGGCCGGGGCCTCGGCCTTCGCCAGGATGATCTTCTTGCTCTTCTTCACGACCGGCTCGGTATTGACCGCAACCTTGACCTTCTTCTTCACCACCGGCTTCGGCTCGACGATCACCTGCCGCTTCTTGGGCGGCTCGTTGTCCTCGGCCTGATCGCCCTTGCCGATGACGATCTGCTTGTTGCCGGTCCTGACTTCGTTCTCCTCCCGATCGCCCTTGCCGATGGCAATCTTCGGGAAAACCTTCTTGCCGCTGTCGCCTTCCTCCTGATCGCCCTTCGTGTTCACTGAGAAGAGCGTCGAGGGCACATCGTTCTTGAGAACGGCATCGCCGGTCCCCTTGGCTACGACAGCTTTCCTCTTTAGCTCGAAACTCTTGCTGTCGAAATTGGACTTCAACGTCTGCGCCGACGCGGCATCGATTGCGCTTGCCGAAACGGTGATAGCAACCAGGCCCGAAAGGACGAGGCCGGTGCGCGTCAGAAGGCCGAAGCTGGTGTTGATCTTGTTCATGACTGGTTCTCCCCTGATCGTCTGGCTCCCTGCCGAGAGCCGTCTTGCCGTTACTTGCCTTGGAGGCGTCTGCCCCGTCGGCGGCGAATGATCTCTTGTTCTGCTTCTCTTTCGCCTGCCGTCGCCGGCCTGCATGACCGGTGATATGTGCAGGCAATTCGAAGCTGCAAGAGCATCTGACCGTCATAATGCGAAACATATGCCGTCTTGTCTGTTCCCGGCGGAACAGGCGTTTCATGACCAGGCAACCATTCTTCTGGCTGCCCTGGATCGCGGGGCGGATTCGCGCGAGGATCGACCATGAGCTATCGAGCGAACCCAATTTCCACGATCGGAGTGGCCGCAGCCCTGCTGGTTCACGTGCTCTGTGGTGCCGCTCCGGCAAAGGCCGCTCAGGCGGACGCTGCGGCGCCGATCCTCATGCTCGACACCGGCGGGCACATGGCGCTCATCCGCAACGTCATCTTCACGCCGGACGGCAAGCGGCTGATCTCCGGCAGCGACGACAAGACCATCCGCATCTGGAACCTCGAGACGGGGGCGACCGAGCGCATCATTCGCGGCGAGGCCGGTGAGGGCGAGGAGGGCAAGATCATGGCGCTCGCGCTGTCGCCCGACGGGCGGACGCTTGCGGTGGGTGGCCGGTTGCAGGGTTCGCAAGGCGGCGAGAGTGCCATCCGCATCATCGACATCGAAACCGGCGAGATCACGCACCTGCTGGAAGGGCATAGCGAGGCCATCCTGTCGCTCGTCTTCTCGCCCGATGGCACTCTACTCGCGTCGAGCGGCATGGACGACACCGCAATCGTCTGGTCGGCGGCGGACTATTCCGAGGTCCACCGCATCGAAGGTCATCATGGCGACGTCAACGCGGTGCGCTTCACGCTCGACGGCAAGCGGCTGGTGACGGCAAGCGACGATGCGGCGCTCGGACTGTGGAACCTCGCCGATGGGCAACTCGTCGCCCAGCTGTCCGGTCACACCGATCTCGTGATCGCCATCGCCATCTCGCCGGCGGACGGAACGATCGCCTCGGCGGCACTCGACAAATCCATTCGCCTCTGGAACCCGGAGACCGGCGCGTCCATCGCCGTCTACGACAAGCTCCGGACCTCGGCGATGAGCCTCGCCTTCAGCCCGGACGGGAGGCGCCTGCTCGCCGCCGCCGACAAAGCGCCCTTCGAACAGGACATCCTCGACGTCTCGACCGGAGACGTGCTGGTCAAGTATCGCGGCCACGACGGCCTGACGCACGCGGTGGCCTTCAGCCCCGACGGCGCGCTCGCCGTCTCGGCCGGTGGCTCCAACAACGAGATCCACGTCTGGGACGCGGCGACGGCCAAAGTGCTGCAAACCCTCGCCGGGACCGGCCGTAGCGTCTGGGCAGCCGGCATCTCGGCCGATGGCCGGCGGATCGCCTGGGGCCATCGCGAGACAGCCCGCACGACGAACCGGCGCGGCCCGCTCGAATTTGCGCTTCGCTTGCCTGGTAGGGAGCGCGCGCCCACCGATCCCGTGGCCATCACCGCCGATGCCAAGTCGTTTCTCCAGGCCGTCACCGGGCTCGGCGATCTCGTGCTGACGCGGCGCGGCGGCGGCGACTTCGGCTATTTCGCTAATCTCGATCTCGAGCGCGGCTCGGATGTCGTCGCCCGCATGGAGCGCACCGAGCGCGACGGTTACGGCCACGACTCCTTCACCTTCGCCGGTGACGGCAAGATCGCCAGCGGAGCGGGACACGGCTGGCTCACCGCCTACGACCTCGCCGGCACCCGCCTCGGCGATCTCATCGGGCACACGAGCAACATCTGGTCGGTCGCCGCGACATCGGACGGACGCCGCCTCGTCTCCGGCAGCGACGACCAGACCATTCGCCTGTGGAACGCGGAAACATTGGAGCCGATCCTCGCCCTCTTCTACGGCCGCGACGGCGAGTGGGTGATGTGGACGCCCGAGGGTTATTATGCGGCATCACCAAACGGCGACCGGCACGTCGGCTGGCAGATCAATCAAGGGCCGGATCGCTCGGCACGCTTCGTTACAGCGGCGCAGCTGAAGCAGCACTTCTACCGGCCGGACATCCTGCAGCGCGCCGTCACCCTCGGCAGCGCAAGCCGCGCGGTTACCGAGGCCGACAACACCAAGTTCGTGCTCGACGAGCTATTGAGCCGGCGGCCGCCCGATCTGTCGCTCTCCAGCATCGACGACGGCGCCACGACGGCCGCGAGCCCGCTCCGGCTGACGCTCCGGATCGAGACCAATGACGACCCGATCGAGGGCTACTCGGTCTCCGTCAACGGCCGGCAGATCGAGAACATCGCCCAATCGCTCGATGGCCGCCGGCCGCACGAAGTTTTGCTCGACTTGCCACTGGCCCGGGGCGAGAATCGCATCGAGGCCATCGCGAAGAATGCCGTCGGGGAAGCGCGGGCGGCACTATCGGTCATCCACTCGGGCGCAGGCGATCTCGAGCGCCGCGAGACGCTCTACATCCTCGCCATCGGCGTCGACGACTATCCGGCGCTCGGGCAGAACCTGACGCTTGCGGGCGCCGATGCCAAGGCGATGGCCGACCAGATCGCGGCGACCGCCGGACCGCTGCATCGCCGGATCGTCAAGACCGTGCTCGTCAAGGGCGAGGCGACCAGCCCGACAGCCGCCAACATCGAGTTGGCACTGGCCGCGCTCCGCGCCGCGGGCCCGCGCGATACCGTCGTCGTGTTCCTCGCCGGGCATGGCGTCAACGACGGCCCGGATTACCTGTTCCTGCCAACCGATGCCGCACTCGACGGCAAGGTCTGGAAGCCGGCCCATGTCGTGAAGTGGCAGCGGCTGCAGGAGATGCTGCAGTCGACGCGCGGCCGGCGCATCATGCTCGTCGACACCTGCCATGCCGGCAACGCCTTCAACGCGCGTCTCGTCAAGGACGCGGCCGATGCCTCGATCATCGTGCTGACCGCGACCGATGCCGACACGCTTGCCGAGGAGCGCAATTCTCTCGGCCACGGCGTTTTCACCTATGCGATGCTGCAAGGCCTCGCCGGCAAGGCCGATCTCATCGCCGACGGCCGCATCCACGCCCGTGAGCTCGCCGCCTTCGTCGGCAAGGAGGTGGCCCGCCTGACGAAGGGCAAGCAGTTGCCCGAGGCGCATGTGTCGAGCGTGTCGGACTTCGTGATGGTGAAAAGGTAGTCGTTGGAGCACTTGTCCTTCCAAGTGGATACCGGTTGGTCGAAAGCAATTGCTCAAAGCCAAAAACCGAGAGCGCCGATCTGATTCCATCAGATCGACGCTCTCGAGTGCTTCCGGAAAAGTGCGAAGCGGTTTTCCGTAAAGAAGCACGACAAACCAAGGAATTAGGGTGTTGGAGTGATTCAAAGAAAAACGGCAACACCCTAGCTCGGCAGTCCGAAGCTCAGCGATCCTCGATGGCCGTCGACGTCAATTCCGAGAGATCGAGCGTCTGCGCTGCGCCCGACTTGTCGAGATAGGTGCTCGCGTCGAGATTGGGCACGAGCTCGCTCTCGTTCTTCGACTTGCGCAACATGCCTTCAACTTGCGCGCCTTCGGCGATCGCGAGCCTTATGTGGAGGATTTCGGCATCGACCTGGGCGGTGGGATGCAGTGTGACAGTCGATGCGCGGATCGCTCCGCGAACGCCACCGTGCACCTCGATCCTTTCCGCCGACACCGTGCCGATCACCGATCCTTCCTCGCTGATCGTCACCTGCTTGCCGGTGACATCACCGCGGATGTCGCCATCGATCTGAAGCTGATTCTTCGAGATGATCGTTATGTTCTGACCGAGAATTGTCAGATCGGTGCCGATCACGGATGATCCGACACTGCGCGCCGGCTCGAAGGGCGAGGAAGAGGAAGATGCGGTCGTGCGCCCCGTCGCCGGATGCAGAGTCATTAAGCTCGGATTTGGATTTACTGAAGAGCCTGCCATACGAACCCCCATGGATACTCGAACACATTTTCACATTACGATATGCAGTGAACTAATGATAGTGATCCTGTGCAACACGTATCTCGGGTAGTGATGTGATGTATGGGGGGAGTTATTTCATGCGTGTGTTTAAGATCGACCTGCCGGCGACGCTGGTGTCACTCGATCCCGAGCTCGACCTCTCCATCGACGCCGTCCGGCAGCAGCTGTTCGTCGAGCTGGGCGCCTTGAATGGCGAGCTTGGCGAAGACATGCGCCAGCGCATCGCCGCATACTTCCCGCCGAGCTACACGGCTTTCGTTCGCCTGCAATTCCCCGCGAGCGGAACGCAGTCCATAACGACCGTCTGGATCGACGATCCGACGGTGCGCTGGCCAAGCGGACTGTTCGCCCGCCGCGCCTGGACCTTGTCGATCCCGATCCTGGCCCACATCGTCAAGGATACGCTCGAGGGCAGGATGCCATCGGTTCGCATCGATGTTCAGGAGCGCAAGGCGCGCATCGAATCTCTGGCCCCGTCGCGCAGTTGGCTCGACCCCTTGATCCTGGGTGTCGCCGTGGCGCTGCTCAGCGCCGGTCTGTGGCTGTACGCGTATCCTTGGGTTCTGGCGAAGATCGCAGGCCTGTAGCTGCCTTACTCCAACGCCTCGAATACCTCACGATAGCCCGTCACGGCTCAATCGAAGCGCTGCTCCGCGCCGGCTTCATACCTACTCGCTGACAAACACGAACTCGACACGTCGCGACAGCGAAGCATCCTCCTGGCCTTGATTGTCGTGTATGAGGTCGAGCGTGCTGCGGCCCTCCGTACGAAACAGATTGGAGAACTCAACCGACTCTAATGCGGTGTCAGCGCCAACAATCCGCCACTGAGAGTTAAAGAAGTATCCGGCCTCAAACACCTCGTCGGCACGTTTAAGCGACAAACGTCGATTGCATTTATAGGCAACAACAGCTGCACGTCCGGGATCGGTCGATCCAGGCACGCCAGAGCAGCCGCGCGTCGTGTCCCAGCTACTCGAGGTATGTCCCTGAATGACGACGTATTTCGTATCACTTTGATGTTCTTGATAAGTTGCAATAACAGCCTGAAACAGCTCAGCCAAGCAACTATCCCAAAGTTCTTTGGAAATTTCGTGCTGCCCGTTTTCGAAAGTCATGCCTCGGTCGCCGCCAACGGTGAGCTGATCTGTTGGCAAGATGAAACTCCGCCGCTCTGCGGAGCGCTCGACCCGGCAGCTTCTGACATTTAGCAGCGACTTGTCGGCGGTTTCAAGCCATTCAGCGTCTCGTGGAACGATTGGCGCTTCGACCGGCGGAACTGGCTCCGGTACATGCTGTGCAGGCGCTACGGTCCCGGTTTCCTCGACCTCCGGAATCTCTTTGGTCTGGTTGCTTGGCGTGCCCTGAACTCGATCGCCCATACCGGCAACCCTATCCTCCTCGGTGGTCTGGAATCCCAATAGCAGGACGAACACAATCACCAGAAAAAAGGCGAGTTCTGTTTGGGTGGATTGAATGATGTGGTCATCACCATGGTTACGCCCACTCGCCATCCCTCGTCCCCTCTATCGTGCCGGTCTGGTGTCTGGAACCCCTACCCGGGGCGGTTGCGACCGCGGCCACCATCGAAGAAGTTTCCGAAGAAACCTGTCGGCCGGGGGGGGTGGGGGGTGGCCGACTGGCACGCTGTCGAACACTGCTAACCAATTGCTCATCCAAAATCGGGGCGACGGCTCCTCGCAATTCCTCGAGTTGGGCCGAAATTTCCTCGATCTGCCGGTTCAAGTTCTGCATTGCGCGTCCCACGCTTTGAGCCATTGTGTAGGACTCTGAGCCGACTCTGCGGACGCTCGTGGCAACTTCGCCCATCGATTGTGATGTATCTTTCAACGTCGTCGTGGCCGATTGCACTGAGGTTCCTAGAGCAGCCCAATTCGGCGCATCATCAGCGATGTTGCGCGAGGTTTCGTCGAGTGAACTGCCGAAGCCGGAAACCGCCGAAGTGAACGCCTCGACGTTGCCGGTTAAGGCGCCAACGCTCGCGCTGGTTCTCTTGGCCGCGTCCGACACGCTGGCCAACATAGCTTCGATGTCGGGCTGCGCCGGGCGATACCAGTAGCTCAGGCCATTGCGAAAAACCATGCCAAGAAGTGTCGTGGAGAGCGCGACCCCGTTCTGTGCAACCATCATCGGTACGGGATTTTGAGTGGCACCTTCCAATCCGAGCGAGAGCCCAACCGACGCACCGAGCAATCCACACAGCGTACCTATGAAACCGAGATAATAGAGAAGATCATGCGCTCGGTCCTCAGAGCGCAAACCGGAGAACCGCACCCAAAAAAAGCAACCGATGATCACAAAGGACGACAGTATTGTCATCAATACAGGTAGGCGGATTGCTTCCGGCAGCGACCCCCAGCTTTGCCACCCCAATGCTGGGGCGAGAAGCTGATCACCCGACAGGCTGTGCGCCACCGAGAGCGCAGTCACCAAAAACATCAATACCGTGCCGACGATCAGAATCGCCAGCAACATGAATCTCGAAGAGTACCCGCCTACCTGCATTCGAACCGCCCAGCCATGCGGTTACTGCCCATATCAACATAGCTGATCTTAATCTGATCGTGAAGTCCACGCTCGGCTAAGTTTACTCCAACGCCTCGAATACCTCACGATAGCCCGTCACGGCTCTGTCAAAAATGATGTCCGAGCGCCGGAGCGGGCGCGCCATGGCGAGGCCTTCGAGCGTGCGCACGCGCGAGAGGGCGACATAGGCCTGGCCGTGCGCGAAGGTTCCCCGCCGCAAGTCAATGAACACGCGGTCGAGCGTCATGCCCTGGGCCTTGTGGATCGTCAGCGCCCAGGCAAGCCGCAGCGGCAATTGCCGGAACGAGCCCGCCAGCGTCTCGACGATGCGATCCTCTTTCGCGTCGTAGTCGTAGCGGATCGCCTCCCAGACCTCGGGCTCGACCTCGTGCTCCTCGCCGTCGATCTCGACGAACACGCGGTCCTCCTCGAGGCGGGCGATCTTGGCGAGTGTGCCGTTGACCCAGCGCTTTTCCGGATCGTTGCGGATGAGGATGACCTTGGCGCCTTGCTTGAGCGTGAGCACCGGATCGGTCGGTTGCGCGCTGTCGGCATAGGTGCCGGTGACCAGCGCCTCGTGCATATGGGTCTTGCCTGGTAACGCCTTCAGGAAGGCCATGTTGATCTCCTGCGCCACGGCGTTCGTGGGCGTCAGGATCACGTAATCGTCGCGGCGCGGCAGGGTGTCGAGCGGCGACACGCGCTCGTTCAGGAGCTCCAGATCCTCAGGGCGCGGAGCGCCCTCGCGGATGTTGTTGAGGGCGCCGAGGAAGTGTGCGTCCTTCTGGCGGAAGACACGGCCGAGCTCGATGCGTTTTGCATCGGTCTCGCGGAAGGCCGGCGCGTCGAAGAAAAATGGGCCGCCGAAGCGATCGGCGAGATAGGTCTGCAACTCCGGCTCGGCGATGACCGGCGGCAGCTGGTGCAGATCGCCGAACATGACGAGGCGTACGCCGCCGAAGGGATCGTTCGGGCGCTTGCGATTGAGGCGCAGCATTTTGTCGATGCCGTCCATGAGGTCGGAGCGCACCATGGAAACCTCGTCGATGACGAGGGTCTTGAGCTTGCGCATCAGGCCGAGGCGGCGGCTCGGGCGGATGTCCTCGGCCTTGATGAGGCGCGGCGGCAGGCCGAAAAACGAGTGGATCGTCTGTCCGCCGACTTGCACGGCCGCGAGCCCCGTCGGCGCCAGCACGACCATCTCGTGGCTGTCCTCGTCGCGGAGCGCCCTGAGCAGTGTGCTTTTGCCCGTACCGGCCTTGCCGGTGACGAAGAGGTGGCCGTCGCCCGTTTCGACATAGGCGGCAGCCGCCTCGAAATCGCCGGTCGCCTCGACGTCCTTGGGCCAGTGCATGTGCGAGGGGCGGGACGCGGGCATGGCGATCCAAGGGCTATGAGCGGGCAGCGCTCCATAGCCGGTTTCGCGGGCCAGGCCCAGCGTAAAGCGGAACCCAGATCAGGCGAGGCCCAGGACCTCGCGAAGGGAGAGAATGTGGCTCTCCTCGGTGCCTTCCGGCAGCGTGAAAATGCGGCCGTCGCGGAGCCGCAGCTCGGCCGAGCGCGTCGGATAGCCGTCGTCGTCGTAGTCGATCGACATACCGACGCCGGCGATGTCCAGGAAGTGGACATCGCGGTTCGAGATTGCGAAGCGGCCGGCGCGCACGAGCGTGACCGTCTGGCCGGCGGGGTCGAAGGCGGCGGCGACGATCTTGCCGGGCGAGAGCACGCTGTGAAAGTAGATGCCGGCCGAGATGACGAATACCGCGATCATCAGCAGCGTGGCGACGAAGCTCACATGCTGCATCATCGTCGGCTGGATGACGAACAGGAGGACGAACGGCGCAGCCAGGCCGATCAGGATCGGCGACAGGGCATGCATGTTGATACCGCTACTGCCGGCGCTCTGCGCCTCCGGCGTATCGAGAATGAGCTGCCCTTGCTCGAATGCGATGTCGACCATGGCGAAAGCCCCGTCGCTAGAGCGCTATTCGATCTGATGGAATCAGATCGGCGCTCTAGGTTGTTGGTTTTTTGGACTTTCTTTCGACCAACCGGTATACACTTGGAAGGACAAGTGCTCTCGCCCGCAATCGGCTGATTTCAGCGCAAACTGATTTAAATTGCGTTAGCCGCGCAAGGCGCCGACGGGGAGAGCAATCCTCGGGGACCTTGGTGCCGCCGCTCAATCGAGTTTCAGCTCGTCCTTGACCTCTGGACATTTCTTCTCGACGAAGCCGTTGACGGCCTCGATGAGCTCAGCCCCGAGCGCGTTGACCTTGTTGTCCAGCGCCGTCGCCGGCCACAGCACGCTCTTCGCCATCGACGGTGCGGCCAGCGCCCCCCAGGTGATATAGCCCGCCGTCGCCTTGCCGTTCTCGAAGGTGATTTTGGGCGTCATGGCGATCTTGAAGGTGTATTTCTCCTCGCCTTCCCGCAGGACGTCGCAGACCAGCTCGTGCTCGCCGAAGTCCGCCTCGTATTTCGGCTCCGTCATGGCGCTGACGAGCATCGCGCGTTTGAGTTTCACCTCGACCTTGCAGGTGGTGTTGCCCCAGGGCCAGGAGACCTTGGTGCGTTTCATCATCCGGGTGATGTCGTCCTTGGGCCAGGTCTTGACGATGCCGCAGGCGACGTCGCTGCCTTCCGGCTTCTTGCCGAGCATGATGGAGCAGATCTCGATCTTGCAGGCCTTGCGGGCTTCCTTCTCCTTGGCGAGAAGATCGGTCATGGCGGGGTCGGCTGCCGTCGCGTCCGTCGCGGCCTCTTCGGCAATGGCCGGAGCGCCGTTGAGAACCGCAACGGTCAGAATGGCGAGCAGGACTGAACGCATCTGCATGGTGCCCTTGGGGTCAACATCCATTTTCGGGCGCTCATCTGCCCGGGCGGCGTGTCGCGATTGTGGCCGTTGAGGGGTACTAGAGCGGGTTCAGCTCGATCGGAATCAGGAACCTGCTCTAGTTTCTTGGCTTTGAGCACGTTCTACGGCGAACCGGTGTCCACTTCGCCTGAACGTGCTCTATGCCAGCCGCTCCAGCTCTTCCACGATCGCCGCACCCATCTCGGCGGTGCCGACCTTCTTCCGGTTGGGTTCCGCGATGTCGGCGGTCCTGAGGCCCCGCCCGAGTACGCCCGTCACCGCCTGCTCGACGAGGTCGGCGGCTTCCCCCATGTCGAAGGAATAGCGCAGCGCCATGGCCAGCGAGAGGATCATGGCGATCGGATTGGCAAGCCCCTTGCCGGCGATGTCGGGGGCCGAGCCATGCACCGGCTCATAAAGCGATTTCCGCCGGCCCTTGGCGTCGGGCTGCCCCAACGAGGCTGACGGCAGCATGCCGATCGAGCCCGTCAACATGGCCGCTTCATCGGAAAGCATATCGCCGAACAGATTGTCGGTGACGATAACATCGAACTGCTTCGGGTTGCGCACGAGCTGCATGGCGCAGGCGTCGGCCAGGATGTGCTGCAGCTGCACGTCCTTGTAGTCTTTCGCGTGCACCTGCGTCACGACCTCATTCCACAGCACGCCCGAGCGCATGACGTTGCGCTTGTCGGCCGAGTGCACGAGGTTGCGGCGCTTGCGTGCGAGGTCGAAGGCAACGCGGGCGATGCGGTCGATCTCGTGCGTCGTGTAGACCTGCGTGTCGACGGCACGCTTCTCACCATTCTCGAGGGTGACGACCTCCTTGGGCTCGCCGAAGTAGACGCCGCCGGTCAGCTCGCGCACGATCATGATGTCGAGGCCTTCGACGAGCTCGCGTTTGAGGCTCGAGGCATCGGCGAGCGCGGCGTGGCAGATGGCCGGACGCAGATTGGCGAACAGGCCGAGGTCTTTCCTGAGCCGCAGCAGCGCTGCCTCGGGACGCACGTCGTAGGGCACCTTGTCCCACTTCGGACCGCCGACCGCGCCGAACAGCACGGCATCGGCCTTGAGTGCTTTGTCCATGCACTCCTCGGTCACGGCCACCTGGTGCTTGTCGTAGGCCGACCCGCCGACAAGGCCCTCCTCGGTGTTGAACACGCCTTTCTTCTGCTTGGCGAGCCAGCCTATGACCTTTTTCGTCTCGGCCATGACCTCCGGACCGATGCCGTCGCCGGGGAGAAGGAGCACGTCGAAGCTGGCCATGGGGGTGTCCTGTGGATCTAGGGGAGCATAGGAGTAGAATTCGGCCCGATTGCTAGCTCCGGCGAGGCCGGGGCGCAAGGCTACCACCCCGGCGAGGGCCGTGGGAGCGCCATGGTTTCGTGGTAGGTTCAGCTCATGATCACGCTTACACGATCCGTCTGTGTCGCTGCGCTGCTGACCCTCGCCGCTGCTCCGGCCGCGGCCGACGCCCCCCGGTTGGCGCTGCCGCTGGACTGCGAGGCCGGCACGACCTGCTACGTCCAGAACTTTGTCGATGTCGATCCCGGTCCGGGCAACCAGGACTATCTCTGCGGCAGCGCCACCTATGACACCCATACGGGAACGGACATCCGCGTCCTGAACATGCCCGAAGCGTCCAAGGGCATCGCCGTCAAGGCGGCGGCCGTGGGCGTCGTCGCCAAGACGCGCGAAGGCGTCGATGACGATCTTGTCGACACCGAGGAGGAGGCCAAGCGTGTCAGCCCCTACGGCCTCGGCAATGTCGTCATCATCGATCACGGCGAGGGCTGGCAGACGATCTATGGCCATATGCGCAAGGGCAGCCTCAAGGTGCGCTCGGGTGACAAGGTCGAGGCCGGCATGCCCATCGGCGAGGTCGGGCTGTCCGGGCTGACTGAGTTTCCGCATGTCCATTTCGAGGTGCGCCACAACGGCAAGCTCGTTGATCCGTTCACCGGCGGCGAGGCGAGTGCGGCTTGTGCCGTCGATGCCAGCAAGGCCGTCGCAGGCGCGCTCTGGGCGCCGGACGTCGCGAGCGCGCTGGCCTCGACCGAGTCGCGCATTCTGGAAGTGGGATTTGCCGGCGCTGCGCTGTCGCCGAAGGACCTCGAAGTAGGGCTGTCGCCCGACAAGGCGGCCTCTCCCACGTCGCCTGGCCTCGTCTTCTTCGCCCGCGTCATGAACATGCGCGAGGGCGATCAGCTTCGCTTCGTGCTCGACGGGCCCGGCGACTGGAAACAGGAGCACGCGATGGCGCCGGTCGAGCGAGCGAAGGCGACCTATGTCGGGTTCGCGGGCAAGAAGCTCAAGCTCGCGCGCTGGCCGGCGGGGCGCTATGCGGGCAAAGTCGAACTCTTCCGGTCTGGCCGCGTGGTTGCGACCGCCGAGGGCGAGATGACATTGCCAGAGTAGGAGACGAGCATGGTCGAGCTTGCGACGGTCACACTGCCGAACGGCGTCACGATGGAGCACGCGATCGCCGGTGAAGGTCCGCGGATCGCCATCTTCATCCACGGCTATGGCGACAGCTGGTACTCGCACAACGGCATGCTGCAGGCGCTGCCCTCGGGCTGGCGCGCCTATGCGCCGTCGTTGCGGGGTCATGGCGAATCCTCGAAGCCACGCGAGGGCTACACGGTTCGAGATCACGCGGACGACGTCATTGCCTTCATGGCGGCGAAGGGTATCGGCAAGGCGGTGATCATCGGCCACTCCATGGGCTCCTTCATCGCCCAGGACATCGCCGTAAGGCGGCCCGATCTCGTGTCGCATCTGGTGCTCATCGCCTCGGCGACGACATCGGACAACGAAGTGGTCATGGCCCTCAAGGCCGGCGTCGCCGATCTCACCGATCCGATGCCCAGGCAGTTCTCGCACGATTTCCAATCCGGCACCTGCGTCAATCCGATGGGCCCCGGCATGACGCTCGAGCGCGTGGTCGACGAAAGCGCGAAGATCCCGGCCGATGTCTGGAAGCGCGAGGCCGATGCGCTGATCGACTACCGCCCGGCCAATCACGCCGGCGCCGATCTCGCGCGCATTGCTGCGCCGACGCTCGTCATCTGGGGCGTTCACGACGGCATCTTCTTCCGCGACGAGCAGGATCGGCTCGTCAAATCGATCCCCGGCGCCCGCCTCACCGTGCACGAGACTTCGGGGCATGCGGTGAATTGGGAATTCCCGGAGTGGACGATGAGGGAAGTGGCGCGGTTTGTGGGGTGATGGGGGCATCGGTGATCGGGCATCGGTTTGCGACAATCACTTTGATGCCTGATGCCTGACAACAGATACCCATCGAAGCCAACGCTCCGCCCTCACCGCGGCTCGTTCCCGAACCCGAGAGCATGATCAGTCCAGAGGGACGGAGTGGCCGGCCCGTGGTTGAATCATTCGGATGTGGCACGCGTACGATCACCTCATACCGGATCGCATTGGCGATCCGGTATGAGGCGTGAATCGTTCGCGAAAGCTAATGCTGGCGCGAGAGATTCACGTCGTCCACCGGCGCGAACGCGCCCGTGGACGACGATCTCGCGCGCAACCACTCCGTCGTCG
>JANNSX010000093.1:0-7284 GCA_031403155.1 Hyphomicrobiaceae bacterium
ACGCCGACCACGATCGCTGCGGCAAGGCCGAGGCTGGCGAACGCGGTGGCGCCACCGATGAACTGCCCCCGCGCCTCTCGGACATCGGCCTCGATGCCCACGTGTACGAACCCCGCCTCGAGCGGCGTGACCGACGCTGACACCGAAAGGGCGCGCGCCAGCATGAACGGCTTGTTGCCGCCACCCAGCACCGCCTTTGAGCGCTTCATCGCGGCGTTGAATCCCTTGAGCGGTTCCCAGAGCGTCCGGCCGCTGCTCTGGCGCGCCACAGAGAGGAGCTCGTGCTCCTCCATATAGGCGGCAAGCACCCGTTCCACCTGCGCCGTTTCGCCCCTCACCACCCGCATTGCGGTCACGGCCGCCGGGCCGGCGGCGCGGTCCCAGAATCCGTCCAGACGCTGTTCGGGAAGGCGGGTCTGCTCCTCGAGCACCGCTTGCTCCAGGAACTTCCCGGGGATCCCCACATCCCGACCGAGCTGCAGGAGCTCCTCGCGCGACAGCTCCTCGCCGGGGTCGCGTTCGCCCGCCTGCAGCTCGGCGGCGCGCTGGAGGATCCGCTCGAGCTGGGTCCGGTCGAATTTCGACGGCAGTGCCGGCATCGGGCTACTTCTTCTCCGGCGTCGAGGGCATCGAGATCTGCGGGAGTGCGAACTCCGGCTTCACGGCCCCGAGGACCGGGACCATCGCGCTGGCCGCATCCTTTCGCCCGGCCAGAAATGGAGTGATCAACTCGATCGGGAGCGGGAAGATCGTGGTGGAGTTGTTCTCGGCGGCGATCTCGACCACCGTCTGCAGGTAGCGGAGCTGCATCGCCCCCGGCTCCTGCGCCATCACCCGCGCCGCCTCGGTGAGGGTCTGGGACGCCTGGAGCTCGCCCTGGGCGGCGATGATCTTGGCCCGGCGTTCCCGCTCCGCTTCGGCCTGGCGCGCCATCGCCCGCTTCATCTCCTGCGGCAGGTCCACGTCTTTCACCGCGACCTGTTCCACTTCGATGCCCCACTTCTCGCTGTGCTCATCGATGATCCGCTTGAGGATCCCGTTGATCTTCTCGCGGTCGGCCAGGAGCTCGTCGAGCTCCACTTCGCCGAGCACGGCGCGGAGGGTGGTCTGGGCGAGCTGGCTGGTGGCGTAGAGGTAATTCTCGATCGCCATGATCGACAGCTCCGGATTGCCGACCTTCATGTAGAGCACCGCGTTCACCTTGACCGACACGTTGTCGCGGGTGATCACGTCCTGTGGCGGGATGTCGAGCGCCACCGTCCGGAGCGAGATCCGCTTCATGGTGGTGAAGCCGAGCGGCAGGAAGAAGAGGCCGGGCCCCTTGATCCCCCAGAACCTGCCAAGGAAGAAGGCTACGCCCCGCTCGTATTGCTGCAAGACGCGCATCGAACCGAGGACGTAGGCCAGTGCGAACACCAGGATGGCGATACCCATCTTCATCTCCTAAGAAGGAAAGGCTTCGAGGACGACCGCCGCGCCTTGACCGCCGCCGATGCACGCGGCACCCAGGCCGAATGGCTTCTTCGCTCGGCGCAGCGCGTGGAGCAGATGTGCCGTGAGGCGGGCGCCGCTCGCCGCCAACGGGTGTCCCAGCGCAATGGCTCCGCCGTCGACGTTGGTGCGCGCGCGGTCGAGACCCAGGCTCTTCTCGACCGCCAGATACTGGGCGGCGAAGGCTTCGTTGATCTCGATCAGGTCGATGTCGCTGAGCGTGCGCTTGGCATCCGCGAGGGCGATCTTCGCCGCCGGCACCGGTCCGATCCCCATGATCCCCGGATCGACCCCGGCCAGCCCCCAGCTCACCAGCCGCCCCAGCGGCTTGAGACCGGCAGCCTTCGCCACATCGGCGTGCGCCAGCACCAGCATCGCGGCGCCGTCGCTGATCCCCGACGCATTTCCAGCGGTCACCACCCCATTCTTGGTGAAGACCGGTGTCAGTTTGGCCAATCCTTCGGCGGTGGTGTCAGGGCGGCGATGTTCGTCATCGGCCCACGGAGCATCCAGCTTCGTCTTCCGGTCGCGGAGCGGGACGGGGACGACCTCGTCGGCCATACGCCCTTCCTTCCACGCGGCGGCGGCGCCCTGCTGACTTCGAAGCGCGTAGGCATCGCACTCCGCGCGCGAGATCCCGTACTCGGTCGCCAGCGCCTCGGCGGTCTCTGCCATCGCGCGGCCGCATTGAGGGTCGCGGAGCGCTTCCCAGAGGGTGTCCTCGAGAGGCGGGCTTTGGCCGAACCGATATCCCCATCGCGCGCCGCGAGCGACGTGCGGCGCCTGGCTCATCGACTCGGCGCCACCGACGAGGACCACCTTCGACTCACCGAGGAGGATCTGGCGAGCCCCTTCGATCACCGCCTCGAAACCGGAACCGCAGAGCCGATTTACCGTCACGGCCGGGGTCTCGATGCTGCACCCGGCGCGGAGCGCGACGTGCCGCGCCAGATAGATCGCATCGGCCGAGGTCTGCAGGGCATTCCCGACGATGACGTGATCGACTTGGGCAGCCGGAAGTCCCGAACGCGTCAATGCCGCCTGGGCGGCGTGGACACCCAGCTCGGTGGCTGTCAGGTCTTTGAGGGCGCCGCCGAAGGCGCCGAATCCGGTACGGACAGCGCTCAGGAAGACGACTTCAGAACGGGCGGCGGGCATGACCGAAAGATAGCGGCTCGCCCGTCAGTCGACGTCCCCCACACCGGTCCCGCAGGCGACGCAATGTTTCCAGCCGAACTCGACCTCATTGCCGCATTCCGTGCAGCGGATGAAGGTCTGGCTCTGGCCGCAGTGAGGACAGAAATTCACCTGGCGTCCCCCGGGGAGAAGCCCCCCGCAGTACCCGCAGCGGGTCCCTTCATCGGGGACCGCCCCGGTGTGCAGCGGGATGACCCCGCGGGGTCCGGTGAGCGCCTCAACGGTCCACGGGACCCGGCCAGTCTCGATCACCCCAGGATCCTCATCGCTGTCCCCGGCCTCATCGAGCGTCTCGAGCGCCTGTTCGCTGTCGTCTGGCTCCGGGGGTGCCCAGGCCGCCTCCGGGCCGGGCCCAAGTGCCTGGGCCAGACGGGCGGTAGCGAGAGTGACCTCTGTCCCGCCAAATTGCCTGAGAAGCGCGGGGTCGGGATTGGTTCCCCGAAGTTCGGCTGCGGACCGTAACGCGACTTCGGCAGGTCGAACTTCCACGAACCCCCCCTCTCCGCTCAGCAACCTGAGGATGAGGAGGTCGTAGTCCTCGCTCGAATCGAGTCCGAGCGCGGTCCGGGAGGTGCGGTACGGGATCACCGAACGCACCAGCTCCGCCACCGTCAGCGGGCGATGCAGCCGCGCCGGGTCGATGGCGATGAGGCCGTCCACAAGACGGCGGAAGAGTCGGTCGAGGTCGGTCACAGGATGTGGGGAGGTTAGGCACCGTGACGGAAGGCGTCAAGCAACCACCGGAGGAGCGATGCGGTCCTGGATGATCCCCTTTGCGCTGCTGGCCGGCGCGTCCCCCCTGGCCGCGCAAGCCGACTGCACCCTCGGCCACCTCCCCGAGTCCTCGAATGAGGCGGAGATCTTCCGGATCCGCGGGGTCTCGACGGTGTTCGGCCGGGCCGCATCGCCGATGGCACTCCGCCCCAAGGCGCTGATGCTGCTGTTCGAGGCCACCACCCTCCCCACCGTCGATGACGCGACCGCCACGCCGAGCTACTGCCGAGCCGGCAAACCTGCGGAGAACGTCAACCTGATGGGAGTGCTCCCTCGGCCGCGCGCTATCTTCGGGCTCGCCGATGGCTTCACGCTCGAAGTAAGCTGGATCCCCCCGGTCACGGTCAACAATGTGAAGGCGAATGTCATCGGGCTCGCCCTTGCGCGCGCCGTGCCGATGGCGGCGGGGCTCGTTTCCATCCGAGGGTCGGCCACCTTCGGCGCGCCAAGGATGAAGCCCCGCGCCTCAATGCCCGCGACCTTGTCGATCTTGGCGCCGGCGAGCGGCTGGACCAGTTCATCGATGGCGCGGCGAAATCCGCGCGCGTCGGCAAGCAGGGTTGTCACATCGCGAAAGACGATGCCGGGCTTTGGATAGTCCGGGATCGACCGGATGATCGAGCGGAGGTCCATGAAGGGGGCCTGCCTTTCAAAAGATGCGCGGCGAGACCGTGACGGAATCGCCGAACGCGCACAAGTCCATCAGCGGGCTGGTCCGTCAGCGCCTCCGCAGCTTGGCGCAGGCGGTCTTGCGAAGCCCCGCGCTTGCGGGTTAACGACACGGTCCACGAGAGCAACGCCGCATCCGGCGCCTGAAGGAGTTCCGCTTTGAAAACCCTGTTGCTGGTGACGGCATCTGTCCTTGGCGCCGCCCTTTCCCTCGCCGCTTGCAGCCGCAAGACTGAAACGACTGTGAGCGCGATCGAAGAGGTCGCCGTCGATCCGAACGCCCCGCAAATCGGCGCCTTCGGGATTGCCGTCAAGGATATCGATGCGGCGGTCGATCCCGGCGCCGACTTTTATGGGTATGTGAATGGCGACTGGCTGAAGACCTTCGATATTCCCGAAGAATATTCCAGCTACGGCTCGTTCACCGTGCTTGCCGAGCGGTCAGAGGAGCGGCTGAAAGCGATCATCGAGGGACTTGCCGCAAAGCGGCCGCTATCGGGCGATGGAAATCGCGTCCGCGATTTTTACGCAAGCTATCTCGATGTCGAGGCGATCAACGCGAAAGGTCTTGCGCCGCTTACGGAAGATTTCGCCGCGATTGACGCGATCGAAACGCCGGATCAGTTGGCGGCCTATTTCGCCAACCCCGCCATCAGAGCGCGCGCTCCGGTCGCCTTCGTCATCAGCACGGATGCCAAGCGCCCCGACCGCTACGCCGTTTATGTCGGCCAATCCGGTCTCGGCATGCCGAACCGCGACTATTACCTCGAAGAAAAATTCGCCGACAAGCAGGCGAAGTATCGCGCGTATATCGAGAAAGTGCTGTCGCTCGCCGGCGCGCCGGACGCGGGCGCCGCCGCCGCGCGCCTATATGCGCTCGAACTCGCCATGGCGACGGTACACTGGGAGCCCGCAAAGCGCCGCAATCGCGATCTGACCTATAACCTCAAATCGATCGATGCGCTGGAAGCCTTCGCGCCGGGCGCGCCGTGGCGCGCGATGATGGCGTCTGCTGGATTGAGCGATCTTGGCGAAATCATCGTGCGCGAAGACGACGCCGTCCAGAAATTGGCGGCGATGATCGCGACGACGCCGATTTCGACTTGGCGCGAATACCTCAAATTCCATCTGCTCAACGCCAACGCCGATGTGCTGCCCGCAAGCTTCGACGATGCGAGCTTTGGGTTCTTCGGCACCGACTTGCGCGGCACGCCAAAACAAAAAGAGCGCTGGAAACGCGCGGTTGCAGCGGTTGACGCGTCGCTCGGCGAAGCGGTCGGGAAACTCTATGTCGAGCAGCATTTTCCCGCCGATTCGAAAGCGATGATGGAAGACCTGGTCGGCAATCTGAAAGTCGCGCTCAATGAACGCATCGGCACGCTTGCGTGGATGAGTGACGACACAAAAGGCGCGGCGCGCGAAAAGCTGTCAAAGTTCACGACCAAAATCGGCTACCCGGACGAATGGCGCGATTACGGCGCGCTCGATGTTCGCGCGGGCGATGCTTATGGCAACGCCAAGCGTTCGCAAGCCTTCGACTGGGCTTTTGAAGTCGCGCGTCTTAACGAGCCGGTTGACAAAAAAGAGTGGGGGATGACCCCGCAGACGGTCAACGCCTATTACAACCCGACCAATAACGAGATTGTCTTTCCCGCCGCGATCCTCGATGCGCCGTTCTTCGATCCGAAAGCCGATCCCGCCGTCAACTATGGCGCGATCGGCGCTGTCATCGGTCACGAGATCGGCCACGGTTTTGACGATCAGGGACGAAAGTCGGACGGCGACGGCGTTTTGCGGGACTGGTGGACGCCAGCGGACGCGACCGCCTTCCAGAAAGTTGCCGACGTGATCGGCGCGCAATATTCCGTGTACGAACCGATTGAGGGATTTCCTGTCAATCCCGGCCTGACCATGGGCGAGAATATTGGCGACATCGGCGGCCTCGCGATGGCCTATCACGCCTATAAGCTCTCGCTTGATGGGGCCGAGGCGCCGGTGATCGACGGCCTGACCGGCGACCAGCGCTTTTTCCTCGCCTGGGGGCAGGTGTGGAAACGTGTCGTTCGCGACGAACAGCTGAAGAACCAGATCGCGACCGACCCCCATTCTCCCGCGCAATACCGGGTCAACGGCGTCGTGCGCAACATGGACGCCTGGTATGAAGCATTCGGCGTCACCGAGGACGATGCGCTTTGGCTCGACCCGAAGGACCGCGTGCAGATCTGGTAAGGCCGGCGCGCGCCGCGCCATAAACGTCGCGTTCACTGCGGTGGATTAAACAGCCACGCATGAACGGGCTCTACGATTTTCCGTCGGACCTTCGCGCAGCGTCGGAGGCGGCCATGCTGCCTGGCGAGAGCGTCGCGTGGGCCGGGCGGCCCTCGGCTTGGCATGCGTTTCTATTGGCGCTGCCGATTTGGCTATTTGCGATTCCCTGGACGGCGATCTCGGTTGTGTTCTTCACATCAGCGGTCGCGGCCGTCATCGGCGTTGCGGAGATCGATGGAATGGAGGGCGCGGGCGGCTGGCTCTTTGTGCTGTTCAGTTTGCCTTTTCTCCTGATTGGGCTCGCAATGATGTCGGCGCCGTTTTGGGCGGCGCGCGACGCAAGAGCCAGCGGCTTTGTCATTACCGACCGGCGCGTCATGAGGATCAGCGAAGGCAACCCCAGCGCAAGCGGGGGCCGGTCAGTCAAAGCCTTGACCGCTGGCGCGCTGCGCGGCGCCGAAGCAAAAGTCGGGCGCGGCGGACGCGGCGTTGTCAAGGCGCTCGGCCCGGTCGGCAGGGACAGTGACGGCGACCGCGTGACCGACGAGATCGTCATGGCCGGTATTGCCGATGCGCACGGCGCCGAGCGTGCGCTTTGGAGCCTTATTGAAGCCCACCGCAACAATCGGTAGCGCATCGCGTATTTGCATCCAGGTGCGCGCGCAGCAAAAATGCGCGATGCGGCTTTCGCCCGTCATTCTCGAAAACACCCATGTGCGCCTTGAGCCGCTGGCCGAGGGGCGCCGGGAGGCGTTGCGCGCCGCAGGCAATGATCCCGACCTGTGGCGGTTCTCAGCGATCAATCAGCACGCATCCGATTTCGACGCGTGGATGGACGATCGTCTTGACGCCTCTGCGCGCGGGCCGGAGCTGACGTTTACGGTG
>JANNSX010000094.1:0-2735 GCA_031403155.1 Hyphomicrobiaceae bacterium
GCTGTGGGACGGACTCTGATTTCACCGCCACTGTCGCCCGCTGGCCACGGTGACGCCATCTCTGCCCGCTAGTCAGCCGCCGGACCCCGGGCTATACCGGCGGCACATCATGGGCACAGATGAGGTCGTCATGCGTCTCGCCAACCGTTTCCTGCCGGTTCTCGCCATTGCGCTCGCCGTTGGCCCGGCTTCGGCACAAACGACGACCGAGGAGCCGGCGGCCGCCCCGACAGCGACGACCGCCACGACCCCGACCACCGCCACGGCGATAGCAACCACCGCGCCGGAAACGACCGCAACCATTCCCGCCGCCACGCCCGCCAAGCCAAAGAAGAAGGCCAAAGGCACCTGCGTCACGCTCGGCTTCGAGGTCAACGACTACGGCAAGGATGGACCGACAAAAGACGCCAAGGCGCTGCTCGACGCCTATGTCGTCAACTGGGCCGCCGCCAACAGCATCGAGAAATACAAGATGGGCGAGAAGTCGGTCAGCTGCGAGCTGTTCCTCGACTTCGGCGTCTTCGACGAGCACACCTGCACGGCCTCCGCCAGCGTCTGCTGGCAGGGCGCACCCACGAAAGAGGCGCTCGTCTCGCCCGGGTGAGACGGCAGCCCGAACCGCACACCGCAAGGCTTTCCTGTCATGATGATCCTGCGCTCCTCGCCGCCTTCGCCGTTCGGGCGCAAGGTCAAGATCGCGGCCGCCATCCTCGGCCTTTCCGATCGCATCAGGATCGAGCCAACCGACACCAATGACGGCACACTCAAGTCGCAGAACCCGCTCGCCAAGATTCCGACGCTCGTGCTGGAAGACGGCTTCTGCCTCTACGACAGCCACGTCATTGCCGAGTATCTCGACAGCCTGCATGACGGGCCGAAGATCTTTCCGGCAGGCAAGGCGCGCTGGCCGGCACTGCGCCTTGCCGCCCTTGCCGATGGTCTGATGGAGGCGGCGCTGCTGCTGGTCTACGAGAAGCGTATCCGCCCCGAGGCCACGTGGAACGCCCAATGGATCGAGATGCAGCAGCAGAAGATCGATACCGGCCTCGATCATCTGGAAGAGGTACAGGACAAGCTCGGGTCCCGCCCCGACATCGGCGAGATCGGCCTGGCCTGCGCGCTCGGCTATCTCGATCTGCGCCACCAGGGCAAATGGCGCGAAAAGCACCCACGCCTCGTGGCGTGGCTCGACGCTTTCGCCGCCAGGGTGCCGGCCTTCGAGGCGACGCGCGTCAAAGCCTGAGACCGGTCACCAGTTGAACTTTTCCCTCCGCAGCGAGATTGTGCTTGCGCTCGACTTGCGAATAGAACATGATGCGAACGTATAGGGGGTATAGATGGTACTCGCCATTGACCAGGTGTTGAGTCAGTTGGATCGCAACCGGGCGGGGGCGCTCGGCCGGCTGCTCGATCTCCTCGCCATCCCCAGCATCTCGACGGACCCAGCCTATAACGAGGATTGCGCGCGTGCCGCCGATTGGCTGGCGCGAGAACTCAACGCGGCAGGCTTCTCGGCCTCGGCCCGGCCGACGATTGGGCGGCCAATGGTTGTCGGGCATCGGAAGGCCGAGGGGCAGGGCAAACGTCGCCATGTGCTGTTCTACGGTCACTATGACGTGCAGCCGGTCGATCCCGTTTCACTCTGGTCGCATCCCCCCTTCGAGCCCAAGCTCGACGAGGATAAGGCCAACGGCCGGATCATCCGCGGGCGCGGTGCTTCCGACGACAAGGGCCAGCTCATGACCTTCATCGAGGCGGCGCGCGCCTGGATCGAGGTGGCGGGCGAGCTCCCCATCGACGTGACGGTGCTGCTGGAAGGCGAGGAAGAAAGCGGATCGAAAAGCCTCGAGCCCTTCCTCAAGGCCAATGCGAGAGAGCTGACGGCCGGCCTCGCGCTCGTCTGCGATACGGGCCAGTGGGACAAGGTGACGCCCGCCATCACCACCATGCTGCGCGGCATCGCCCATTGCGAGCTCGTCGTCAAAGGCCCGAGCCGGGATCTGCATTCCGGCATGTACGGCAGCGCCGCCATCAATCCGATCCGGGCACTGACGAAGATCCTTGGTCTGATGCATGGCGAGGACGGGCGCGTGCAGATCCCCGGATTTTACGATGGCCTGATCGAGCCACGGCCCGAGCAGCTCGCAGCCTGGAAGGGCCTGGGCTTCGACGAGGCGGAGTTCCTGGGCGATATCGGCCTCAAGACTCCGGCTGGCGAAAAAGGCCGCTCGGTGCTCGAGCAGATCTGGGCCCGGCCGACGGCTGAGGTGAACGGCATCTATGGCGGCTACACGGGGGCGGGCTCGAAAACGGTCATTCCCGCCGAGGCGGCCGCCAAGCTCTCCTTCCGTCTGGTGCCCGGTATGGATCCCGATCACGTCTTGAAGTCTTTCGAGGCCTTCGTCGCGAAGCACCTGCATCCCGATTGCGACTATGAGATCCGTGATCCGCACGGCTCGCCGGCTATCGGCTTCGACACGACAGCGCCCTATCTCAAGTCCGCGGCAGCGGCGCTGGAAGAGGAGTGGGGCAAGCCCGCCGCCCTCATCGGCTCGGGCGGCTCGATCCCGATCGTGCGCTCGTTCAAGTCGCATCTCGGCATGGATACGCTGTTGACGGGATTTGCCCTCGACGACGACCGCATTCATTCGCCCAACGAAAAGTACAATGTGACGAGCTTTCAGAAGGGTGCCCGCTCCTGGGCCCGCATCCTCGAGAAACTTTCTGAGACGTAG
>JANNSX010000095.1:0-23232 GCA_031403155.1 Hyphomicrobiaceae bacterium
ACCTTGGCGGCTTTGCTCTGCAACTTATGGGCTCGCGTGAGGGCAGGGAGGCCGACCGGCACATCGTCGAGCAGCGAGGCCGGCCGCCCGGCGACGGCTTTCGCCGCCTTCTCCTCGGCCTTGATCTTCTCCCAGAACCCCTTGGCGACGCCGGCCGAGCGCGCCGCATCGTCGCCGAACACGTGGGGATGACGGCGGATCATTTTGCGCGTGATGCCGTCGATGACATCGGTGAGCGCGAAGGCGCCGTCCTCCTCGGCCATGCGGCTGTGATAGACGACCTGGAGCAGGAGATCGCCAAGCTCTTCCTTCAAATGCTCGAGGTCGCCCTGGGCGATGGCGTCCGCCACCTCATAGGCCTCCTCGATCGTGTAGGGGGCGATGGTCGCGAAGCTCTGCTCGAGATCCCAGGGGCAGCCGGTCACCGGCGTTCGCAGCGCCGCCATGACGGCTGCGAGATCGGCGAGTGTTTTCTTGGGGGCGTCGGACATCGGTCGCGGGTCTCCCGTTCGGCCCCGCTCCCCTACGCCATCGCGGGGCAGGCGAATAGGGGAGGGCGTGCCTTGCCACCGTCACGCTTCCGCCCTGGAGCGCGGGTCTGGGCGTGCTAAGGTTGGAGCACGTATTCGCCGGACCCGCCCATGTTTGCCCGCATCTATCACAACGGCCTCGCCATCCTCGCCGAGATCGGTTTGGTCGTGCTCATCGCCTGGGTCGGCTTCACCTGGCCGTTGCTGTTCGCGGGCTTGACCATCCTCGTGTCGCTGACGTTCGGGCTCTACCTGGAGTTGGCACGCGTCAATTTCGAGCTGCCGTTTTACTTCTATGAAACCGGCCGCACGCGCCGGGCGGTGGCACAGTTGGTGGCGGCGGGAGAAGCCTGCCTGAAGGCGCTGGTCGCCGGTTTGGCGGCGCTGCTGACCTTTTCGGGCACCGACCAGGCGCGCTTGTGGACCATCGCCATCCTGTTTGCGGTGATCATATTCGCAGGCGCAGGTGTGCTCAGGCGGCTCTCGATCAGCTTCGGCGCGGTGCCGGCGCGCTGGGGTTACTTCCGGCTGGCGGCGCCGCTCGGCGTCCTCTTCTCGCTGACCCTGACCTTTTTGCCGGCCGTCAGTTTCTCGAGCCTCGGCTATGAGATCTTCAACCTGCCGGAGCGGCCGAGCCTCGAGAAGGCGAGCGAGCTGCTGTTCATCCTGAAACAGAAGTTCGACGAGATCGTCATCTCGATCCTGTCGCTGTTCCTCAATGGGGACCTCGCGCGGATCGCCGGGGCGTTTCTCAGCGTCAATGTGCTGACCGGCTTCGTACTGGCGCTCTATGCGGTGGTTGTGTCGGAGATCGGCCGGGTCATCGAAGGCGGAGACCATCAGCAGCCAAAGTCAGCCCAGAGGAAGGCCCAGCCGCCGGTTCTTGCCCCGGCCGAGCGGGTGCCGCCGAGGCTCAATTGAGAGCGGCGGCAAACGAAGGCGGCCGGGGACGGTCCGTCACGCACCGCAGCTGCCCCGTCAGCCCCAGCCCGCGCCCGCTCATGTCATTCGCATAAGATATATTATGGAACAAATGCACGCGAAAGAGTTCATAAGGCATTGGTTTTACGTGTTAATGACCGTTAAGAAATTTTCCGCCACATCAACTCTCGTAGTGATCCTGCACCAGCCGGTCGAGCAGCCGGACGCCCCAGCCGCTGCTCCAGCCGTCATTCGTGTCGCTGCGGTTGGAGCCCATGGCGGTGCCGGCGATGTCCAGATGCGCCCAGGGCACGTCGCCGACGAAGCGCTTGAGGAAGGCGGCCGCCGAGCAGGCCCCGCCATAGGGCCCGCCGACATTCTTCATGTCGGCGTTCTTGGTGTCGATTTCCTTGTCGTAGGCCGGGTCGAGCGGCATCCGCCAAACTTTCTCGGCTGTCGCGGCCCCCGCCTCCTCGAGCCAGGTGGCGAGACGGTCGTTGTTGGAGAACAGCCCCGCATACTCCTTGCCGAGCGCCACCATGATGGCCCCGGTCAGCGTGCAGAGGTTGACCATCATCTTCGGCTTGAAGCGCTCCTGGACGTACCAGAGCGCATCGGCCAGCACGAGGCGGCCTTCGGCATCCGTATTGATGACCTCGATGGTCTGGCCGGACATCGAGCGGACGATGTCGCCGGGGCGCTGGGCATTGCCGTCCGGCATGTTCTCGACGAGGCCGATGACGCCGAGCGCATTGACCGGCGCCTTGCGGGCGGCGAGCGCATGCATGAGGCCGGCGACGCAGGCCGCGCCGGCCATGTCACCCTTCATGTCCTCCATGCCCTTGGCAGGCTTCATGGAGATGCCGCCGGTGTCGAAGACGACACCCTTGCCGATGAAGGCGACCGGCTTCTGCCGCCGGTTCTCGGCGCCAAACCACTGCATGATGACCATGCGGGCGGGCCGGACGCTGCCCTGGGCCACGCCCAGCAGCGCGTGCATCTTGAGCGCATCCATCGCTTCGGCATCGAGCACCTCGACCTCGACGCCGAGTTCGGCCACCTCGGCGGCCCGCTCGGCGAACTCGACGGGACCAAGGACGTTGGCCGGCTCGTTGACGAGATCACGCGCGATCGTGACGCCATCCGCCAGCGCCTTGCGCCGCTCGAACTGTTCGGCGGCGGCATCCGGCGCCTTGACCGCGATGGTGATTGCCGGACGGACAGGGGCGCCTTCCCCCTCCTCCCGCTTCGTCTTGTAGCGGTCGAAGACGTAGCCGCGAAGCAAGAGGCCCAGCGCCAGATCCGCGGCGTCGTTGGCATCGAGGCTGCCGGAGGCGCCTTCGGCCACGACCGTCGCCTTGGCGGACTTGCGCGCCTGCAGCAGGGCCATGATCTGGCCGCCGAGGTCGATGAGGCCTTGGTTCGACGCGCCGGCGCTGGGTCCGCGGCCGACCATAAGGATGCGGCTGTGGTCGACCCCGCTCGCGCCGAGCACCTCGGCCACGGTCTTGCGCTTGCCGTTAAAACCAGCGGACTTGGCTGCGCGCGTAAGCTGGCCACCGGTCTTCTTGTCGATCGCGCGGGCTTGGGAGCCGAGCGCCAGCTCCGGCTCGATCAGCAGAACGACGGTCTCAGCGCCGGCAGGGTCGAGACCCGCGAAGCGCACGGTGGGAAGATCGGTGATCATGGGGGGCTCGCATTGGGATGGCGGGAGCCGTTTGCAGACGTGCTTCGGCCCGGTTCGGTCGATAGGGATCAGGACAAGGAGAACTCTCAACATATCAATAAGCTGCTCGAGCCCACCTGATCAACTGTGGCTCCGCCGACGCGATTGATCCCGAAACACAAAAGTTGGGGATCACGCGCGCATTCCCGCCCGAATTCCGACATGCCCGGCTGTATGGTGGGGTCAAGGGGAAAGTCGCACGTCCTGGCAAGGGGTTAGGCCAGAAGGCGGCAGGGGATCGCGGCAGCATCATGAGCCTTTTCGGCCGGTACATGTTTCGACAGGCAGCAGGGGCCTTTCTGCTGGTCCTGCTATCGCTGACTGGAATCGTGTGGATCGCGACAGCCCTCAAGCAACTCACGCTGCTGACTTCGCAGGGCCAGGACGCTTTCGTTTTCATCAAAATGACGCTTCTAGCGATCCCCAATCTCATGGCGCTCATCGCACCGATCGCGGTGCTGATCGCGGCCCTGCACACGCTTAACCGGCTGAATGGCGACAGCGAGCTCATCGTCATGACGGCGTCCGGCGCCTCCATTTGGCGCTTCGCCCGGCCGCTGGTGGTGCTCGCCTCGGTCGTTGCCTTCGTCGTGTTGATCGGCAACCACTTCGTGCTGCCGTGGAGCGTGCGCACGCTCCAAGACTTCATCGTCAAGGTCCGGACCGACCTCATCGCCCAGGTGCTGCAGCCGGGCGAGTTCTCGAGTCCCGAGCCCGGCCTCACCTTTCACATTCGCGACCGCGATGCCGAGGGCCGGCTCTACGGCCTGCTCATGAGCGACGAGAGCGATCCCAAGCAATCGATCACCTATCTCGCCGAAACCGGCCGCATCCTGGAGCGCGGCTCCCAGGCGCTGCTCGTCATGGAGACCGGGCACATTCTCAGACGCCAGCGCAAGGAGAAGGCGTCGAGCATCATCCGTTTCGACAACTACGTCGTCGATCTGAAGCAGTTCGGACCCAAGGAGGCCGCCGAGGTCCTGAAACCAAGAGCGCGTACGACCGTCGATCTCATCGCCCCTGACCCGACCGACCCCCTCTACAAGGTCAACCCCGGTAGCTTCCGTTCCGAGTTGCATGAGCGCTTTGCGAGCCCTCTGTATCCACTCGCCTTCATCGCCATCGCCATCGCCTTCATCGGTCAGGCCCGGACCACTCGGCAGGGGCGGATCAAGAGCCTCATTGCGGCATTCGCTGTTGGGGTGGGGCTTCGCGTGCTGGGCTTTGCCGCGATGAACTTGTCGACGCTCGAGGCATGGGCGGTGCCGTTGGTCTATGCCCTGCCGCTCGGGGCCATCGGGATCGCGGCATTGGCGGCTTGGCGCAACATGACGCCGCGCGCGCCTTCGCGGCTGTCGAACGTGTTCGATGGGCTGGCAGCGAAGCTCCCACGCTTGCGCTTACGCCGCCGCGCTGCCCCGGCCAACCGTCCACACGGGAGGCCGGCATGATGCTGCCCGGCCGGCTCTGGCGCTACGTGGCGATCAAATTCGCCTTGGGCATTCTGCTCGTCTACGCGCTCTGCTTCGCGATCATCCTGATGGTCGACATGGTCGAACTCTTGCGAGTTTCCGGGAAAGCCGGCGGCGTTCCGCTCGGCTCGCTGCTGACAATATCGATCCTGCGCGGCCCTTCCTACGCCGAGCTCACTCTGCCCTTCGCGGCGCTCGCCGGTTCCATCGGCGCGCTTCTCATGCTAGCGCGCTCGTCGGAGCTCGTCGTGATGCGGGCGGCCGGCGTGTCGGTGTGGCAATTCATGCTGCCGGGCATTGTCGCCGCCGTCCTGATCGGGCTCGCCGCCAACTACCTCTACAATCCGCTGGCGGCCGCCACGCGCGCCCAGGCTGAAGCCATGCAGGCCGAGCTGCTCGGCCGCGAGCAGAGCCTGCTCAAGACGAAGAATGCAGGCTCCTGGCTAAGGCAGAACGGCGCGGACGGCCCCTCGCTCATCAGTGCCGGGCTTGCGACCGAGCGTGGATTGGCGCTCGCCGACGTCAGCGCCATCCAATTCGACCAGAACAATGCATTTCTTGAGCATATTGATGCGGCAAAGGCCACGTTGCGTGACGGATTCTGGGAAATGGAAGACGCCTGGGTGAGCCGGGTCGGTCAGAAACCCGAACATTTCGCGCGCTATCAGCTCTCCACCTACCTGACCCCTGCAGAGGCCGGCGACGCGCTCGGATCGGTCTACGCCCTGTCGTTCCTGCAGCTGCCGGCGGCGATCGCCTTGGCGGAGCGCGCGGACCTCAAGGCCACGCGCTATAAGGTTCAGTACGAGCTTATGAAAAGCCGTCCGCTGCTGCTCGCCGCCATGGTCATTTTGGCGGCCACTGTGTCCCTGAGAGCATTCCGGATGGGGAAGATACAGACTAAGGTCGTCGTGGGGCTCATGGCAGGCTTCGGCTTCTTTATCGTTGCAGAGGCGTCCCGCCAGCTTGGGGTGTCAGGTTTGACGGCACCGTGGGTGGCGGCCTGGGTACCTACGGCTGTTGCAAGCTTATTGTCGCTGACGGTACTCTTGCACCAGGAGGATGGGTAGTGCGCATGGGGGGCAGAACGGCGGTGTGTGCGGAACGCACACCGGCGAGGTGGTCGTGGCTTCGCCACGTGACCAGCTCGTCGATGCTGCTTGTCTGCGCACTCGCGCTCATTGCGCTCACGCCCAAGGCCTCCGCCCAGGAAAGCCTGCTCGACGTCTCGCCGCAGAGCAAAGTCAACAAAGACGCTTCCAAGCCGATGCTTCTGCAGGCGGATGAGCTCGTCTACGACAACGCGGGCAGCAAGGTCACCGCCAAGGGCAATGTCGAGATCTACTACAACAACTACACGCTCCTCGCCGATCAGGTGATCTACGATCAGGGCGCCAACACGCTGACCGCGGATGGCAACGTCCGGATCAAGGAGCCGGACGGCGCCGTCATCAACGCCGATCACATCACGCTGACGGACGACTTCCGCGACGGGTTCATTTCTTCCCTCAAGGTCGTCACCAGCGATGACGCGCGGATCGCCGCCGCCCGCGCCCAGCGCACGGACGCCGAAACGACCGTGTTCGAGCAAGGCGTCTACACCCCCTGCAAACCCTGCATGGGCGACCCGAACAACCCGCCACTCTGGCGCATCCGGGCGGGCAAGATCACGCACCAGCGCTCGGAAGGGAACCTCTACTATGAGGATGCCTATTTCGACGTGCTGGGCATGCCGATCCTATGGGTGCCTTACTTCTACAGTCCCGACCCCTCGGTGAAGCGGCGGTCGGGCTTCCTCGCTCCCTCCATCTCGCAGAGCGAGCGTCTCGGCACCGAGATCGAGATCCCCTACTTCTGGGAGCTCGCACCGAACATGGATGTGACCTTCCGCAATCGCTACACGAGCAAGGAAGGCACGCTCTACCGGGCCATTTTTCGGCACCGGATCGCAAACGGCACCTATATGGTGGACCTCGCCGGCATTCACCAGAATGACGACGACGAGGTGGCTGCCGGCGGTGTCGAGAATTTCGACAACGAGTTCCGTGGTAGCGTCGTGACGAAGGGTGATTTCGAGCTTGGGTCCTATTGGAATACCGGCTGGGATGTGACTGTCGAGAGCGACGATACATTCCGCCGCTTCTACGACCTCGACAACGTGCTGCGGACCGACCGCGTCTCGCAGGGTTATCTCGTCGGTCAAAGCCTCAGGAACTATTTCGGAGCCAACATCTATCACTTCGGCGGCCTGCTCACCGACGACACCTCCAACGCGGAGTCGTTGGCACATCCGAGCATTGATTATCACTACATCGTCGACGCGCCGATCCTGGGTGGCGAGCTCTCGTTCGATGCGAACGCCCTGGCGTTGTCACGCGACAATGGCACCGATACGAACCGCTTCATCGCCGAGGTGAATTGGCGCCGGCAGATGATCGATGGGCTGGGTCAGGTCTATACGCCCTTTGCCTATGCGCGGGGCGATGCCTACGCGGTCTCCAACGTGATCGATGAGACGACCGGCGTGCAGACGACGGAAGACTACATTACCCGTGGGCAGGTCGGTGCTGGTCTGCAGTACCAGTATCCCTTCGTTGCCCACACCGAGTGGGGCGCCCACGTTCTCGAGCCGGACGTGCAGGTCATCGCGCGCCCCGATCACGTCGAGCAGATCCCGGTGCCCAACGAGGATGCGCAGAGCCTCGTCTTCGACGACACGCTGCTGTTCGATATCGACAAATTCTCGGGCTACGACCGGATCGAGACCGGCGTGCGCCTCAACTACGGGCTGCAGTACACCTGGCAGCTCAACAACGGCGGCTCGGTCCGGATGGTCGCCGGCCAGAGCCAGCATCTGTCCGGCGAGAACTCGTTTGGCGATGACACGGGCTTGGAAACCGACGAATCCGACTATGTCGCCGGGCTGTACTTCGCCCCCACGCACCATTTGAGCCTGGTCGCCCAGACCCGCATCGACAACGAAACGCACGATCTCGAGCGCGAGGATCTCGGCGCGGCCTTCAACGTCGGCCCGGTCTCGGGCTCCGTGCTCTATGCTTTCGATCATTCGACTGACCAGCTCGGCGTCGAGCGCGAGGACCAGGAAGTCTCGGGCAATCTGGCGCTGGAGCTGACCGAGCGGTGGTCAGCCTTGGCATCGTTGCGCTACAATCTCGATCTCGATCAGACAATCAGCGACAGCATTGGCGTCAAGTACGCCGACGAGTGCTTCGCCCTATCGGTCGTCTACAAGGAAACCTTCATCGAGGACCGCGAGATCGAGCCCGACCAGTCGGTCATCCTGCGCTTCGAGTTGAAGAATCTCGGCGGATCGTCCTTCACGACCGACGCCATCGGCTCCAACTCGGCCGACGAGGATAAGGGCTAGTGTGGCTAGTCTGGCTAGACCGGCCGGGCTAACGGCCTGATCCGCCACGTGGAATTTGCCACCGTATCGCCATCCTCGGCTGCTGTTATGGGCTTTGGCCGTTCGCCGTTATGATCAGATCCAACGAATCACGGCCGAAAGCCCGGAGCCCAGGCATGTCGCGGATGATATGGAGTGTGGCTGTCCTAGCGCTGGCGCTCACGGCAGCGGCCGGCGCGTTGGGTCCTGCCCATGCCGAGAACGAGCAGGCGATCCTCGCCATCGTCAACGACGAGCCGATCACAGCTTTTGACGTCAACCAGCGCATTGCGCTGATGATCTTGAGCGACGACTCCGTCAATCAACGGGTCCAAGGCCGTATGAAGTCCGAGTTCGATCGGATGAAGAAAACGCAAAACGATCGCTTCATCAAGTTCGCCCTCGCGCAGGACCCAACTCTGAAAGAGCGGCAGGCGAGTGAAGGGGAAATCAAGGCCCTCCAGCAGAAGTTCATCGCCAAGGAGCGAGCGACGCTCGACGGCCTGCGGAGCCAGATGCTGGCCAAGGAGCGGCCCAAGATGCGTGACAAGGCGTTGGCCCTCATCGTCGGCGACAAGTTGAAGCTGCAGGAGGCCAAGCGCCTGGACGTGCTGGCCGATGACATCGAGGTTGGCGAGCAGATCGGCGACATCGCCAAACGGCAGGGCGTCAGCGAGAAGGAGTTCCTGCAGGGACTTACCTCGCAAGGGGTCAAGCCAGGTTCGTTCAAGCAGCACATCCGCACCCGCATCTCCTGGCAGCGGGTGCTCGCGCGCAAGTTCCGCGGCGAGGCTTCCGTCGGCCAGCTCGAGATCGACGCGGCATTGACGACACAATCAACGACCAAGCCCGCAGACGGCGAGGCCGCCGCAGAGCCCGCCGGCGACGAGGTTCAGTTGCAGTTGCAGCGCGTCACGCTGCTGATGCCAGGCAAGCTCAACCAGAAGCTGATGGCCCAACGACTTGACGAGGCCGATCAGCTCCGCGCGAAGGCCCAAGGCTGCGCGAACATGGCGCTGATCGCCAAGTCGGCCGAGAATGCCAAGCACCGCAACCTCGGCAATGTCCGGCTGACCAATCTACCGGCCGAGGTTCGTCCTCTCTTGGCCAGTGCCGAGAAGGGCATGGTGACGCCGCCCGTGTTCGTAGCTGAGGACTCGGCCGGTGATAGTGGTGTTCAGATTTACGCCGTCTGCGGGCGTAACACGATCGAGGCCTCCGAGGTCCAGCGCAGCGCCGTGAAGAGCAGGATGGAAAACTCGA
The DNA here is from genome assembly GCA_031403155.1 of Hyphomicrobiaceae bacterium. Taxonomy (GTDB): domain Bacteria; phylum Pseudomonadota; class Alphaproteobacteria; order Rhizobiales; family Hyphomicrobiaceae; genus JANNSX01. The sequence goes on from JANNSX010000095.1 coordinate 9,319, forward strand.
AGCTCGCCGGCCTCTCGAAGGGCCTCATGAGCGATCTGTGCAGCGCCGCCTTCATCGAATACCGCAACGGCGCGCGCGCCACGCGGCAATGCGATGCCGAGTAGCGGCCGGGGCGAAGAGCTTCCAATCGCCGTGACGATGGGAGAGCCCGCTGGCATCGGGCCCGACATCACGCTCATGGCCTATGCCCAGCGCGTGCGGCGCAAGCTCCCGCCATTTGCGGTCATCGCTGATGTAGGACTGCTCGATGAGCGGGCCCGCCGCTTGAGAATCCCCATCGCCATCGAGCGCATCGCGACCATCGATGATGCATCAGCATGTTTCGAACGCGCGCTGCCCGTGCTGCCCATTGCGCTCTCAGTGCCCGTCGTGCCCGGCTCGCCCGATCCAGCCAACGCCGCCGCTGTGCTCGCCGCGATCGAGCTTGGCGCTGGCCTCGCCCTCGCCGGCCGGGCAGCTGCGGTCGTGACAAATCCGATCGCCAAGAAGACGCTCTATGAGGCGGGCTTCACGCATCCGGGCCATACGGAATTCCTGGGCGAGATCGCCGAGCGCGCGACGCATCGTCCGGCGACCCCGGTCATGATGCTGACCTCCGACGAGCTCCGCGTCGTGCCTGCAACGGTTCACATCCCGCTGCGCGATGTCCCGGCGGCGCTCACCATCGAGCGCATCGTGGCCGTGGCGGAGATCACCGCAGCAGCCCTGCACCGCGACTTCGCGATTGCCGCGCCTCGCCTCGCCATCGCCGGTCTCAATCCGCATGCGGGTGAAGGCGGCAGCATCGGCCGGGAGGATGAGGAGATCGTCAGGCCCGCCGTCGAAGCCCTCGTCTCGCGCGGCATCAAGGCAACCGGCCCGCATTCCGCCGACACGCTCTTTCATGCCGCCGCCCGCAAGAGCTACGATGCCGTGATCGCCATGTATCACGACCAGGCGCTGATCCCCTTGAAGACACTCGCCTTCGATACCGGCGTCAACGTCACGCTGGGGCTTCCGTTCGTGCGCACCTCGCCCGATCACGGCACCGCCTTCGATATCGCGGGCACGGGCAAGGCCTCGCCCGAGAGTTTCGTGGCGGCGCTCGAGCTTGCCGCGCGCCTGGCGCGCAATCGCGCGCGCAGCCCATGACGCCCGACGGGCTGCCGCCACTGCGCGAGGTGATCGCCACACACGATCTCGCTGCCAAAAAAAGTCTGGGGCAGAACTTCATTCTCGATCTCAACCTGACGCGACGCATCGCGCGTGCGGCGGGACCGCTCGCCGGCCGCACGGTCGTCGAGATTGGGCCAGGCCCGGGTGGCCTGACACGTGCGCTGTTTCTCGAGGGCGCGGAGCGCGTCGTCGCCATCGAGCGCGACCGGCGCTGTCTGCCCGTACTCGCCGAAATCGCCGCGCGCTATCCCGGCCGCCTGGAAATCATCGAGGCCGACGCGCTCGAGGTCGACATGGCGACCCTCGTGACGGGTCCAGCCGCCGTCGTCGCCAATCTCCCGTACTCCGTCGCCACCATGCTGCTCGTCGGCTGGCTCACTACGGAGCCTTGGCCGCCCTGGTATGAGAGCCTGACGCTCATGTTCCAGAAGGAGGTGGCGGAGCGCATCGCCTCCGCGCCGGGCAGTAAGGCCTATGGCCGCTTGTCGGTACTCTCGCAGTGGCGGACGCAGACGAAGATACTTTTCACGCTGCCGCCCCAGGCCTTCACGCCGCCGCCCAAGATCGACTCAGCGGTCATTCAGCTGACGCCGCGCACCAATCCCCTCCCCGCCGGATCGAGCACGGCGCTTGGCAAGCTCACGGCCGCCGCCTTTGGCCAGCGCCGCAAAATGCTCAGAGCCTCGCTGCGCCAGCTGGTGGCCGACCCACAGCAACTTCTGTCGGATTGCGGCATCGATCCCGAAAAGCGAGCCGAGCAATTGAGTGTGGCCGAGTTCTGCCGGATCGCCGCCATGCTGGCGAAGCGGCCTACACTCTAAATTGGACTGGCCAGCACCTTGCGGTAGATCGCATTGGCGCGCGTCTCGAAGGCTTCGACCATCCGCTGATAAACCTTGTCGAACACACTACCGACGAGCAGGTCGAGCGCGAAGGATTTGAGGGCATAGGCGATGAAAAACTCGACTTCCGAGCCGCCACCGGGAAGATCGCGGAAGCGCCAGCGGTTCTCGAGCGATCGGAACGGGCCGTCCAGATATTCGACGAGGATCGTCTGTCCCGGCCGGTCGAGGGTCACGCGGCTTTTGAAGGTCTCGGCGAACATCTTGTAGGCGACCGTCATGTCGGCCGTCAGCACCTCGCGCTCGGTCGCCGGCCGGCGGTCCCGGATGCGAAGGGCCTGGCACAGCGGCACGAAGGCCGGATACCGCTCGACATCCGCCACGAGATCGAACATCTCGGTAGCACTGTGCTTGACGTTTCGCTGGGTGGTGTAGGTGCGCATGTCGATTGTGATATGGGGAGCCACGAGTCGTCTGACACCCTAGCCTATCGTCCAGCGGCCCGCCGGGCGACCTTAAGTCGCTCGAAATCCTCGCCGGCATGGTGGGAAGAGCGGGTGAGCGGGCTCGCGGAGACAAGCAGGAACCCCTTGGCGTTCGCGATCTTGGCCAAGGCCTCGAACTCCGCCGGCGTCACGAAACGGTCGATCGCGGCATGACGGCGGCTGGGTTGCAGATACTGGCCGATGGTCAGGAAATCGACGTTTGCCGAGCGCAGGTCGTCCATCACCTGCAGTACCTCGTTCCGCTCCTCTCCAAGCCCCACCATGATCCCCGACTTCGTGAAAACCTGGGGGTCAAGCGCCTTGGCGCGATCCAGCAGGCGCAGCGAGTGGTAGTAGCGAGCGCCCGGCCGGATGGTCAGGTAGAGCGACGGCACGGTTTCCAGATTGTGGTTGAAGACATCGGGCTTGGCCGCGATGACGACCTCGAGCGCGCCATCCTTGCGCAGGAAATCCGGTGTCAGCACCTCGATGGTGGCGCCGGGCGCCGCCGCGCGAATGGCCCGGATGACGGCCGCGAAATGCGCCGCGCCGCCATCGGCCAAATCATCACGATCGACGGAGGTGATGACGATGTGGGCGAGCCCGAGTGCGGCGACCGCTTCCGCGACGCGCCGCGGCTCGTCCGCATCGAGGGGCCCCGGCAGGCCCGTCTTGACGTTGCAGAAGGCGCAAGCGCGCGTGCAGGTGTCGCCCATGATCATCATGGTCGCGTGCTTCTTCGACCAGCACTCGCCGATGTTGGGGCAGCCGGCCTCTTCGCAGACCGTGTGCAGCCCGCGCTCGCGGACGATCCTCTGCGTCTCGCCATAGACCGGGCCGGCCGGCGCCTTGACGCGGATCCATGCCGGTTTGCGGAGCAACGGCGTCTCGGGCCGGCCCTCCTTCTCGGGGTGGCGCGGACGGTCTTTGAGGTCGATCAGCGTGGCCATGGGGTGCAGACTACCACGTCGCCGAGGCAATGGTCATCACAGCTCGGGCGCCGGCCTTAACCGCCCGCGAATGGCGCGGAGCACGGCGCCGAAGCCGATAAGCGTGGCGATGCCGGCAAACGGTCCTCGAACGGCGACCGTCGATCCGGCGACCTTGGCATCGCCGGCGATGATCCGGCTCTCACCATTGGCGACGATATCGACGGTGGAGCCGAACCGGCGGAGCTTGCCCTCGTCGGCGCGGGCGGGTGCCGATATCGAAATCAATGCGAAAGCCAAGGGTGCGACAACCGCCCAGAGCATCTTCGACATCGAAATCCGCCTACAAACTAGCGCCGCCGCAGGGGTTCCCCTCGCCGGCTGCTCACTACCGCGACCTGCAGCAGGCATGTCAGAACTGTCAATGCCGAGTCTTTCTCAGATTCAGCAAGTGGTAGTGGCTAACTCCTGTACTATCTTCTGCCACTCCGGTCCCAATTGTTGACGAGCAGAAATGGCGTTCGACCCCAATGGATCAGCATCCTTGAACATCTTAATCACAATCCCCTGGCGATGTGCACCACCTACGATAGGGTTGCCACCGCTGTACATTGTCGTGGCTTGCCCATTTACATAGGTCGAATTACCGAAAGTAGTAGCGGTGGCAGTGCCGATCGTTTGGGCTTGGACAGGAGTGTAGCCAACTACCCGAACATCGTTCTGATAATCTGCGCCGAGCACCACAAATCTATCGTATCCCCGATTGATCGTTTCGATTGCGGCGCGTCTTGCGGCAACGTCCTGCGCGCCTACCGCTCCACATATGGGCGCAGCGGACGAGGTTATCTGAACCATATCAGCCGCCAGTGGCATTGATGCTGATCGAGCACAGCCACAGAGCAGCAATGTCGCCAAGATCACAACTCGTTCTCGCATTGTGGCCCCCTGTCTTCGTCCAAAGACGGCAGATCAATATCGGCTCGATGGTGCGCCGACAATCCAACATTCTCAAGATGCGCTCAAAATCGCCTGTTGACGAACACACTGCAACCAACGACGCACAATCATCTCACGTGTGTATCGCCCGCCCGTAGGCCTCGAGAACGCTCTCGTGCATCATCTCCGACAGCGTCGGGTGCGGGAAGATGGTGTGCATCAGCTCGGCTTCCGTCGTCTCGAGTTGCATGGCGATGACGAAGCCTTGGATCAGCTCCGTCACCTCCGCGCCGATCATGTGCGCGCCGAGGAGCTGGCCCGTCTTGGCGTCGAACACGGTCTTGACCAAGCCTTCCGGCTCGCCCAGCGCAATCGCCTTGCCATTGGCGCGGAAGGGGAAGCGGCCGGCCTTGACCTCGTGGCCCTTCTCCTTGGCCTTCGCCTCGGTCAGGCCGACGCTGGCGATTTGCGGATGGCAATAGGTGCAGCCGGGGATCTTGAGCTTGTCGATGGGGTGTGCGTCGAGCCCCTTGATGGCTTCCACGCATACGACGCCCTCGTGCTCGGCCTTGTGGGCGAGCATGGGCGCGCCGGCGACATCGCCGATGGCGTAGATGCCGGGAATGTTCGTGCGGCCGAGCCCGTCGGTGAGGATGGTGCCGCGCTCGACTTTGACGCCCAGCGCCTCGAGGCCAAGTCCTTCCGTGTTCCCGACGACACCGACCGCCGAAATCAACCGCTCGGCAGCGAGCGTTTCCATCTTGCTGTTGCCCAGATCGATCGTTGCGACGACGCCGTCCGCTTTTTTCTCGACCTTCGTCACCTTGGCACCAGTGAAGATCTTCATGCCCTGCTTTTGGAAGATGCGGCTAGCCAGCGTCGCGATCTCCGAATCTTCCACGGGAAGGATCTGCGGCAGCAGCTCGACGACGGTCACCTCGGCGCCCATCGTCCGGTGGAAGGAAGCGAACTCGATGCCGATGGCACCCGACCCCATGACGATCAGCGACTTCGGAATGACAGGCGGCACCATGGCTTCGAAGTACGTCCAGATCAGCTTGCCGTCGGGCTCGATGCCCGGAAGCACGCGCGGTCGCGCGCCGGTCGCGATGATGATGTGCTTGGCCTTGTAGGTGCCGGCCGGCAGCACGCCCTTGGGCGCCGGATGCTGCGGCTGCATCGCCGGCTTCGAGGAGGGGCTCACTGCGACTTCGCCGGGCTTCGTGATCTTCGCCTCGCCCCAGATAACGTCGATCTTGTTCTTCTTCATGAGGAAGCCGACGCCGCCATTGAGCGTGGCCGATACGGTGCGCGAGCGTTTCACGATGGCCGCCGGATCGAAGCCGACCTTGCCCTCGATCGTCAGTCCATAGTCCTTCGCATGCGTTGCGAGGTGATAGACCTCGGATGTCCTGAGCAGCGCCTTCGTCGGGATACAGCCCCAGTTGAGGCAGATGCCGCCCAGATGCTCGCGCTCGACGACGGCTGTCTTGAAGCCGAGTTGGGCTGAGCGGATGGCGGCCACATAGCCCCCCGGTCCGCCGCCGATGATGAGGACGTCGTAGGACTCTGCCATGATCTACTCTCGCACCGATTGCTGTGCACCACACTCACTACGCATTCGCGAACCCTCCGTAGCCGGCCCTCTCCCGTGGGGAGAGGGTGCCGGCAGGCGGGAGAGGGGTTGAGCGTTTCGCCGAACTCTCGTCGCGCTGTACTTGATCAAGGACTCGATGAGGGGCGGTACCTCACTCGACCCCTCTCCCGGCGCTTCATGCCGAAGGCATGCCTCCGGCATGATGCGCCACCCTCTCCCCAAGGGAGAGGGCCGGCCAAAGGCACACTGCCGACTGATGAGACGCCGCCGCCCACCCCTGCCGAGCCGGCCTTCCATCTACAAATCCCGCTGCAGCTGCTGCACCAGATCGAGCAGCCCTGCCTCGCGGCGCGTGCGGCGGATGCGCTCGGAGGCGACGATCGCCTGCAGGGCGGTGAACGAGCGTTCGATGTCGTCGTTGACGAAGACGAAATCATACTCCTGCCAATGGCTGATCTCGCCGGCGGCTTTCGCCATGCGCTTGGCCACCACCTCGGCGCTGTCCTGCGCGCGCTTGAGCAACCGCTCGCGAAGTGCGGCCGCGCTCGGGGGAAGTATGAACACGCCGACCACGTCGGCCCCCATGCGGGCGCGGATCTGCTGCGTCCCCTGCCAGTCGATGTCGAACAGCACGTCGCGGCCCGCTGCGAGTGCCGCCTCGACGGGCGCCTTCGGCGTACCATACGAATTGCCGAACACAGTCGCCCATTCGAGCAGCTCACCCTTCGCCACGAGATCGTCGAAGCGCGTCTGGCCGATGAAGTGGTAATCGACACCGTCCTGCTCGCCGGGACGAGGCGGCCGCGTCGTCACCGACACCGACATCGTGAAATTAGGATCGGCGCTAAGCAGCTTGCGCGACAACGTCGTCTTGCCGGCGCCCGAGGGAGAAGACAGCACCAGCATCAGGCCGCGGCGCGCGATGGTATCGGGGTTACTCAATGTTCTTCACCTGCTCGCGCAGTTGATCGATGACCGCCTTCAGGTCGAGGCCAATGCGCGTCAGCGCGGCATCGCCCGCCTTCGAGCATATCGTGTTCGCCTCGCGGTTGAACTCCTGGGCGAGGAAGTCGAGCTTGCGCCCGACCGGCTCCTTGGCTCTCAGCAACACCCCGGCCTCCTCGACATGGGACTTGAGGCGCGCGATCTCCTCGGAGATGTCGATGCGGGTCGCGATCAGCATGGCTTCCTGATGCAGCCGCTCCGGATCGAGGTCTGGCCCGGCCTGACGCAGCCGCGCCACCGCCTCCTTGAGTCGGCCCATGACATGTTCGGGCGTGCGCTGGGGAGCGGCGTCGAGCAGAGCTGTCAAGCGCGCCGTCTCCGCGACCTGCTCGCCCAGCACCTTCTCGAGCCGCTCGCCCTCGCGCCGTCGCGCGCCGATGAGCTCCCCCAGCGCCGTGTCGAGATCGGCGAGCATCTGGCTGTTGCGGGCTTCGGCGTCGGCCTCGCTCTCGCTGGCCTCGACGACCTCGAGCACCCCACGAATGCCGAGAATGCCATCCAGAGTCGGCGCCGCCGCCTTGCAGAGGCTTTGTGCAACCTCGATGGCCGCTGTCACGTCTTTCAGCGCCTGCTCGTTGAGCCGGATCTGCGTGCCGGACGCGGAGCGCTCCCAGGTCAGCGTAATGTTGCAGTTGCCGCGCCCGAGCCGCTTGGCACACAGTTCCCGGACCGGGGTTTCCAGGCTCTCGAGGCCCGGCGGCACGCGCAGGCGCACCTCGAGGCTCCGTCCGTTCACGCTCCTCGTCTCCCAGTGCCAGGTGTCATTGCCGCGACTCCCGCTGGAACGGGCGAAGCCGGTCATACTTTTCAAGCTCATGGGAAATCCGAAGGGCGGAGCTGCTGCATCGGCTGCCGACTCTACCGATGCGACCTCCCCGGAACAAGGCGCGCGTGCACGAAAGGCTTACGGCTTGCGCTCGGGCAACGGCATGGACGGGTCGGGTGTGCCGGCGGTTGCCGCTTCGGCGGTCACTGTACCGGCCGCCGTGGCCTCCCCCGTCGCGGCTTCGACCGCCTCGGTGCTCGCGAGAGCCTCGGCTTCGCCGCCTTCGACGGCGACGCCTTCGAGCTCGGTCAGGACGCCCGGCCCGGCGGAGGCTTCGGCTTGCTCGCCACCGGCATCCGTCGCAGTCGTGGTCGCAGCCTCGGCGGCGGCGAGCTTCTGCTCGGCCCGCAACTTAGCTTCGATCTTGCGCCACTTGCGCACGTTGTTCTGGTGGTCGCGGATGCTCTCGGCGAAGGCGTGGCCGCCGGTGCCGTCGGCGACGAAGTAGATGTCTTTCGTGCCGGCCGGATTGAGCACGGCCTCGATGGCCGCGCGGCCGGGGTTGCAGATCGGCGTCGGCGTCAGGCCGTCGATCTTGTAGGTGTTGTAGATCGTCTCGCCCTCGATGTCGGATTTGTAGATCGGCCGGCCGAGCGAGCCTTTGCCCTTCGTCACGCCAAAGATGATCGTCGGATCCGATTGCAGCCGCATGCCCTTGCGCAGCCGGTTGACGAACACGCCGGCGATGCGGTCGCGCTCGTCGGGCCGGCCCGTCTCCTTCTCGACGATGGAGGCGAGGATCACCGCCTGCTCGATGTTCTGGAAGGGAAGATCGGGCGCGCGCGTGCCCCAGACCGCCTCAAGAAATTTGGCGTGGTCGGCCTGCATGCGGCGCAGTAGATCCTGCCGGTCGGTGTTGCGGACGAAGCGGTAGGTGTCGGGCAGGATCGTTCCTTCGGGCGGAAGCTCGGTTACCTCACCGATGAGGTTGGGATCGCGCTTGAGAATCTCGGCGATCTGGTAGCTGGTCAGGCCCTCGGGAACCGAGACTTTGTATTGAATGGACTTGCCGTCGACAAGCGTATCGAGCACCTGACGAATGCTCGCATTCTTGTCGATGCCGTAGTCGCCAGCTTTCAATTTTTTCCCGGCACTGAAGTAGTAGACAGCCGCTACGAAGACGCGGCGATCAGAGATGATGTTTTCGCTTTCCAGCCGCTCCGCGATCTCGTTGACGCCCCAGCCCTTCTGGATGACGACCATGACCGAATGCTCAAGCGGTCCTGGCCGGTCGAAGACGACGCGCACGAAATAGAACAGCCCTCCGACCCCGAGCATGCCGATGAGGAGCAGCGTCAGCAGGCCATTGAGCACGCGCGCGGTGCGCCCGAGCGCTCTCGGACCGCTCTTCTGCCGGCGGCGCGGCGGGCCGGGCGCGCGCGATGGCTCGAGCAACTCGCTCGGGCTGCGCGGCATGGTGCGCGGGTCATGACCGGTCGTCGGTTCGAGGCCAAGGCTCGGCCCCTCACCACGCCCAGCGCTCGCATATCCTCTCGGCTGCCGCATGCGGGGCCCTTGGTCCTTCTCCCGATTCCCTGCCACCGTAGGGGTAATTGTGGCGAAAGCCAGGATGGTGGCGCGCGCCTTGGCTGATCGGCGAGAGCTAGGGTGTTTCCGTTTTTCGTTTTATCACTTCAACACCCTAATTCCATGGTTTGTCGTGCTCCTTTTCGGAAAACCGCTTCGCACTTTTCCGGAAGCGCTCTAGGTCTCAGCGTTAGTCGAACGTCTCGGCGGCGTCCACGTTCTGTTGCGAGAACGGTTCAGGAGAAAGCTTTACGCCGCATGCCGCCGAAGGATCAGCGAGGCGTTGGTGCCGCCGAAACCGAAGGAGTTCGAAAGCACGGTGTTGACCGGCTTTCGCTTGGCCTGATGCGGCACGAGGTCGATCGCCGTCTCGACGGAGGGGTTGTCGAGATTGAGGGTGGGCGGGATGATGTTGTCGCGGATGGCGAGGATCGAGAAGATGGCTTCCACCGCTCCCGCCGCGCCGAGCAAATGCCCGATTGCCGATTTCGTCGAGGACATCGAGAGCTTGCCGGACGCATTGCCGAACAGCCGCTCGACCGCTTTCAGCTCGATCTCATCGCCCATCGGCGTCGAGGTGCCATGTGCGTTCACGTAATCGAGGTCCGACGGGTCGATGCCGGCCCGCTCCACGGCCGCCCGCATGCAGCGATAGGCGCCATCGCCCGTCTCGGCCGGGGCGGTGATGTGATAGGCGTCGCCCGACATGCCGTAACCGATGATCTCGGCATAGATGCGCGCGCCCCGCGCCTTGGCGTGCTCCAGCTCCTCGATCACGACGATGCCGGCGCCCTCGCCCATGACGAAGCCGTCGCGATCCCTGTCATAGGGACGCGAGGCCTTCGTGGGCTCGTGATTGAAATTCGTCGACAGCGCCCGGCAGGCGGCGAAGCCCGCCATCGCCAGCCGGCAGATCGGGCTCTCGGTGCCACCGGCGACCATGACGTCGGCGTCCCCCAGCATGATGAGGCGCGAGGCATCGCCGATCGCGTGCGCACCCGTCGAGCAGGCCGTCACCACCGCATGGTTGGGCCCCTTGAGGCCGTGCTTGATGGAAACGTGGCCGGAGGCCAAATTGATGAGGCGGCCCGGAATGAAAAATGGGCTGACGCGCCGAGGACCCTTTTCAGCCAGCAGCAATGAGGTCTTCTCGATGCCATCTAGGCCGCCGATGCCAGAGCCGATGAGTACGCCGGCCCGCTCCTGGTCGCGCTCGGTCTTGGGCTTCCAGCCCGAATCGGCGATGGCCTGGTCAGCGGCGGCCACCGCATAGATGATGAAGTCGTCGACCTTGCGCTGCTCTTTCGGCTCCATCCAGGCGTCCGGATTGAAGGTGCCGTCGGAGCCGTCGCCGCGGGGGACCCGGCAGGCGATCTGGCAGGAGAGGTCTGACACCTCGAAGGCTGAGATCCGGGCCGCCGCATTGCGGCCCTCGAGCAAACGAATCCAGGTTGCATCGACGCCATTAGCCAGCGGCGACACCATTCCCAGCCCGGTAATGACCGTACGTCGCATGCAAACGCACTGCCCCACTTGATCTGCCGCAGGTCCCCGCAGCGGCGCGGGGACCCGGGCGGCCTTCGCCGATCAGGCCGCGTTCTTCTCGAGGAACTTCACGGCATCGCCGACGGTCAGGATCGTCTCGGCGGCGTCATCGGGGATCTCGCACCCGAACTCCTCCTCGAAAGCCATGACCAGCTCGACGGTATCCAGGCTGTCCGCGCCCAAATCGTCGATGAAGCTCGCGTTCTCGGTCACCTTCTCGGCTTCGACGCCCAGATGCTCCACCACGATCTTCTTCACGCGTTCAGCAACATCGCTCATCGTATCTTCCTTGCCTCGTGATTTTCCTGAGATTTTTCAACGGTCAGCGTCACTCACCCGACGCACGGTTACGCGGTCGCGCCTTGTAGCGCAACACCAAGCCTTCCGTACAGACCTGGAAGAGATGAACGGCCCTTCCGCCCCCCACAAATCCGGCGCTTGGTAACATACTTTATTGGGCATGGCCAGCGAGCGAACCCCCGATTTCCGGCCTTTCTACAGGCCATCGAGGGCTACTCCCGAGCCTCAGATCATGGCCATTCCGCCGTTGATGTGCAGCGTCTGACCCGTGACGTAGCCGCCCTCCTGGGACGCCAGATACAGGCAGCCCGCCGCGATATCGAGGGGCGATCCGAACTTCCGCGAGGGAATCATTGCCGCGATTTCGGTCTTCTGCTTGTCGTTCAGCGCGTCCGTCATGGCCGTCTGGATGAAGCCCGGCGCGATGCAGTTGGCGGTGATTCCGCGCGACGCGACCTCGCGAGCAAGCGACTTCGTCATGCCGATCATGCCGGCCTTCGACGCTGCATAGTTCCCCTGCCCGGGATTGCCGAATACACCGGAAACCGAGGCGATGTTGATGATGCGGCCATAGCCCGTCTTCGAGCGCATCATGTGACGCGTGCCGGCGCGGCAGAGCATGAATGTCGACGTCAGGTTGACGGCGATGACATCGTCCCACTGCTCGTCCTTCATCACCATGAAGAGGTTGTCCTTGGTGAGCCCCGCGGTGTTCACGAGGATGTCGAGGCGCCCGCCGAGCGCCTTCACCGCCTCGTCGATGAGCTTACCCACGGCCGCGCGGTCCGCGAGGTCGCAGGGGAGAATGTGGACGCGATCCCCCAGTTCCTTGGCGAGCCCCTCGAGCGCCTCGACCTTGCGGCCGGAGATGGCGACCGCCGCGCCGGCCTTGTGGAACACGCGCGCGATTTCCGCGCCGATGCCACCTGATGCGCCCGTAACAAGCGCGGTCTTGCCGGTCAAATCGAACATTTGGCGAACCTTTTCGGATCAGGCGTCATTGGTTTGTCGTGCTTCTTATCGGAAAACCGCTTCGCATCCCGGCCTGCGCCGGGACAGGCTTTTCCGGAAGCACTCTGTTGGTTTTCCGTGCTTCTAATCGGAAAACCGCTTCGCACTTTTCCGGAAGCACTCTAGGACGCGCCGGTGATGGACGCGACCGCCTCGGCGATTTCCTCGGGCGTAGCAACGGATTTGCCCTGAAGCGAGGGCACGATACGTCGCACGAGGCCGGTGAGCACGCGGCCGGCGCCCACTTCGTAAACATCGGTGACGCCGTTAGCGGCCATCGCGATGACGCCCTCCCGCCAGCGCACCGTACTGGTCACCTGGCGGACGAGGCTCGCCCGGATCTCGTGCGGGTCGCTCAAGGGCGCGGCCAACACATTAGCGTAGAGCGGCACTTTCGGCGGCAGCAGGCGGACGGCGGCCAGTGCCTCGGCCATCACATCGGCGGCCGGTTGCATCAGCGCCGAATGGAAGGGGGCGCTGACGTCCAGCATGACCGCGCGGCGGCAGCCATGGGCCTTGGCGATCTCGGTGGCGCGGATGACGGCGGCCTTGGCGCCGCTGATGACGACCTGCGCCGGGTCATTGTCGTTCGCCACCTGGCAGGGCTCGCCGCTGGCCGAAGCCTCGGCGGCGACCTTCTCGGCGGCCTCCCGGCCGATGCCGAGGAGCGCGGCCATGGCGCCCTCCCCCACCGGCACGGCCTTCTGCATGGCCTGGCCGCGCGTTCTGAGCAGGCGGGCGGCGTCGGCCAAGGTAAAGGTGCCGGCGGCGGCCAACGCCGAGTACTCGCCGAGCGAATGCCCGGCGACACAGGCGACGTGCTTTGTGAGGTCGACACCTTCGCCCTCCAGCACCCGCATGACAGCCATGGAGACGGCCATCAGCGCCGGCTGGGCATTCTCGGTCAGCGTCAGCGTCTCCTGGGGACCGTTCCACATGATGTCCGTGAGCTTTTGGCCGAGCGCGCTATCGACCTCCTCGAACACGGCTTTGGCGGCCGGGAAACGCTCGGCGAGCGCTCTTCCCATGCCGGCCGCCTGGCTGCCCTGGCCGGGAAAGGTGAAGGCGATGGTCATGGGCTGGCTCCGGTGCTGGTGGTCGTGGCGGGGTTAGGGCGGTGGGGGCGGTTCGTCAAGCGGGAGGGCGTTGGCATTGGGCTTTGGGCTTTAGGCACTGGTGATCCGAGCTCGCTACACGGCCGCGTCCTCACGTCCCTCGTCTCCTATTGCCTAAAGCCCAAAGCCCTGTGCCTCTTCTTCACAGCCAACGCTCCGCTCGCACCGCTTCGGCACATCCTCTCCACAACGTCATCCCGGCGAAGGCCGGGACCTGTGTGCCTATCGAGTTGAGTAAGGCATCACCGCTCGGTGAGTCGTCTCGCCTAGCATCAGGCACTCACGGGTCCCGGCCCGGAGGCCGGGATGACGCGGGGAGAGGGCGTTCCGTCTCATGATCGCTTGACCTTGACCCTGTTCCTTGGAGTCTAATCCCTCACTAAAAGCCAACGCTGCGCCCTCACCGCGGCTCGTCACCGAACCCGAGAGAATGGAAAGTCCAGAGGGACGGAGTGGCCGGCCCGTGACTAATTTCATCGGATGTGGCACGCGTACGATCGCCTCATACCGGATCGCATTGGCGATCCGGTATGAGGCGTGAATCGTTCGCGAAAGCTAATGCTGGCGCGAGAGATTCACGTCGTCCACCGGCGCGAACGCGCCCGTGGACGACGATCTCGCGCGCAACCACTCCGTCGTCG
>JANNSX010000096.1:0-10658 GCA_031403155.1 Hyphomicrobiaceae bacterium
CACGAACTCATGGCCATCGCGCTCGGCGGCGAGCGCCACGAACAGGTCGCCCGGTTGCAACGTCCGCGTGTCGATGGAGACGCCGCCGATGGGTCTCGAGATTGCGCCATCGAGCTTGCCGCCGGTCGCGGCGAGTAGCGCCTCCCCCGTCCAGAGCGGCTCAGTCATCGGCACCGATCTCCTTGAGGGCCGCCTTTGCCGCCTCGTGGTCCGAGAACGGGATCACCTTGTCGCCGACATACTGGCCCTGCTCGTGGCCCTTGCCGGCGATCAGGATCACATCGCCCTTGCCGATAGACGTCACCGCCGCGCGGATAGCTTCGCCCCGATCGCCGATCTCCTCGGCGCCGATGGCGCCCGCCATGATTTCGGCGCGGATCGCGGCCGGCTGCTCGGTGCGAGGATTATCATCGGTGACGATGACGCGATCGGCCTTCGCGATGGCAATCTTCCCCATCACCGGCCGCTTCAAGCGATCGCGATCGCCGCCGCAGCCGAAGACGCAGACGAGCGTACCCGTCACGAACGGGCGAAGCGCATCGAGCGCGGCTTCCAGCGCATCGGGCTTGTGTGCATAGTCGACAACGACGAGCCCGCCCCGCGCCTCCCCGACGATGTCGAGACGCCCCATCACCGTCTCAAGCTTTTCCAGCCGCGCGAACACGCCGTCGGCCATGCTGCCGGTGACGAGGCAGAGCCCCGCCGCAACGAGGGCGTTCGAGGCCTGATAGGTGCCGATGAGCGGCAGCCTTACCCGATAAGTCTCGCCGTCATGGCTGACGCCAAGCTTCTGCGCGAAGCCATCGCGCTCCAGACTCAACAGCTTGATGCCACGCCCCTTGATGCCGACGGTAAAGACCTTGAGGCCATGCCCATAGGCCTCCTCCACCACCTCTTCCGCGCGCGGCGCATCGAGATTGACGACGGCGCCCGCCCCCTCTGGCAGCAGCGTGTGGAACAGGCGCTTCTTCTGGTTGAAGTAGTCTTCCTGATCCTTGTGATAGTCGAGATGGTCGTGGCCGAGGTTGGTGAAGGCGCCGGCGGCGAGCTTCACACCATCGAGCCGGCGCTGCTCGAGACCGTGGCTGGACGCCTCCATGGAAAGATGCGTCACGTCCTCACGCGCCAGATCGGAGAGCAGCCGATGCAGCGTCACCGGCTCGGGCGTGGTCAGGCTCTCGGTGATGCGCCCATCGGGGCGGATGAGGCCGATGGTGCCGAGGCTCGCCGCCTTGTTGCCGAGCCCGCTCCAGATCTGACGCACGAAGGTCGCAACCGAGGTCTTGCCGCTGGTACCGGTGACGGCGGTGATGGTCTCGGGCTGGCCGTTGTGGAAGCGGGACGCCATCAGGGCCAGCGCGCGTCGCGGATCGGAGGAACGCACGACGGTGGCGTCACCCTTGTCGGGCAACTCCACGTCGTGACCTGCCAGGATGACGGCGGCGCCCTTTTCGATCGCCTGCGTGACGTATCTGGCGCCGTCGGTCTTCGAACCCGGCATCGCCGCGAACACGAACCCCGGCTCGACCCTGCGACTGTCCGGCGTAATTCCCTCGACATCGACGCCCCCGGCCAGCAGGCCGGTCGACATCTCATCGTCGAGGAGTTGGCGGAGCTTCATGGGGGGGTGCGGCCGAGCTGTGGGTGATGCCACGGTGATAGGGGGTGCGAGGGGGTGGGGCAAGTGGGGTTCGTTTGGACTTCACACTGCCTTGACAACCTCAGAACCTGCAGCCTCGGCCCACTGTTTGACTAACTGCGGTTGCATCAATCCATTGAGATGAGCCTTGCCGATCTGCTGGTAAGATGGCGTAATCCTCAGAACGCCCCTCGCTCTTCCCAGCATTGGGCCGGCTTTCCATAAGATTAACGACCAAGCTGGTAAGGTCGCATCGTCAACGACGAGGCTAGGTCATGAGTCAGGTCCCAAGCGCGCCGTACCTACGGGCCCCCCTCACAGAGGCTGTCATCCAGTTCGATGTCCCTGCAAACACGGGCGTGATCGCGCAGCAAGACGTGGTAAATCGACTTAGCAAGTACTATCCTCACAGCGCGAACCTCGCTTCGTTTGAAGTCCTGATTGACGGAACGGGTGGCACCGCCAAACTTGCCCAGCAGTCCATTGGATTCCGCCTAAGTACCGACGATCAAGCTGACATTGCGCTGGTTTTCCCAAATGGCCTAGCGACAGCAAGGCTGGCCCCTTACCAAGGTTGGGAATCTTTGCGCGACCGGGCCCGTGCCAATTGGACCGAATGGCGCCGAGCAACCAGTTTGCGACAAGTCAGCCGCATCGGAGTTCGCTACGTCAATCGTCTCGATGTACCAATTGAAGGTGAGGGTGGCAGTATCAGCCTCGCCAGATTTCTTGAATTTCGTCCCCAGGTCCCTAGCATAGGGGGTGAGCGCCCCTTTGCTGGCTACTTGCAGCAGGTTACGCTACCAACTGGATCCGCCCTATGGAGCGTTACCATTACCTCTGCTCTCGTGACTCCGCCGCCACTCCTGAAACATGTTTCACTGTTGCTGGATATCGACCTCTTTCGAACCGCCGAAATTCCTGGCAATGAAGATGAGTTCTGGACGATCACTGATTGCGCTCGATCATTAAAGAACCGCATATTCGAAAGCTGCATCACAGACGAGGCTAGGAAACTTTTCTCATGAATAAGCTTGATACAGCTATTCGCCCTCACAGAGCCTTCAAGCCTAACCCGTTTGTCGGTCTGCGGACCGCTCCAACCGGCCGTGATTCTACACGGCTACACGAGGCTACGCTTCGAACTCTATCGCAAGCATTCACCACACAGCTGGCGCGCTCCCAGACCGCTTCGCTGGAAGAACAGCTTTACGAATCGCGTGCTGCCTGCAAGATCAGAATTTCGGCCATCGCGATGCATCTCCCACCAGATTGGCGCACGCGTTTCTTTAGCCAAATCGACAACCTACTCGACATTGACAGTTGGGATTTTGATGATCGGCCGGCCACAGCGGAGTCATTTGCAACTCTACTGCGAATGATTCTGTTCATACGCGGACGTAGACCGGGCCTTGGCGCCACGGCCAGCGGAAACTTTATCGCTACGTGGACAGTGGGCAGAGATGAACTCACGATTGAATGCAAGCCGGACGACCAAGTGCGCTGGGTGCTAGTTCGAGATCTCGAAGGCCAACGAGAGAGCGCAGCAGGCGAAACAGCCCTCCCTCGGCTCCTCGATGTATTGCAGCCATACGACCCACAGAGATGGTTCACGAATGGCCCCGACCAAGTTACACCCTGAGAATCACGTTCTGCGGCACGCACCTTGGTCCAAGCTACGCAAGGACGAAAACGATAGTGTCATTGGGGTTCTCGGCGAGGCATTCAAAATGCGGCCGGTCGACACCTACCTCTCGACCACCGCGCTTGAATACTTCCCGGGAGATCGTCAGGCCCAGACCGTGGCTGCAGTCCAGGCTATGCGAGCAAGCAGACTCAACATTCCCAAAAAAAGCGGCTTTGCGATCGGTCAAGTCCAACGCATCAAGACCACGTGTCTCACACAACGGCACAACATCCGCGTTGTTCATGAACCAACAGACGACAACAAAGCGCATGTCGCTGTTCGTCGCTTTCCCGCCGACGATATGGAGCTTTTCCAACTCCTCGCTGCCGATGCATGGTCGCAGGTGGTATTGAACGCGGACATTCCGGACGGAGCTGCGCCGGCTCCAGATACACCCGCTGCTTCCTTTGTTCGGGTCGAAGAAGATGAATAGGTAATGGTGATCGGCACAAATGCAAAGCGAGCCGACTCACAATTTACTGGACAAAACGACCTCTGCCATCCAGGCGAGTTAATCGCGACTTCGGCCCTCGCCTTGCCCTCTCCCCCCCTCTCGGGCATAATGCACACCAGATAGGCCGGTGATCGGCCGCTCTCTCGTTTTTTGGTCGAGACGCTCGCTGGTTTGTCGGACGCCTTTTTCCAATATTCGAGCTGTCCGGAGATGCGTGCACCCGGACATCCAGCTCGCGTCACGCTCTTGCGAAAAAGGTCGACAATGCGCATTCAAGGCGTCGTAAAATTCTATAACAGCAACAAAGGCTTCGGCTTCATTCAGCCGGCCGACGGATCGAAGGACGTGTTCGTCCACGCGACCGCGCTCGAGCGCGCCGGCATCCACAGCCTGAACGAGGGCGACAAGGTCTCCTTCGTGCTCGAGGACGACACCAAGGGCCGCGGCAAGCAGGCGGGCCAGCTCGAGAAGGCGTAAGGCCTCTCGCCTGAAGTTTCGGACAGCCGGCCGCCTCGGGCGACGGCTGTCCTTGACCGTTTTCCGATCTTTAGTGATCGGAATGCCGGTCAAAGTTCTTGGCTTTGAGCACTTTCTTTCGACCAACCGGCATCCACTTGGCCGGAAAGTGCTCTAGTTGGCTTTGAGCACTTTCTTTCGACCAACCGGCATCCACTTGGCCGGAAAGTGCTCTAATGCGTTTTGACATGCCGAACGAACTGGCCGTGGTGCCCTCGGGCGCCGGGCCAAGCTTGCGCTCACCACGAGGACAACAGATTTTGGCCACCCAAACCGATACCAAACAGGCGCGCGGCACCAAGCGCACCTGCACTGCCTGCGAGGTGCGGTTCTACGATCTCAACCGCGCCCCCATCCTCTGCCCCAGCTGCGGCGAGCAGCATGTGCCCGTCACCCGCCGCGAGCGGGAAGCCGCGGCGCGCTCGAGCTATTCCATGATGCGGCAGGCGCCGGCCGCGGTCATCCCGGATGCGATCGCCAGCGAAGTGCCGCCCGAGCTGATCGCCGAACTCAAGGACGAGCCAGTGGACGCGGAGGCCGACGCGCTTCCCGCCGACGATCTGCTGCTGGAAGAGGCGGAGGAGGAGCTCGACGAGACGGAAGGTCTCATCGAGCCGGAAGTGGCCGCGGAGGAGGAGAGCCCCTGACGTAGCCGACCTGAGGCCTAGGGTGTTGCCGTTTCCTGTCTCTTCACTTCAACACCCCAGATCTTTGGTTTGTCGTGCTTCTTTTCGGAAAACCGCTTCGCACTTTTCCGGAAGCACTTTAACCCAACCAGGAGCTCGACCATGTCCTTGCCGCCAAAACCGAGCCGCTACGACCGCTTCGTCGAGCGCGAGAAGGCGCAGAACTCCTTCTGGAAAGAGCAGCAGAAAGCCGACCAGGCCCGTCAGGCCAACACCGCCCGCCTCAAGGCGCTGAGGCTTGCCAAGGAGGCCGCCGACAAAGCCGCCGTCGAAGCCGCGCCTGCGAAGCCGGTGGTGAAGCGCGTGCGGAAAGAGAAGTAGCGGCGACACGTTTTGTACCCGGCGGTTCGTGTGCGGCGATGCGGGCGACCGGCAGGCCGCCCTGCTTCATAGCTCTGGCAATAACATACTTGATGGCGATCGACCGGCATCGCCGGGATAGTCCACCCTTGCCAGATAAAGCCCCTGCGGCGGGGCGACGACCCCGCATGCCGCGCGATCGCGTTGCGCCAATGCCCGCGCCATCTCTCGCACCTGCCACCGCCCTTCGCCGACATGCTTCAGCGAGCCCACCATCGAGCGCACCTGATTGTGCAGGAACGAGCGCGCCGAGGCGTTTATGTGGATCTCTTCGCCCACCTTTGACACATCGAGCCGGTCGAGCGTCCGATCGGGACTCTTGGCCTGGCATTGGGCGGAGCGGAAGGTCGTGAAATCGTGCCGGCCAACAAGCGCTTGTGCCGCTTCGTGCATCGCCGCTACGTCGAGCGGCTTCGTCACATGCCAGACGCGATGCGAATCGAGCGCCGGGGGGCTCCGGCGATTGAGAATGCGATAGAGATAGTGCCGGCCGATGGCGCTGAAGCGGGCATCGAAGCTGTCCGGCACGACGGCCGCCGCCAGCACGGCGACCGGGTCGGGCCGCAGATGCGCGTTGAGCGCCTCGCGTACGACATTGGCCGGCCAATCGCGTGTGAGATCGACGTGGGCCACCTGCCCCAGCGCATGCACGCCCGCGTCCGTCCGCCCGGCCCCTTTGACGGCCACATCCTCGCCCGTGAAGCCCTTCACCGCTTCACCGACACGCGCCTGCACGGAAGGCTGGCCGTCCTGGATCTGCCAGCCCGCGAAGGGCGTTCCGTCGTACTCGATGATGAGCTTGTAGCGCGGCATGGGGTCATTCCGTTCCAGGCTCGATCGCTTCACCACGCCAGGGTCTTTGCCTTGTCGTGCTTCTCATCGGAAAACCGCTTCGCATCCCGGCCTTCGCCGGGACAGGCTTTTCCGGAAGCACTTTAGGCCGGCCGGCGGCTCTTGATGGCGGCGGCGAGTGTGCCTTCATCCAGATAGTCGAGTTCGCCGCCGACGGGAACACCATGGGCGAGGCGCGTGATCTGCATGCCGTCGCGCTTTAGCTCGTCGGCAAGGAAATGCGCGGTCGTCTGGCCCTCGACCGTCGCGTTGAGGGCCAGGATGATCTCTTTGACGGCGGGATCGGCCGTGCGTTGCATCAGGCCCTTGATGTTCAAGTCCTCGGCGCGAATGCCATCGAGCGGCGAGAGATGGCCGCCGAGCACATGATAGCGGCCCTTGACGACGCCCGCCCGCTCGAGCGCCCACAGATCGCCGATTTCCTCGACCACGACGATCATCGAGCCATCGCGCTGTGGATCGCGGCAGACCGTGCATGGCGAGACGGTATCGGCATTGCCGCAGATCGGGCAGATGCTGATCCGCTCGGCCGCCTCGGCCATCGCGGCGGCGAGCGGGGCCATCAGCTCCGTGCGCTTCTTGACGAGCGCCAGCGCCGCTTTCCGGGCCGAGCGTGGGCCGAGCCCCGGTAGCTTGGCGAGCAGTCCGATCAGCCGCTCGATCTCGGGTCCGGCCGCCGCGCGGCTCATTGGGGCTCCGCCACCAGATCGTATTCCTCGGCCTCGACGATCCGGGCCTTGACGATGTCGCCGGGCTTGGCGCTGGAAAAACCATCGAGGAAGACCGACCCATCGATCTCCGGCGCATCCCACTGGGAGCGGCCGATGGCACCTTCCCCATCCACCTCGTCGATCAGCACATCGATGGTCCGGCCGACCTTCTCCTCGAGCAGCGATGCGCTGATCTCCTGCTGGAGCGACATCAGCCGGTGGAACCGCTCTTCCTTCACCTCTTCAGGGACATGCCCCTCGAGCGCGTTGGCCTTGGCGCCATCGACATTCTCATACTTGAAGCAGCCGAGGCGATTGATACGCGCCTCCTTCAGCCAGTCGAGGAGAGAGACGAAATCCTCCTCCGTCTCGCCCGGGAAGCCGACGATGAAGGTCGAGCGGATGGCGAGGTCGGGGCAACCGCGCCGCCAGCTCTTGATGCGCTCGAGCGTTTTCTCGCCATGGGCCGGGCGGCGCATCGCCTTCAGTACTTTCGGGCTCGCATGCTGGAAGGGGATGTCGAGATAGGGAAGGATCTTGCCCTCCGCCATCAGCGGGATGACACCATCGACATGGGGATAGGGATAGACGTAATGGAGCCTGACCCAGGCCCCGAGTGTTCCAAGCGCGGTTGCCAAATCCAGAAACCGCGCGGCGAGCGGGGCGCCCTTCCACGGGCTCGTCTGATACTTGATGTCGAGGCCGTAGGCGCTCGTATCCTGCGAGATGACCAGCAGCTCCTTGACGCCGGCCGCGACCAGCCGCTCGGCTTCCGCCATGACGCTTCCCGCCGGGCGGCTCGCCAGCCGGCCGCGAATGTCGGGGATGATGCAGAACGAGCAGGCGTTGTTGCAGCCTTCGGAAATCTTCAGATAGGCGTAGTGGCGCGGCGTCAGCCGCAGACCTTCCGGCGGCACCAGGTCGACGAAGGGATCGTGCAGCGGCGGCACCACCTTGTGCACCTCAGCCACCACCGCCTCGTATTGATGCGGCCCCGTCACCGCCAGCACGTCCGGATAGCGGTCGCGGATGCGCGCCTCCTCGACGCCGAGACAGCCGGTGACGATGACCTTGCCGTTCTCAGCCATCGCCTCGCCGATCGCCTGGAGGCTCTCCTCCTTGGCGGAGTTCAGGAAGCCGCAGGTGTTAACCACCACGACGTCGGCGCCCTGGTAGTCGGGGGCAATGGCATAACCCTCGGCCCGGAGCTTGGAGATGATCCGCTCGCTATCGACAAGTGCCTTCGGGCAGCCGAGCGAGACGAAGCCGACCTTCGGCGTTCTGGCCGGGCCGGTCTTCGCCTTGGCAGGCCGTGCGGGCTTCACAGCCGCGCGGCGCGCGCGGGCAGTCTTCGTCGGGGCGGGCATCAGTTGGTTCCGGTGGGCACCGTCGAGCCTATTCGGCGGCGCTCCTTCTGCCAGCCATATCCAACAGTCGGTGCGTGGCGTCAACCGTGGTGAAGGTCTTGGCGTTAAAGGGCCGGCCTTGCGCCTTGGCCACCTGGACCAGCAGCGCATGGGCTTCCGCGCCCAGCCCACGGGATCGCCGATCAGAAAACAGCGCCTCCCGCATCAGCTTCGTGTAAGCGGTGCCTGGCCGGTCGCGTCTCAATTTCGATGTCGGATCGGGTGCGAGGCCCGGCGGGTCGGCCAGGAGCCGCATGGCCAGCATCAGATGGTTCTTCGCCGGGTAGTGCTCCAGATAGCCGCAGGCACGCATCGCCTCGCGCGCGCGCCAGAGAATGAGCGCCGAAATCTCGTAGGTCTCGAGCTCGTGGGCCGGGTTGAAGATCGTCTCCGGCACCAGCGCCCGCATGGCCTTCCAGTTGCCACCTTGCGCCAGCTCCGGCCGTTCGAGCACGACACTCGCAAAGGCGCGCACCATGTCCTCGATGTCGACGACACGAGAGCCATTCTCGCGCGGCCAGTCCGAGCGCACGCCGCGCTGGCGCTCGAGCCACAGGACGCGCTCTTCCTTGTCGTTCCGCACCGTGTCGAAATGGAGCTGCAGGCGGCGTATGAACGGCAGCCGGCTGAAGAATTCGACCGGCGCAATGGCGGTCTGCCGGTTGCTCGCCACCGATATGCGGTCGACCAGATCACGATCCTCGGTGGCGACGATCTTCGCCAGCACATTTACACTCGGATCCAGCGCCGCCCGATGGCGGTACAGGCTGAACGAGGTCTGACAGCCGTTGATGACCTTGAGGTCGTGACACTCGAGCGTCCGCGCATCGGTCAGGCGCACGGCTCTCGCGACGATGGTCAAGCCGTTGTTGAGGAGATGGAAGCGGCAGCACGACGGACTGTCGAGCGTCTCGCCGATCTCCGCGTTGACGCTTCCGGCGGCCTCACCGAGATCATAGCGAACGTTTTCGGCGAAGAGTTCCGGGCGAAGCTTGCCGTCCACGCCCACAAGAGCTCGTACGAGGTCGCTGGCACAGATCCGTCCGCTCCAGCTTTCGACGGCCGGCATCGCGTCCACGAGCACGTCTGCGAACGCCGTCAGCTCGGAGAAGGGAAGTGTCACGATGTTCCGCCGCTCGTCGAGGTCCGAAATCGCCATCAGCTCGGGCCCGTCGATCAAACGAAACGTCACCTCCTCGAAGAGGCCTAGCCGCTCTATGCTCTGCCGGCGCAACTCGAGTATGCCATGATGATTGGGGCGCATCTTCTGCCGCAAGCCGGGCCAGACGATATAGAACGTGCAGCGCGGCTTGCGCTCAATTCCGCGTTGATCGAGCGCAAAAAGCAGCGCTTCCTTCAGGCGCCGCCAGTGCTGGATCTGTCCGTTCTCGGTGAGTAGCGCTTCATCCGCGGCAAAGTTGTCGATGCCCGTGCAGGACTTCAACAGCTTGCTCTCGCCGAGATAGTCCACCAGCGTCGCCTGCACGAAAACGAAGTCGATGACCGATGCCTCGCCAACGCGGTCCAGCGCCTGCATCAGGTCCTCCTCGCTGAGGACCAGCGTACCGTCGACGAACAGCCCGATGGCGTCGAGCTTGGCGTCATCGATGCCGCCGGTCATCAAAGCGAGGATATCGTTGCGGTCGGCCTCGTGATGACGAATGCCGTTGATCACCGCATGCGTGGCGAACACTTCGAAGACGTGAGGGGCAACCCAATTCCGCGACTTGCCGGCCGCAGCCGGCTCACTCGCAAGGCCCCACGAGGCAGCACACGCCGTGAGGCGCGCAGCCAGAGCCTGCTCCACGATCATCTCCCTAGGCACTGCGCGCCGGATGTTCGTGTCCGGGAGGACTTGGCGCTATTTGCTCAGCCGATGTACTTGCTACAATGTTGTGACAGCAACAAATGTTTGGATCAAGCGGCAGAGATCCGATCGCTCTACGAGAATGTCAGAATCTCAGCACGCGAAGCCATCGTGCAACATCGAGCAGCGTCATGGCTGCGGAAGCGAAATAAGTGAAAGCAGCCGCGCGCAAAATCTGTTTCGCAGCCGGCAGATGCTCCGACCTAAGATAACCGCCCCGCTTCAAGATCGGGAGCGCGCGGCGGAAGCTCGCATCGTACTCGACGGGCAACGTCAGCGCGTGCATGACGACGTTCGAACCGAGGATCAAGACGCCAACCGCCATATCGGCGAACATCACCATCGGATTGCGCGTCATGAGCATAAGCACCGGTCCGGCCAGCATGACGATGCTGCCCAAGCGCTGGACGTTCATCGCCTGCTTGGCCGCGATCGTGCGCTTCTTCAGCGGACCATAGCCGGCGCCGTCCTGGATGGCGTG
>JANNSX010000097.1:0-15472 GCA_031403155.1 Hyphomicrobiaceae bacterium
CGCACGCGCATGAGCTGCTGCTCGCGCTCGTGGCGCTCCTCGTAGGCGCTCGACATCCGCTCGCTATTTCGCTGTTTCAGTCGAAGCAGGGCATCGGGGTTCAGCATGGATATGTTGAAGTCGCCTAGATCAGACATGGTCCGGCCTCAACGAATGATGGTGGCGCGCTTGCTTGGCGCCGGAGACGTAGCGGCGAGGACCGCATCAAGCGCCTTCCAGAGCCTTGTGGCTTCGCGCTGGGAAGTCTTGTCGACCTCGGCTGCCGTCTTGCCCTCGGTCATGGCCGCCGGATGGGCGAGGCGGTCGGCGATCTGGACATCGAGCAACTGACCTTCCTGCGCCAAGGCTTTCGCAACACCCTCGTTGAGTGGGCCGCCTTTGGGATGGACACGGTTGAGGAGGAACACGAAGGGCCGCTTGTGCCTTCGGGCAATCTGAACGGCCGGATCGACGCCTTCCAAGTCCTGGGGTGAGGCCATGACAGGGATCACCATCAGATCAGAGACACAGGCGACAGCGGCAAGTGTGCCCAGGAAGGCCGGAGCCGTATCGATGATGAGGAGGGTACTGCTGGCTCCCTCGACAAAATCGACCGCCTTGGACAGGTCCTGGGGATCCGCCCCACGGAAGAGGTGGGGGTTATCGGCATCGTCTCGGCGGTCCCACCACGAGGAGAGGCTTGCCTGAGGATCGAGGTCGATGAGGGCGACCTTTTCACCGGCGCGTGCGGCCGCGACGGCGACGAGAGCTGCCGCCGTTGTCTTCCCGCATCCGCCCTTGCTGCCGAGAAAGGTGAGTGTGCGCATGGGATTGCCTCGAATCGATAGCGGCTATCTAGAAGATAATTGATATCTCTAAGATAGCGGCTATCATCCTCAAATGCAAGACCCATGAGCTGGCTGTTCTCGCCTTGCCTTTGTCCAAGACGAACGTTGTTCGCTTGCCAAGGAAACGGGAAGCTGCGGTTAGGGCGGTTGTTAGGGCGGTGATCGGAAGGAGAGATAAAAAACCATATATTTCAACGGCCCTCTGGCGGAGAGGGAGGGATTCGAACCCCCGGTACCCTTGCGAGCACGCCGCATTTCGAGTGCGGTGCATTCGACCACTCTGCCACCTCTCCGGACAGCGGACGGTTATGTAGCGGGGGTGGCTGCCGAAGGCAAGCAACGCACGCTACTTCGCCTGAGCCGTCACGGCCGGGCGCGTTCGCTCCGGCCCTGGCTACTCCAGGAACTTCAGGGCGGCCGCAGTCAGCGTTCCGGACCCCAGCGGCATCGCCGCCTCGTCCAGCCGGAAGGCGGGATGGTGCAGCGGGTGCACCGAGCCGAGAGCCTCATTTCGGATCCCTAGGCGGAAATAGACGCCGGGCTTCTTCTCCGAGTAGAAGCCGAAATCATCGCCTGGCGTCCAGCCGGGGAGATTGAGCACCTCGCCGCCCGTCGCCGTGCCGGCCTCGCGGATGAGGTCCACCATTTCCGGATCGTTGACGACCGCGACGTCGCCCCGCGTCACCTTCACGTCGGCAGTCGCGCGATGCATCAGCGCCGCGGCTTCGGCAATCTCCTTGATGCGGCGGTGTGCGAGCTGGCGCGTCTCTTCGCTCCCCGACCTTATGGTGCCCATCATCGTCGCGCGGCCGGGCAGGATGTTGTGCGCGGTGCCGGCATGCAGCGCCGTTACCGCAACGACCAGCGGGGCATAGGCGTTGCGCTCGCGCGTGACGATCAGGCTGAGCTGTTGGGCGATCGTCACCGCCGCCGCGAGTGCGTCCACTCCCTGCTCCGGCATCGCCGCATGCGAGCCCTTGCCGGTGACGACGATGTCGAACGTATCGCAGGCGAGTGTGTAGGTTCCGGGGGCAACCGCGATGCGGCCAGTCTCGAGATTGGGATCGACATGGATGCCGATGACACCGTCGACATCGTCGATGAGGCCCGCCTCGACGACGCGCTTTCCACCAAGTGGATCCGCCTCCTCCGCCGGCTGGAAGATCAGCCGCACGGTGCCGCGGAAACGGTTCTTCTGCTTGTAAAGCTGCAACGCCGTAGCAAAGACCATCGCTGTGTGCGCATCGTGCCCGCAGGCATGCATGACGCCGGGTTTTTCCGACGTGAAGGCCTCCCCACTCGTCTCCTCGATCGGGAGCGCATCGATATCAGCACGGATGGCGATCTTGCGGTTCGAGGGTCCACCTTGTCCGACGATGTCGAGCATGAGCCCGGTGCCTGCGATGTCCTGCACGTTGCCAAAGCCGGCAGCTTCGAGCGCTGCGCGGATGATCTGCTGCGTCTCGTGCTCCTCGTTCGACAGTTCGGGACGGCGATGGAGGTGACGGCGCAGGTCGATCATCTTAGTTGAGATCTCGGGATCGAGGGGATGGATGGTCATGGTGGGGTTCCGTGTGGACGGTGAATTCAACTCTCATACGTCAAGCACTCAAAACTCACTGCACCCTTTCCTCCCCCTTCGTGCCGGATGCACGCCTTCGGCACGACGAGGGGGGAGGACCGCGCGCCTGGGACTTCGATGCGCAGCAGCTAAGTCCTTCGGCGCGCCAAGGTGGGGGTGTTGTTTTGCGGAGTGGTTAGAGCGGAGTTTCATCGCAAGCGGCGAGCACCCCCACCTAACCGCGCCTAAGGGTTTAGCTGACGCTAAACCCAAGGCGCGGTGTCCTCCCCCATGAACAGGGGGAGGAAAGGGTGCGACGATGTCTTGCCCCGTGTCGGCGCCTTTCACTTATAGAACACATCCCTCGGAAAGTTCGTCAGGCACTCGTTGCCCTTGGGCGTCAGCAGCACGGTCTCGCTCACCTCCATGCCCCAGGTGTCGAACCACATGCCGAGCATGACGTGGATGACGTTGCCGGGTTCCAGCACGCTCTTGTCGCCGGCCCGCAAGCTGATCGTGTGCTCGCCCCAGTCGGGCGGATAGCCGATGCCCAGCGAGTAGCCGCAGCGGCTCTCCTTCTTGAGGCCGTACTTCGCGATCGTCGTGCGGAAGGCGAGCTCGACATCCTCGCCGGTGACGCCGGGCTTCATCATGTCGAGCACGGCGTCCATGCCTTCGAGCACGGCCTTCGTGGTGTCCTTGAGCTTCTTCGGAGGCTTGCCGAGGTGCATCGTACGCGCGAGGCCCGACGTGTAATGGCGGCAGGCGCCGGCAAGCTCGGTCGCGACCGTCTCGTCCTTTTCGTACTTCCGGTCGGTCCAGAGCATGTGGGCGGCAGTGGCGTTCTCGCCGGCGAGGATGGTCGGTGGCAGCGAGGTGATGTCGCCGGCACAGTCATCCTGGCTCGCGATCTGGGCCTGATAGATGGCGGCGACCGAATCGCATTCGCGCACGCCGGGAGCGATCACCTCTTGGGCGACCTTGGTCGCGGCCTCCACGAGCCGCGCGGCCTTGCGCATGTAGGCGATCTCGGCCGGCGATTTCACGGCGCGTATCCAGGAGACGAGCAGGTTTGCTTCCACGATGATGGCGTTCGGCAGGCCCTTAACGAAATGGGCATGCGCGCGGGCTGAGTAGTAGTAGCTCTCCGTCTCGATGCCGATGCGGCGTGAGCCCCAGCCCTTGGCCCTGATCCAATCGGCCATCCAATCCATCGGGTGGCGATCGTTCTGCTGCACGTAGTGATCGGGAAAACCGACGGAGTTGTCCGGGTTCATCCACACCGTCAGCCGCCCGCCGGTCGCATCGATGCCGCGTCCGAGCCAGTAGGGCTCCTCGTCCTCGATCGGCACCAGCACGATCTGCGGCGTGTAGAAGGACCAGCCGTCATAGGCGGTGAGGTAATACTGGTTGGCGACGTCGGTGACGACGAGCAGATCGATGCCGCGCCGGGCCATCTGGTCGCGCACCTTGCGCAGGCGCTGGCGATACTCGTCCTTGGAAAAGGGAAGTGGGACCATGGGGCTGCGGGCTCCGGCGTGAGGGCCGGGCGGGCCCCGGCGGGTGCGCAAATACGATCCGGTTCGGGCACTCAAGTCAACGCGCGGCGGCCGCAGGGCAGCGTTACGCGGAAGGCGGGCCGAGGAGGATTTGGATCTGCCGTGGCGATACCGAAGTGCCGAGCCGGATCTCCGTACCGATGCCGCTGGCGATCGGCTCGACGCAATCGCCATCGACGAAAGCCGCGAGGACGCGGCTGCGGCCGACGGCAGGGAGCCGTAGCCAGTCGTCTCCCGCGCGAGAGGCGGGCAGCGTTGCGGCGATCTGGTGCCGGCTGATCTCCAGCCCGGAAAGACGGCCATGCGACTTGACCTCGACCAGCGTCTCGCCATGCCGGATCAACGCGGTCACGCCATCGCGGCGGCGGACGGACACCCGCCCGAGCGCCGTGCACACAGGTCCGAGATCGACATCGCCGCCGTCGAGGCCGATCGAGACACCCTCGAACGGCGAGACATCCAGGGTCTCCGACACGGTCATCAGCGGGAGGAGGCCCGTCCAGCTGTAGAACGGATCGGTGTCGAGTTGGTCGAGGCCCTCGCCGGTCTGCGCGTTGTAGTTTTCGGGCGCGAGCCGCAGCTTGTCCCAGGATTTCGCGAACAGGTTGCGCGTCTTGGCTGCGAAGCGATCGGCGACTGCGATCTCGCCTGCGCGGCGCAAGCCATGCCAGGTCAGCCAGCAGAGAATGGGCCAGATGCGGCCGCGCCAGTAGACGTTGTCTTTCGCCGCCGGATCGTTCTTGGCGACGGAGGGGATGACCCAGTCGCCACCGAAAGTCTTGGGATCGTCAATATGGGTGAGGAGATGGCCGATCTGCTCCTTGCTCGCGGCGCCCG
Organism: Hyphomicrobiaceae bacterium; assembly: GCA_031403155.1. Lineage (GTDB taxonomy): Bacteria > Pseudomonadota > Alphaproteobacteria > Rhizobiales > Hyphomicrobiaceae > JANNSX01. Next base: position 4,785 of record JANNSX010000097.1, read on the forward strand.
CCAGCATGGGCAGGAACGAGGTCGGCGTCAGGCTCTCGACGAATTTGCCGGACCAGAGCCGGTTGGCGAAGATCTTGCGCTTACTGTCCCAGAGTTCCTTGCCGATGAGCTTCTGCAAGCGCTCGGCGTCCTTGCGATGCTCGCCCGCCTCCTCGCGCCGGCCGAGCGCATCGGCCATCATCGCCAGCATCTCGCAGTCGAGCGCGGCGAAGCAATTCAATCCGACATCCTCGCTATCGAGCGTGCGGGAGGGCTCGTTCCACCGCGCCTCGTCGTGCATCGGCGAATTGTCCATGAAGGACTCGTCCTTGGCCGCGAGCTTGGTGCCGAGATACAGACCCATGCCGACCGGCGATGAGCCATACTCCAGCAGACCATTGCCATTGCCATCGCGCACACGGCGGAGCCAGGCATTGTTGCCGGCGAGAACCGGATAGGCTTCCTCCAGCAGTGCGATCGCGCCGGTGCGCTGATAGAGTTGCCAGGTGATGAAGGAGACGAGCGGCGCCTGTGTGCGGTCGACCCAGGCATCGTTGCCGGTGATGAGGCAGGGGAGATTGCCCTCGGGCGTGCGGCCGTAGAGCACGACGGCCAAATTTTCGCGCGCCTGCTCGGGATCGAACAGCGAGGCGAGCAGCGCGTTGATCGCCGTGTCGTTCAGCCAGAAGCCGAAGCCACCGAATTTTTTCAAGTCCCAGTTCCGGCTGCACGTCGTGTAGGGGCGATGATTGACGCCATCCCACACCGTGTTCCAGCCGACGATGTCGCGGACGGCGCGCAGCGCCTGTTGCGCAGGCTCGGCGGGTCTTTCCGGCAGCGCGGCCGGCTTCTCGAGCGCCTCCGTCACGCGCGTGCGGGTCAAGTCGGGCCGGTCGGCGATAGTGATGGCGAAACGGTTCTCGGGTGCTTCTTCGAGATTGAAGCGCAGCGCCAGTACGGGTGCCGTCTCGGCGCGGCTGTCGAGATACCAGTAGCCCTTGGTTTTGTACTCCTCGGCGAGTGCCACGATCGAGTCATGTCCCGTCACGAGGAGGGCCGCGCGCTCGGCCTTGAGCGACACCGTGCGCGGCCCGTGCATCAGGCTCGCGATGCCGGTGACAGGATCGTAGAGCCACTGATCGCCCTGGTCGGAGGAGAGTGCGAGCACGACCCAGAACCGCAAGCCCCATTCGCCGTGCGCCGTCGTGCGCCAGGAGCCTTCGAGCGCGTAAGGGTCGCTGCCACGGTGCCAGAGCCAGTCGAGCTTGGTGCCGGCATGGTCGAAGGTGATTTCCACATGCGAGCCGTCGGTGGCGTGCGGACCCAGCACCACCTCGGCGCCGGGACCGATCGTTCGCGCCGTCGAGACCGCCGCCGAGTAGACAATGGGGGTCACGCGGATGCCGAGCGGCTTGAAGATCATCTCCAGATAATTGTCGGCGGACCAGGTGTTCCAGGCCCGGGTGACGGCAACGCTGGGCGTTTCGAGGACGTTCGTCATGCTTGCCACTGTTGGAGGAGGGATGGGGTATCTGTCACCTCGACCTGCCGGTCGAAGCGGGGAATGACGTGGGCGAGAGTGGCCGCGTGCGAGGCCGGGTCGCTGGAGGCTATGGCATCGGCAACGAGCACGATGCGGTAGCCGCGATCGATGGCGGCAAAGAGAGTCGACAGCACGCAGACGTCGGTCTCGACGCCGGTGAGGATGAGCGTTTTCGCGCCGAGCTTGGCGAGCATCGGCTCGAGCTCCGGCGCATCGAAGGCCGAGTAGCCGAGCTTGTCGAGCGTCTGCCCCGGCGGCACGAAGGGACGAAGCTCCGGCACGAGATCGTAGAGATCCGCGTCGTTCCGGTCGGCAAGCACGCTCTGCCAGCGGCGATAGTAAGTCCGCCACTGGCCCTTGGCGTGCTCGATCTGCTTGGGCGCACGAAAGCGCGTGTAGATGGCGCGCTCCGGCGCGTGCTGGGCGATGCGGACGATCGGCGGCGTCACCTCGGCGACGCCCGGCGTGTGCCAATCGGTTTTCTCAGAGAACAGGCGCTGCATGTCGATGCAGAGGTGAACCGCCTCGCGGCCGAGGGACCCGAAGGGAAGTGCGCGCCCTGTCATGTTGCGACCGCCACGGTATCGGCCGGCGACCAGGAAACGGTCACCTGTGTGCCCCTCGCGAACGGCGCCGCCGACCGGTTCTGCGCGAAAACGAGCAACGGCTCGGTTCCGAGTGCGTTCGTGCGGATGCGATAAGTGACGCTCGCGCCGGAGAATATGGATTGCACGATCTCGCCGGCGATCCGGTTGCGATCGGCGGCGACCTCGGTTCCGGCGGCCATCACATCGAGCTTTTCCGGGCGGACGATGGCGGTTGCCGCGTTGCCCGCCGCTGCCTTGACCAACTCGCCTGTTGCGAGCTTGACGCCGCCGCCCTCGGCCTGGCCGGAAAACACATTGGCATCGCCGAGGAACCGCGCCGCGAATACGCTCACCGGCTTCTCGTAGACCGCTTCCGGCGCGCCGATCTGCATGAGCTTGCCATGATCGATGATGGCGATGCGGTCGGAGAGGGTCAGCGCCTCCTCCTGATCGTGGGTAACAAAGATTGTCGTGATGCCGATCCGGCGCTGGATCTCCTTGAGCTCCACCTGCATCTCCTGTCTGAGCCGGCGATCCAACGCGCCCAGCGGCTCGTCGAGGAGGAGCACGCGCGGGTTGGTGATGAGCGCGCGGGCCAGGGCCACGCGCTGCTGCTGGCCGCCGGAGAGCTGGCGGGGTTTCCGTTCGCCGAAACCCTTGAGCTGCACGAGGTCCAGCATCTCCGCGACCTTGCCGTCGATCTCGGATTTGGCGGTGCCCCGCACATCGAGCCCGAAGGCGATGTTGTCGCGAACCGTCATGTGCGGAAACAGCGCGTAGCTCTGGAACACCATGCCGATGCCGCGCCGGTGCACGGGCACGGTGTCGATGCGCTCGCCGTCGAAGGCGATCGAGCCGGTATCGGGATCGATGAAGCCCGCAATCATCCTGAGCAGCGTGGTCTTGCCGCTGCCCGAGGGCCCGAGCAGGCCGAAGAATTCCCCGTCCGTGAAGTGGATGGTGACGCCATCGAGCGCCGCGACGGTGCCGTAGTGCTTGCTGACATTCTCGGCATCGACCCGGGCCATCTCAGCGATCTCCCCCGAATTTATAGTTCCGCGCCACCAGCAGCACGAGGCCCATCGAGACGAGGATGATGATGGTCGAGATGGCGTTGACCTCCGGCGTGAAGCCCTTGCGGATGGCGGTGTAGATCTCGACCGGCAGCGTCGAGGTGCCGGGTGCGGCCAAAAAGTACGAGATGACGAACTGGTCGAAGGAGACGGCGAAGGCGAAGAGCGCGGCCGCGACGACGCCTGGCGCCATCAGCGGTAGCGTGATGCGGCGGAACACCTGAAACGGTGTCGCTCCCGTGGTGGCAGCGGCTTCGGGAAGTGTGGGATCGAGCGACTGCAACCGCGCCCCGACGACGACGATGACGTAGGGCAACGACAACGCCACGTGGCCGAGCAGGATCGCATGCAGACCTTTGCCGATGCCGGTCCAGAAGAAGAAAATGAGCATCGACGTGCCGATGATGAGCCAGGGAATGGTGATCGGCGGGAACAGCAGCAGCTGCATCAGTTTCTTGCCGCGGAACTCGTAGCGGGCGAAGGCATAGGCCGCGAGCGTGCCGAGTGTCGTTGCGATGATCGCATTGACGACGGCGATCCACACCGAGTTGAAGCTCGCCCACAGCAGCCGCTCGTTTTGCGCCAGCGCCTTGAACCAGACGAGATCGAAGACGAAGGGCAGCTCGTAGAGCTCCGACCGATTGAATGCCATCAGCATCATGACGGCGATGGGCAAATAGAGGAAGGCCAGGATCAGCCCAAGATAGGCCGAGGGGAGCCAGGAGGCGGCCGCTGAGGTGGTGCGCGCGCTCACGGCGCTCCTCCTGCGGAATCACGACTCACCATAAAACCCAGATCTGCGGCCCTTTCTGCCCTCTCCCATCGTGCCGAAGGCGCGCCTCCGGCACGATGGGAGAGGGTGCCGGGTCGTGCCGGAGGCACGCAAGTCAACAAACGCGGGAGAGGGGGTACGGACTCACGAACGGAAGAAGGTCTGCCCACTTGGTCGTGAGGTTGGACCTTCTTCTTTTGGAGAGGTCCTACCCCCTCATCCGGCATTCGGCCACCTTCTCCCCTTGGGAGAAGGCGATCAATCGATGCGCCGTCCAACATTTCGAGCGCGGCATCCACCAGCCTCGCGCTTCTGTCTGCCCTCTCCCAAAGGGAGAGGGTGCCGTCAGGCGGGAGAGGGGGTACGGACTCACGAACGGAAGAAGGTCTGCCCACTTGGTCGTGAGGCTGGACCTTCTTCTTTTGGAGAGATCCTACCCCCTCATCCGGCCCTTCGGGCCACCTTCTCCCCTTGGGAGAAGGCGATAGAGCCGCGACTACCGAGCCTGGACGATCAGACTGGCGATCACTCATGATGCGCCATCCTCATGTATTCGCGTGGCGCCATGGACATGATCGAGGATTGTCGAGAGTACGGCGTCGACGTTCTTTAGGACGTCGGCGTTCCAGAAGCGGATCACTTCGTAGCCAACGAGACGAAGAGCTGCGGTTCGGATGGCATCGGCTTCCTCGCGCTCGGCGTGCTGGCTGCCATCGAGCTCGATGATGAGCTTGGCATCGACGCAAGCGAAGTCGGTGATGTATCCAACGATTGGTACCTGGCGGCGGAACTTGAGACCATCGAGACGACGGCCTCGAAGATGGCCCCATAGCTTGGCCTCGGCATCGGTCTGCGAACGGCGCAGGGATCGTGCGAGTTGCTTGGAGCGAGTGCCGGTCGCGTTTGCGGTGGGCGTGGCTCTGTTCGAGACGCCCATCACCCGACCCTCGCATAACGCCGGATCAGCGGGGAGCACAGCGCGATGATCAGCAGGATGATTGCCAGCATCACGAAGGAGAGTGCCGCCCCGAGCGGCCAGTTGAAGGCGGTCATGAACTGACCCTCGATGATGGGCCCGAGCATGATTGCATTCTTGCCGCCCAAGATCCGCGGCTCCATGAAGGAGCCGATGACGGGAATGAAGATCAGGAACACCGCCGTCAGCACGCCCGGCATGCTGAGCGGCAGCACCACCCGCAAGAAGGTTTGCACCTTCGTCGCGCCAAGGCTGCGCGCCGCCTCGACGTAAGAATCATCGACGCCCTGCAGCGCCACGTAGATCGTCAGGATCGCGTACGGCAGATAGGCGTGCACGAGGCCGACGACGATCGCCGGATAGGTGAACAGCAGATCGAGCGGCTCCCGCAACACCATGGTCCAGGAAAAGGTTCTGACCAACGCGTTCGACCAGAAGGGCAGGATGATCAGCAGGAACAGCGCCTCGCGCCAGCGCCCCGAGATACGCTTGGCGAGAAAAAAGGCCGCCGGATAGCCCACCAGCAGGCAGATGCCGGTTACCCAGAGCCCGAGCTCGAAGGAGCGCCAAGCGTTGTACCAGTAGATGTATTTGGTGAAGAAGGCCGTGTAGTGCTCGAAGGTCAGCGCGGGCACACGGTTGCCGATCGGCGGCACCGTCAGAAAGCTGAAATAGAGCATCGCCGCGAGGGGGAGGAAAACAGTCAGCGCCAGCCATAGATAGGCTGGCGCTGTCAGTAAGGTGACGGCTTGTCTTTGACGCTGCCGTGCGGACATCGCTTACTTCGCGATGGCGGTCTTCACCTCGTCCCACAGCTCCTGGTAGGCCTTGCGCTGGTCGTCGGACAAGGGCGCCATGAACTTCACGCGGCTCAACGTCGCCTCATCGCCCAGAACCTTCCGGTTCATGGCGTCCTCAGGCAGCATTGCATTTGCCTTGAGGTTCGCCGATGCGGGGGCGCCGACATCGTTGTCCCACTTCACGTAGAACTCGGGATTGACCATGAAGTCGATGAAGGCGTGGGCGGCTTCCGCGTTCGGCGCCTTGGTCGCGACGGTGAGACCGTCGAACCAGCCGATCGCGCCTTCCTTCGCCACGAGGTACTCGACCGGCAGCTTGAAGGCCTTCTTGGCGCGCGCCGCCGAGCCCGACCAGTAGACGGCGATATCGAAGTCGCCGGCCGCCAGATGCTTGTTCCACTCGTCCTCGGAGGACCAGAAGGTCGACATCTGCTCCTTGAGCGACATCAGGCGCTCCTTGATCTTGGGCAGGTCGGCCGGGTTGTTCATGTCCTGGCCGGTGGCGAGGGCTGCGATCTGCACGGCCTCGACCGCGTCGTCGCGCATGCCGAGCTTACCCTTGTAGGCCGCGTCGTCGAAGATCGTGGCAATCGAATCCGGCGCCGCCTTGATCTTCTCGGAGTTGTAGGCGAACGAGGTCAGGCCCCAGACCCACGAGACGGCATAGGCCTTCCCGTCATGGTTGAAGCTCGTCGAGTCGCGCAGCACCGGCGACAGGTCGGCGAAGTTCGTGATCTTGGCGGTGTCGATCGGCTGGATCAGACCTTCCTTCACCGCATCGCCCACATAGATGCTGTTGATCAGCACGACGTCGTAGACGCCGGGGCTGGTGCGCAGCTTCGTCAGCATCTCCTGCTCGGAATTGTAGTAGTCGTGGGTCACGGTGTGGCCGGACTTGGCCTGGAACATCTCGAGCGCCCACTTCTCGTCGGTGCCGTAGCCTTGCCAGTTGAGCACCTTGATCTCGGCGGCGGAGGCGGCCGTTCCGGCGAGGCCGAGCGCCAGCACGCCGGCGGAGAGCGCCAGCGCCGTGCGGCGGGAAAAGATCATCGAAGGCATGCGAAGTCTCCTTGGTCGTTTGCGGGCTTATGGTTGAGGGCGAAGCTAGCCGATGGGCGGGCGGGCCGCAATCGTCAGCGGGCGAGCAATGCGTCGACCATGTGCCCGATCAGCTTCGGCAGGACATCGAAGCCGTAGCCGGTCTCGAGCCGCTCGAGGGGGGTGTGGTAGTCGCGGCCCCAAGGCCCAGCGTTAACGGTGGGAAGCCCGGCGGCGGCGTTCTCGGCGGGCCAGGCGATGCCGTGGCCCCAGATGGGCGTGTTGGCGGCGATGGCGGGCACGGTCGCGAGGTCGGCCTCGCCCAGGAAGCTCATGTCGGAGATGCCGGGGAAGTAGTGCGACGTGCCGACGGTGACATTGAGATCGCGGGCGACGGTTGCCTGCGCTTCCCGGACGGCGATGGCGAGTCGCTGGGCGCCGTCGTTTGCGCCGAGTGAGACCGGCAAATAGGGCAGCGAGCCGAAGCCGGCGACGACGGCGGGACCGGCGAGCCCCGCGCGATGCCAAAGCACCTCGGTGACGAGCCGGCATTGCTCGGGAAGGTTGTGGCCTGCAGCGGCGGCGGACTGGGCGGTTGCCGCGATGGCGTCGGTAACCGAGGCGTCGCGACGCGTGGCTCGCTCGACGAGCTCCGCGAAACTCAAGACCTCGATCTTCGGTACGCTGACGCCCGCCGCGCTGTCCAGCTTCGCCGCGAGCGCCGCCGTTGCCCGGCGGCAGATGGCTGCGAACGCCTCGAGCAGCGCCTCGGGCCTCTTCGCCACATACAACGCATTCCACGTCGCCCACACGTGCGCAGGCGTCGTCACGTCGTAATGGAGTTTGGAGTCCTTCATCGAGAGCAGTGTCGGCGGCATGCCAGAGGGGCCGGCGGCAGGATCGGCGAGCTCAGGCGCCCATTCGGCATCTGCTGCAATGGCACCGGCGATCGCGCCGGCATTGACGCCGGCGAAGGGATAGCAGGCGTGGGCCGGCACGCCGGCAACGTATGCGGTCAGCAGCAGTTTGCCGACGGAACCATGTGCAATCATGCGCCCGGCGCTGCCGTCGCCATCGTCCGCGATCGAGTCGAGGTTGATGGCGGCGATGGGCTCGAGGTTGTGCCCGGCGGCGATGGCGGGAAGGCTCTTCGCAAGCTGGCGCGCGCCGACCGAGGTCGCCTCCTCATCCGGCACGGCGAGGAAGAGGATGTTGCCGTCCCTTACTTCGCACGCAGCGAAAGCTTCCATAACGGCAAGCCCGGCGGCGAGCCCCGCTTTCATGTCGAGGAGACCGCGACCGGGGAGGAACCCGCCGCTCTCGAGATCGGCAAGCGCGCGTTGCTCTGTCTCGCTGGACGCGCTGCGGCAGAGACGCGCGAGGAGTGCCGCGCTCAGCCGCTCAGGATCGCACGCGAGGGGTTTCAGATCGCCGTAGTCGTCGATCGGCACCGTGTCGTAGTGGCCGGTGAGGATGACGGTCTCACGGCCCTTGCCCTTGACGAGCAGCGCCACGACTTGCCGCCCGAGCGGATCGGCCTCGACGGGGATGGTCCAGGCCGTCGCGTCGCGGAACGCGGACCGGGCGCGGAGCATGGCAAGCATATGCCCGGCAAACCGCGCCTCGTCCTCGGTGCCGGTAACGCTCGGCAGCTTCGTCAGCGCGAGCGCCCAGTCCCGGCAAACGGTGGCGAACGATGGATCGGAGGACGGCATCGGCACTCTCAATCGGGCTTCTTCTTCAGCTTCGCGAGCACCGCGAAGGGATTGTCCGGCTTCACGCCTGACGTGGCGACGGGCTCGGTGCCATCATCGGCGGGGGCATTGGGGCTGCGGGGAAACGGCTCCATCGTCACGGCAATCAGCTCGTAGACGTAGCGGCCGAGCGCGATCTCTCCACCCTCGATGGGCTCCGGCACCTCCTCATCGAGATGGATCTCGCCCTCCGGCAACTCGGCGCCGATCTCCTCGGCCGGCCAGAAGGCGACGGAGAAGCTTTCCTTGATGGTCTCAGGCACCGGCTCGAGGGTCGCGACACAGGCCTGCACGAGATCAACCGTGATCCGGCCCGACGCTTTGAAGCGATCGCCCCCGATAGGCTTCACACGATAGTCGACGACGAGCCGGTCGCAGGCGAGGACGTCGAGCGCCTCGGCCAGCGCCCGGCGGTCCTGCTCGTTGGCCTCGAGCCTGCCTGAGACCCCGCTATTGCCGATGCCGCGGGCTTTGATCACCCAGGGTTTGGCGCCGAGCGGCAGTGGCGGCGCTTCGGGCTCGGTCATGGCACGGTTTCCCCATAGCGAGGCAGATCGACATCGCCCGCCAACAGGCGATCGGCGGCCTGGCCGCGCAGCGCCGCGGCCGCGCCCATCATATGATCCGCCAGCTTTTTTGCCTCCGCTAACCGGTTGGTATCGCCATCATGGACGTTCCGGATGAGCGCCTCGGCCAGTTTCGCCGGATCGTTCGCTTCAAGCGCCGCCGCATAGGCCTCGAAACGCCCGTAGGCGGCCGAGGCGGCCTTGCGGATCTTCTTCGGCACCGTGACGTCGCTGACGCCCATCTGGCGCATGTCGTCGTCGAGCTGCTCCGTCATGGCCTCGGCGAGTGCCTGGGCGAGAGCCCGCCCGGCCTCGCTCTCACCGGCAAGCCGGTGCATCAGCAGGAAGGTGTTGAGCACCACCATCTCGAAACGGCCGGCGAGTGTGTCCGGGACACCTAACTCCTTGTAAAGCGCGGGCGCCCGGGCCGCGGTCACACTGGAGCCATAAAGGGCGCGCGCTATCCGCTCCGCGCTGCGTCGTTGCCTCAACCACGTCAGCATGGGGGAAGTCCTTGGAAAGGCGAGCGCTTTGCCGGCCGGCCGTAGCCAGCGGCAAGGCGGCCGTTGCCAAGGGCCGGCGCCCGGGCTACGCAAATGGCATGGCGACTGGGTGATTCCGACATGGGCCTGATAATGCCTCACAATCTCGTTCGCCGCCAAGGCCGCCGGCTTGCCGGTGGCGTTGCCGTGGTTGCGCTCCTCGGTCTTGCCGGTTGCGCCACCGAGGTCAACCGCCACGGTCATATCCTGAGCGAGACCGATCTGCAGCAGGTCCAGCCCGGCATGGGCGCGGACGAAGTGAAGCTCGCGCTCGGCACCCCGGACACCACCTCGACTGTCGAGGGCCAGACTTACTACTACATTTCCACGACCACGAAGGGCTACGCCTTCGCGAGCCCCTCGGTCATCGACCGCCGCGTAGTCGCCGTCTACTTCAACGAGGTCGGCGCTGTCGACCGGTTGGCCAATTACGGTATGGAGGACGGCGAGATCGTCGACTTCTCCTCGCGCAAGACCCCGGTTGCCGCCCGCGAGAAGGGCTTCTTGCAAAGCATGTTCCGCAACATCGGCAAGAAGAAGGTCTTCAATCCCGAGGACGGTCCGGCGACATAGGACGTTCGCCGCGAGGCAGTCCGGCAGGTGCGAGAGCGCCGTTTTGGATTGCCTCCCGCTTGTCGAGGGCAACGGCCGATCGCTTTGCTATAATCGCGAGCGAATTCCATTGCCCATTGCCGGTCTCGCAGAGCCGATCCCCGGCGCGCTGCGATCATGATACTCCCGGCAGCTTGAGCTTGTGCTTCTTTGCACAATCCTTGGCGATCTCGTAACCCGCGTCCGCATGGCGCATGACGCCGGTCGCGGGATCGTTCCAGAGCACGCGCTCGATGCGCCGGTCGGCATCCTTCGAACCGTCGCAGACGATCACCTGGCCAGCGTGGATCGAGTAGCCCATGCCTACGCCGCCGCCGTGATGGATCGAGACCCAGGTGGCGCCCGACGCGCAATTGAGCAGCGCATTGAGCAGCGGCCAGTCGGCGACCGCGTCCGAGCCGTCCAGCATCGCCTCCGTCTCGCGGTTCGGCGAGGCGACCGAGCCT
>JANNSX010000098.1:0-30996 GCA_031403155.1 Hyphomicrobiaceae bacterium
CATGGCCGCGGAGGCGGCCACCCAGACAAGTTAGAAGTGGGCACGGATTCACCACTCGGGAGGCGAGTATCCGGGCGCCGCGCCCAGCACGTCACTGACCGCTACCAAGTGGTTGTGGAGGCTTGCCTGGGTGGCCGCCTCCGCGGCCATGACGGAGGAGAGATTGTGCGTTTCGATCGACATCCGATTTGCGGTTGGGAAGCAGAGATCACACCTTCATCGCCATCCTCAGATTGTCGTCATAACCCTCCGCGCCGAGGCTCTCGTAGAAGGCGATGGCGCGCGGATTCTGGCGCCAGACCTCCCAGGTAATTCGCGTGGCGCCACGCGCGGCCGCTAGCTTGCGCGCCTCCAGCATCACCGCGCGGCCGACGCCGTCACGCTGGAACTGAGGCCGCACGTAGAGTCCGGCCACGAACAGCGCGGGGAAAATCTCCCAGACTCCGAAATGATAGGCGAGGTAGCCCGCGATTTTGCCATCGACCTCGGGGATGAGCGTCGCGCAGACGGGGTTATCGGTGAAGGAGAGGCCTGACGTCGTCCAGATGTCCTTGGGCGTCATTTGATCGGCCATCGGATCGGGGGCGAGGCTCTCGAAATAGTCGAGCACCTCCTTGAGCATCTTCGCCAGCTCGGGGCGATCGGCGGGCGTTGCCGTACGGATGATGAGCGTCATGCCTCGCCTCATTGACCTGTGAGCGCTTCGCCCTCGCGGCGCACTGCCTGCAGCATGCCGCAGACCCGCTCGTCGAAGATCGCGCCGGCCAGATTGAGCGAGGCGGCGCTGCGCTCGCTCGCGATGTGGCGGGCGTGACTGATGAATTTGTGGAAGGCGGAGCCCAGCCGGCGCTCCTCTCGCACATGTATGAAGATGACATTCACGGTGAGGCCGGAGTCATTAAACCCCAGATAGTAGGCCATGGCACCGGCCGTCGTCCCGGCATCCTCCGCCAGCATCACCCGCACAAAGGCCTGCGGTCCAAAAGCATGATCGACGAGCTGGTCGAGCGCGACATTCTCGTAAGCCTCGAGATCGGCCGCGGCAGCGAGGAGCTCGGCGAACACGGCGCGATCGGCAGCAGACGCCGGGCGAAGCGTGATGCTCATGTTCGACCGGCCGTTTCGACGGCCTCCACAGGCCAGGTCATAAGAATCTCTTCCTCGAACACGCGCGCGCCGAGCGCCTTGTAGAACTCGACCGCCTTCGGATTCTTCCGCCAGACCGTCCAAACCACCTGATTGGCCGCCTGCTCGCGCGCGATCTCGCGGGCCCGAAACATGAGGGCGCTGCCGACATTCCCACGCCGGATTGACTCACTGACGAACAGATCGGCGACGAACAGCACCGGCGTCATCGGATCGGTGAAGACACCAATAAAGTAGAGAAGATAGCCCGCGGGCTTGCCGTCAACCTCGGCGATCAGAGCCGTGCAACGCTTGTTCGGCCCAAAAGCCATGGGCCCGATCCGGTCGAGCACCTCGTCCGGCACGTCCTCCGGCTCGTCGATGGCGTTCAGGTAATCGACGAACTCCCGCATCATGGCCTTGATCGCCGGGATGTCGGCCTCGACAGCAAGCCGGACAGTCGTCGTCATCGCCCCGCCCGCTCAAGGAACGGCGCCAGATCACCGAAGCCGGTGAGCCTGCGCTCATAGGCGAGGCCGAGCTTCTCGGCCGCCGCGCGCGCCCGGGCATCGAGCGCCGGGTCGTCGATCTGCGCCAGGTAGACGACCTTCGTGTAGTTGCCGAACATCAAGTCGCGCATGCCTGGCCGGTCGAGGTGGTAGTGCTCCCAGATCAGCTTATCGAAGTGGCGGGCGAGATAGTCGGTGAGGTAGAAGGCCGTCAGGTCCTCGTCCTCCGCCGTCGCGGCGAATTCGGCATTGCCGGCGAAGAAGGAATAGCAATGCGGCCCCTCGATCCGCTCGACGCCCTCCTCGGCGAGCACCTCGTCGAGCTTACCACCGGTGCCACAGTCGCCATAGGCGACAAGGATGCGCTCGTACTTACCCCTGGCCGCCTGGATCTTTTCGCGAATGCCATCCGGGATCTTCTCGGGCGTGTTGTGCCAGATGGCGGGCAGGCAGACGACATCGAGCCGTTCCAGCCGGTTCGCCTCGATCAGCATGACGATCTCGCGCGCCAAAGCCCCGCAGGCGATGATCAGGGTCGACCCCTCGCCGCGGCGGAACTCGAAGCGATCGTCCGGTTGAACGTCCATGCCCAGCCTATAGCAGACCGGCCACCCGCCTGCACGCAACCCAGCCCTACCGCCTCCGGCCTCCTATCCGGGCGCCGGGGGCTGGCAGAAGCCGCCGGGCCGCGCTACAGATAGTGCTGGACCATCCCTCCACAATCCTTCGTCAGAGAACATCGAGAGCAAGCATGCGATACGAAGCCCCGAAGTCTATCGACGAGGCGGTCAAGTTGCTCGGCGGCGAGAAGGGCCAAGCCCGAATCCTCGCCGGCGGCACCGACCTCCTGGTGCAGATGAAATCCGGCCGGCTGGAGCCGGACCTCGTCGTCGATATCAAACGCATCGACGGGATGCGCAAGATCAGCTCCGAAAAGGGCGGTTTCCGGATCGGCGCGGCGGTGGCCGGCGCCGAGCTCGGCGAGCATGCCGAGCTGAAAAAGACTTGGCCCGGCGTCGTCGAGGCCGCCCGCCTCATCGGCTCGACCCAGGTGCAGGGCCGCGCCAGCATGGCCGGCAATCTCTGCAACGCTTCGCCCGCCGCCGATAGCGTGCCGGCACTCGTTGCCGTGAACGCGATGGCCGTCGTCGTCGGCTCGAAGGGCCGCCGCGAGGTGCCCGTCGCCGACATTCCGACAGCGCCCGGCAAGACCTCGCTCGCCAAGGACGAGATCGTCGAGGCGATCCTGCTGCCAGCCAAGCCCGCCAACACGGGCGACGCCTATCTCCGCTTCATCCCACGCACCGAGATGGACATTGCCGTCGTCGGCGCCGGCGTCTGCCTGACAATCGATGGCAGCGGCACCTGCACGGCCGCCCGCGTCGTGCTCGGCGCCGTCGGTCCGCGCGTCATTCTGTCGGACGCCTGCGCCAAGGCGCTGATCGGCACGAAGGTCGACGACGCGGCGCTTGCCAAGCTCGCGGCCGCCGCATCCGCCGCCGCCACACCAATCGACGACAAGCGCGGCACGAAAGAGTTCCGCACCGATGTAACCGGCGTGCTCGCGAAGCGCGCGGCCAAGATTGCGCTCGAGCGCGCGAAGGGGAAGTGATGAGCCAGATTCACGTTTCGACCACCGTCAACGGCGACGCCTACGAGTTCCTTTGCGAGGCGGACGAGCCACTGCTGGATGCACTCCGCGATCGACTCGGCCTGACGGGCGCCAAGGAAGGCTGCGGCACCGGCGATTGCGGGGCCTGCACAGTCACCCTCGACGGCCGCCTCGTCTGCTCTTGTCTCGTGCTCGCCGCCGAGGCCGACGGCCAAAAGATCGGCACCATCGAGGGCATGGCGGATGGCGAGAAGCTGCATCCCCTGCAACAGAAGTTCCTAGAGCATGCCGCCCTCCAGTGCGGCATCTGCACGCCGGGCTTCCTGGTCGCTGCGAAGAATTTGCTCGAGCGCAATGCGAACCCGACCGAGACCGAGGTGCGCTATTGGCTCGCCGGCAACCTCTGCCGCTGCACCGGCTATGACAAGATCATTCGCGCGGTCATGGACACCGCCCAAGAGATGAGGAGAGCGTAATGGCTCAGGACATCGCTCAGAAATCGCGCAAGTTTGACATCGTCGGCACGCGGCCGATCCGCCCGGACGGCATCGACAAAGTGACCGGCCGCGCCCGCTTCGGCGCCGACATGAACGCGCCGGGCATGCTGATCGGCCGGATCCTCCGCTCGCCGCACGCGCATGCGAAGATCAAGAAGATCGACATCTCGAAGGCCGCGGCGCTCCCGGGCGTCAAGGCGGTCGTCACCCGTGACGATTTCCCAGTGACCGACGGCAACGCCGGCCTGATGGACATCCTGACCAACATCATGGCCCGCGAGAAGGCGCTCTATGATGGTCACGCGGTGGCAGCCGTCGCCGCCACCAGCGCTTCCATCGCCCGCAAAGCACTCGCGCTCATCAAGGTCGACTACGAGGTGCTGCCGCACGTCACCGATGTCGACGCGAGCTACAAGCCGGGCGCCCCGCTCATCCGCGAGGATCTCATAACGTCGGGCGTCGAGCCGGCGCCGACGAAGCCCTCCAACGTCGCTGCCCGCCACCAGTTCGGCCATGGCAACGTCGACACGGGCTTCAAAGAAGCCGACGTCGTCGTCGAGCGCTCCTACAAGACCGAGGCAACGCACCAGGGCTATATCGAGCCGCACGCGTGCCTGGCGAGCGTCAGCCCCGATGGACAGGCCGATCTGTGGGTCTGCACTCAGGGCCACTACATGATCCGCAACGTCTGCGCGCAGCTGCTCGGCATGGACCAGTCGCGCGTCCGCGTCACCGCCTCCGAGATCGGCGGCGGCTTCGGCGGCAAGACGACGGTGTTCATCGAGCCGGTGGCGCTGGCGCTCTCGCGCACGGCCAACCGCCCGGTCAAGATCGCCATGACGCGCGATGAGGTGTTCCGGGCGACCGGCCCGACCGCCTCCTCCTCGATGGACGTCAAGATCGGCGCCAAGAAGGACGGCCGCATCACGGCCGCCGACATGGTCATGCGCTTCCAGGGCGGCGCCTTCCCGGGCTCGGGCGTCGAGTACGGCGCGATGACCTCGTTCGCCTGCTATGACCTGGAGAACGTCCGCATCGTCGGTTGGGACGTGCTCTGCAACCGGCCCAAGCTCGCCGCCTACCGGGCGCCGAGCGCACCCATCGCCGCCTTCGCCGTCGAGAGCGCCATGACGGAGCTGGCCCAAAAGCTCGGCCTCGATCCGATCGAGTTCCGCCTCAAGAACGCGGCCAAGGAGGGCACCAAGTCCTGCTATGGCCCGACCTTCGGCCCGATCGGCATCATCGATTGCCTGAAGGCGACGAAGGACCATCCCCACTACAAGGCGCCCTTGAAGGCGAACCAGGCCCGCGGCGTTGCCTGCGGCTTCTGGTTCAACTTCGGCGGCAACACCTGCGTATCGATGAATGTCGGCTTCGACGGCACCATCGCGCTGGCCGTCGGCACACCCGACATCGGTGGCTCGCGGGCCTCGATGACCATGATGGCCGCCGAGGAGCTGGGCATCCCCTACGACAAGGTGCGCTGCATCATCGCCGATACGGCCTCCCTCGGTCACAACGACGTGACCGACGGCAGCCGCACGACGTTCTCGACCGGCCTCGCCACCATCAACGCGGCCCGCGATGTCATCAAGAAGGCCTGCCAGCGCGCCGCGAAAACCTGGGGCATCCCGGAGGAAGCGGTGGTCTGGGAGAAGGGCTACGCGAAACCGGCCGGCGCCAATGCCGGCAAGTTCGAGCCCTTATCGCTTGCCGAGATCGCGGCCAACTCGCCCAATACCGGCGGACCGATTGCCGGTCACTACGAGGTGAACGCGGACGGAGCCGGCGTCGGCTTTGCCTCGCACATCGCCGATGTCGAGATCGACAAGGAGACGGGCCGCACCACGATCACGCGCTACACGGTCTGCCAGGATGCCGGCAAGGCGATCCATCCGAGCTATGTCGAGGGCCAGTACCAGGGTGCTGCCGCCCAGGGCATCGGCTGGGCCTTGAACGAGGAGTACATCTACGGCAAGGACGGCACGCTGCAGAACGCGGGCTTCCTCGACTACCGCATTCCGGTGGCCTCCGACCTGCCGATGATCGACACCGTCATCCTCGAAGTGCCGAACCCGGGCCACCCCTATGGCGTGCGCGGCGTCGGCGAGACCTCGATCGTGCCGCCGCTCGCCACTATCGGGATTGCCATCTCGGCGGCCGTCGGCAAGCAGATGACGGACATCCCGATCTCGCCGCCCAAGATTTTGAAGGCGATCAAATCCAAGGGTTGAGCGTCAGGCTAAAAAGGGGTCGCCGTCCGATGGGGTGGCGGCCCTTTTGATTCTACAGGAGCTGAGTCTCGAAGCTAATCCATCGCCGCGATTGGTCGCCTTCTCCCAGGGGGAGAAGGTGGCCCGAAGGGCCGGATGAGGGGGTCCGATATCTCGGATGGAAAAAGGCCCGGCATCACGGCCCAGCGGGCAGACCTTTTTCCGATTGTAAGTTGGCCACCCCTCTCCCGCCTGCCGGCACCCTCTCCCCATGGGAGAGGGCGATTGAGGCGAGAGACTTCACTCTGCGCATGCGCTGGTTGAGAATTTCTCGAGGAGCACGACCATGGTCCGCCGCTTCAAGGGTACAGGCCTCAAGGACCCGCCGGCCCCACCGCCGCTCACGCCGGTGCATGTCCATGTGAAGCTCGTCGGCGGCGTTCTGATGTCGGCGGCGGGCGGCAAGACGGAGTTCGACATCGAGGCGGCGACCATCTGGCAGCTGCTCGACCGGCTCGGCGCCGACTATCCCGAGCTGAAGCCGATCCTCGCCAAGGGCGTCGCGGTCGCCATCAACGGCCTCGTCTACCGCGCCTCCTGGCTGCACCCGATCCCCAAGGACGCCGAGGTCATCATCATGCCGCCGCTGCAGGGCGGGTGATCACACCCACCGCCTCACGTTCCGCCGATAGGCCTCCCACGTGCCCCCGAACACCGCCGCCAGATGCTTTTCCTCGCGCTCGATGGCGAGTTTCTGGACGGCGATGGTGACGAACGGCAACACGATCAGCAGCCAGAGCGCATCGAAGGCCAAGGCGGCGCCCACAAATGCAATCGTGTTGCTGAGGTAGATCGGATTGCGTGAGATCGCATAAGGGCCGCGCGTGACCAGATGCACTGTTCCCTGGTCGGGGCGGAACGTCGTCTTGTGGCGGATGAGCGTGAAGATCGACAGGAGATCGAACCCGAGCCCGAGGCCCATAAGCGCCAATCCGATCGCCCTCCACGACCAGGCCAGACCGAAGCCGAGCGGCCACAGCGCATTGAGAAGCACGGCGGCCACGATGCTGAGGACATAAAGCATCGGCGGCCAGGGGAGCCGGTTCGGACGCGTCTCGAACTCACGCTCGCTCATCTCTCAACTCACAAATCCGATCGAGCCGCGCGCGCCCGGCTTGTTGCGCGAGATGTCGGCGACGAGCTCAACCACGCGATCGGGATCGCCGAAGATGCCGAGCACCGCCGCCTGCTTCTTGGCTTGCGCAAAATCGCCTGGCGTCAGATTCGTGAAACCGAGCCCCGCCGCCGGCACGCGCTCCATTTTGAAGAAGGTCGCATAGGCCTTCTCGAGGCCAGCGCGCGCCAGATAGTCGAAACGGATGTGAAAGGTGAAGCGGCGCAGCGATGCCGTATCGAAGCGGTCCATGAGATTGGTCGTGAAGCAGACCGGCAACGCGTGCTCCTCCATCCAGGTCAGCATCTCATTCACCTGCGTGATCTCCCAGGAGCGCACGGCCTCGCGGCGGTCCTGCAGGAACGAATCCGCCTCGTCGAAGACGAGGAACGCGCCCGTCTCGCGCGCCTCCTCGAAAGCCTCCGCGATCCGCTTCTCGCTCTCGCCGACGAAGGCGCCGAGCAGATCGGAGGCGCGCTTCTGGATCACCTCGATGCCCAGGCGCCGGGCGAGATAGCGCGCATAGGCCGACTTGCCGGTGCCGGGCGGGCCCGACAGGCAGAGCGAGAAGGCAAGGTTGCCGCTTTTCACGAGCTGATCGGCCAAGCCGATGAGATCGAGATTGGCGGTCATCAGGTCCGGCACGAAATCCGGGAAGGCGGCGAGGCGCTTGTGGGCAATGCCGGAGACGGCGCGCACAATGCCGAGCGCGGCGCGTTCCGCATCCTCGGCGCCGCCGCCGGCAAGCTTCGCCGCGCGGAGCGCGTTCTCGAGCACAGCCGGGGTTGCCGCGACTTTCCGCGCGATGCCGTCGATTTCCTTCGCCGAGAGGTCGAGACCCAGCCGCTCCGACTGCCGCTCCAGGATGCGGCGGCGCTGGCTCGCTGGCGGCAGCCGCATCTCGACGGCCAGCGTCATTCGGCGGAGCAGCGCCGGATCAATCTCGGTGACATTGTTGGAGGTCCAGAAGATCGGCACCGCATTGGTCTCGAGCAGGCGATTCAAATACACCTTCGAGCCGCCGCGCTTCATCAGCTGCCAGGCGACATCCTCCATCTCGTCGAACAGCAGCGCCGTCTTGGCGGAACCTGTGAGAAGGCGCAGCGCGAAGACGAGATCGGCGAGGCGCGTCGTGCGATCCGCCTCGCCCGGCCGGCTGCCGTCCTCGCCGGCGCCGTAAAGCGTGGCACCTGCCAGCGAGGTTGCAACCTTGGTCAGCTCGGTCTTGCCGGTGCCGGGGGGCCCGTAGAGCAGGATATTGACGCCGCGCGCGTTGCCGCCGAGCGCGCCCTTGAGCACGCGCTCGATGAGATCGCGATCGATGGCCAGATGGTCGTAGTCGGCCGCCTCGATGTTGGAGGCGAGCGGGTCGCCCAGCAACGCATGCCGCATCTCGGCGAAGCTCTCGAAGGAGCGATCGAGTGTGCGGTTGATGCGGTGCGGAATGAGGAAGCGGCTGCCCGCGCCGATGAGATCACCCGCATCGAAGATCTGTACGAGGCCCGAGGCCACCACCTCGCTGTCATGGGCGAGCATGCCATCGACGGCCCGCAGCGGCTCGCCGATCAGGATCGAGATCACGCGCGCATGGTTGCCGATGCTCTCGGCCACCGTCTCGCAGAAATAGCGTACCTGGTCGTAGCGCGTGCCGTAGGCGATCAGACAGACGAGCTTGGCGGTCGCCATGTCGAGGCCGAGCTCGCGGCAGAGCAGCGTGATATTGGCGACGAGCGGCTGCGGTGCCGGCGTGTCCAGCGCGACGCGCTCCAGGTCGGCGATGAAGGCCTGCCGCGAGCCCGTCAGCGCCTTCTCGAAAGCGGTGGCCGAGAAACCACTCTGATAGGCGGCGCTCACCGCCTTCACGAGCGGCTGCGGCAACGGCAAAGCGAGATAGTCGATGCGGTCATAGATCCAGGTGACGACCTGCCGGAGCGAGCGGAGCGGCAAGTCCGGCTGCCGCATCACGCGCGCCGCATACGCCGCCGCCAGTCCGCGCTCGATATCGGTGATGGACATGGGGGTGGCGGGGTCTCGAGGTTCAGGGGCTCCAGACAGAGATAGGGGGAATTGGGCGGAAATGCACCTGGGGTGGCGGGGCTTGGGTCGCGTTTTGGTCGACGAAAGCGTGCGACCGCCGGTCGCCCGTCTCGATGTGCATGATAAAGGTCGTGGCGGGCGCCGCCTTTGCAGCCGCCCCTCACCTTCCCCTCTCCCCGCAAGCGGGGAGAGGGAGAAGCGTAGTGCGTCCCTGACGTGCATAGCAGGCACGGCCTTCACTCTTCCTCCCCCGTTGCGAAGCGTACGGGGAGAGGGGAGGGTGAGGGGCAGCCACAAAGTAGATCGCTGCCAACATCACCAAACCGGGGGAACCGGCTGTTCGACCGATTTTGGGATCGGCCACGCAGAGATGCTTGCCGAGCGCACAGCGGCACTACTCGAGATGCTGCATCGCTTCCGCATCGAGCCCGGCGAGCCAGCTGTGCCGGCTCCGCTCGTAGACCGACACCTTCGGCGCCGGAAACGACGGATCGGCAAAGGCACCGACGGCGACGGCGTAGACATCGGGAAACCCTGAGAGCTCCCAATAGAGGGTCGAGCCGCACTCGGCACAGAAGTGGAAGGTAACCGCGTTGCCGCTGTCGGCGCTACGCGTGAAGGTTTTCGAGGCGCCGGCAGCAACGCTCACCGCCTCCCGCGTAAACCGCGCCTGCATGCCGAACACGCTTCCCGTGCGCTTCTGGCAGTCGAGGCAATGGCAGATCGAGATACGGACGGGCTCGCCGGTGCAGTGGAGGCTGAGCTGGCCGCAGGTGCAGGAGGCGGTGCGGGTGGAAGTCATGCTTGATTACTTCCTGAGATCAGACAACGACGCTCTTCGGCAATGAGCGAAGGAATGTCGATTGGCCCAGCTACACCACTTGCCTTGCCCGCATCCCAACGCCGACGCAAGATTTCATCCAGCTCGGCGACCCTCAACGTCGCCTGACCTATGCAGCTCTGCAAAATTCGATCGCAATCGCGCTTGTTATCACTCATGCCGCCACCCTCAAAAATCCGTCGGCGCCCCGCCTTCGCGTTTCCGCCGCTCGACGAACGCCGCCAGCTCCTCCTTGATGGCGGGGTCCATCGGCGGGGGCTCGAACTCGGCGAGGATCTGCTTCCAGATTTTCATGGCGCGCTCTGGCGTCTGCACGGCGCCGGCCTCCTCCCAGGCCTTGTAGTTGCGCCAATCGGAGAGGAAGGGCGCGTAGAAGGCCGTCGTGTAGCGCGACTGCGTGTGCTGAGCGCCGAAGAAGTGCCCCGTCGGCCCGACCTCGCGGATCGCCTCGACGGCGAGATCATCCGCCGACATCGGCAGCGGCTCCATGTAGTGCATGACGTTCTGCAGCGTCTCGCAATCCATGACGAACTTTTCGTAGGAAGCGCAGAGGCCCCCCTCCAGCCAGCCGGCCGCGTGATAGACGACGTTGGTGCGCGCCGACACGCAGGCCCACAAGGAGAACATGCTCTCCCACATCGCTTGAGCATCCGGCGCATTGGCGGCGCAGGCGTTGGAAGCGCGCAGCGGCAGGTTGTAGAAGCGCGCCATCTGCCCGGAGAGCTGCGTCGCCCGCAAGTATTCGGGCGTTCCGAAAGCGGGCGCGCCCGACTTCATGTCGACGTTCGAGGTGTAGGAGCCATAGACGACCGGCAGGCCGGGCTTGATGACCTGCAACAGCGCGAGTGCGGCCAGCGCCTCCGCCGTCTGCAGCACGACGGCGCCCGAGACCGTCACCGGCGCCATGGCGCCCGAGAGCGTAAAGGGCGTCACGATCGTCGGCTGGCCTTTGCGTGCCAGCCGCATCGCGCCATCGAGCATGGGCCAATCGTGCTTGAGGGGGGAAGACGAATTGATGTTCGTGTACATGTGGGGCTTGGCCGCGAATTCCTCGTGCGTCAGCCCGCCCGCGATCCTCACCATCTCCATCACGTCCTCGATGCGCTCGACGCCGAGCGAGTAGGCGTGACAAACCTTGTCGGTCAGCGTCAGCTTGTCATAGAGGCAGTCGAGGTGGCGCACGGAGGCATGCACGTCGACCGGCTCGACCGGATAGCCACCGGCCAGATGGATGCAGTTGAAGTACTGCGTCAGCTTCATCAAGTCCTGATAGTCGTCCCGGCAGCCGACGCGGCGGCCGCGCTCCAGGTTCGACGAATTCGGCGGCGAGGACACATTCACGAATACCATATGCTGGCCGCCGATGACGACCGCCTTTTCCGGATTGCGCGGCGTGATGGTGAATTGAGAAGGCGCCTTGGCGAGCTGCTCCATGACGAACTTGCGGCCCATGCGGACGCGCCCGCCACCGTTCGCCACCTCGGCCACCTTCTCGCAGCCGGCATCGACGAGAATGCGCGTCGCATCCGCATGCAGGAAGTCGATGCCGATCTCCTCGAGCACGCGCATGGCGGCGTCGTGGATCATCTCGACGCCTTCCTGGCTGATCGGCTCGGTCGGGCGATCCGGATTGATGGGGAGCTTCCAGGGGAGCTGGCTGATCGCGGTTCCGCCCGTGCGCGCGCCTCGCCGGGCGCTGCGTCCGCCCCGGGCGCGCTGAATGGCCGTTTCGGATGTGTCGGTCATGGGAATCCTCCGATTTGGGTAGCGGTCTAACACGTCCGCTGCCCGGCTGCCATTTCGGCAACGGCTGCTGTAAGTGGGACTACGACCCGGCGACCGCCGCGGCCGCACCCGCCATGACGGCGCCGGTGCCTCGGTTCAGCGTACGAACGGCCCTGGTGGAGCGGAACAGCGCGCGGGCGCGGGAGGCAGCAAAGGCAAAGAGCCCGAGGATCACTGAAATGATCGGAATGATCACGAGACTGAGCTCACCGATACCGGCGAGAGATAACTTCTGAAGATCGACGAGCGCCGGCAAGAGCGCCATGAAGAACACAATCGCCTTCGGATTTCCGACAGTCAGCGCATAGCTCGTCAGGAACAGCTTTGCGCCACCTGCTCGTTCAGTGGTCGGCTCGGCCTCCGCCACGACGGCCGGCGCCGTCCAGAGTTTGTAGGCGAGGTAGAGCAGATAGGCGGCGCCCGCATATTTGATGAGGGTCAGCTCGCCCGCATGGGCCTGGGCGATCGCCGCGAGACCGAAGGCCGCGATCCAGAAGAGCGTGAGGTCCCCGAGCACGAAGCCGAGAATGAACCAGCCAATGCCGTTGAGGCCATTGCCGAGAGCGCGCGCCACGATCGCGGCAACTCCAGGTCCGGGCGTGGCAACGGCCATCGCATAGGCGGCGGCGAAGACGAGCAGGCCGGTAAACGTCATGTCGAAGCCTCAACGCACATAGCTCGCGCCATTGATATCGAAGGTCGCGCCGGTCAGGTGGCGCACGTGATCGGAGCAGAGGAAGGCCGTCAAGGCGCCGATCTCGTTGGGGGATGCCATGGTGCCGAGCGGGATTTCGCTTAAGATTCGCTTCAAGTCCGCCTCGGTCGCACCTTCGTAGGCCATGTCGGTATCGGTGAAGCCCGGGGCGATTGCGAAAGCGAGCACGTTCTCCTTCGCATATTGGCGCGCGATCGTCTTCGTCATGGCGATGAGGCCGGCCTTGGAGGCGGCATACGGCCACCCGGTCGCAACCTCGCCGCGATGGGCGGCACGGCTCGCGACATTGATGATGCGCCCGCCGCCATACTCGCGAAAGTGATGGATGGCGGAGCGCGACAGGTCGGCGGCGGCTTGCAGGTTGACTTGCAGCACGCGGCCCCATGTCGCGTGCCAATTCTCAAGCGGCTCCTCGATGGCAACGCTGTCCGCAACCGCTGCATTGTTGACGAGCGTGTCGATGCGGGGTGCTGCCTTCATGGCAGACTCCCACAAGCGATCGGCCGCCGCCGGATCTGCGAGGTCGGCCCCGATCAGCGTCGCCTTGCCCTTGCCGGCTGCCTTGACCTTCGCCGCCAGCGCCTCGGCCTTCTCGCGGCTCTTGGCATAGTGCAGCAACACATGCGCGCCGGCCCCGGCCAAATGCTCCACCATCGCCGCCCCGATCCCCCGCGAGCCGCCGGTGACGAGAACGGTTTTTCCCGTGAGATCGATCATGTGGAACGTCCTTCGTGGCGCGCGCTGAGAAGCCCGCAATAAACTGGTTTTTCTCACGCGGCGCCAGCCCTGCGGCAGGCTTGGCCGCTTCCTCGGAACGTCTTGCCATGCTACGAGGCATCGAACAGAGGAGGCCCCCATGCCATCGCTCACCGAACTGCTCAGCCAGAAGACCGCGCTGCTCGCCGATGGCGCCACGGGCACGAACTATTTCCAGATGGGGCTCGAGTCGGGCGATCCGCCGGAGATGTGGAACGTCGATCATCCCGATCGCGTGGCCAAGCTCCACCAGGAGTTCGTCGATGCCGGCGCCGACATCATCTTGACCAACACCTTCGGCGGCAACAAACACCGCTTGAAGCTGCACGACCTCCAGGGACGCGTCCACGAGATCAACAAGCGCGCGGCCGAGATCGCCTGCGGCGTTGCCAGCAAGGCGGGCCGGCCGGTTGTCGTCGCCGGCTCGGTCGGGCCGACCGGCGAGCTATTCGAGCCGTTGGGCAAGCTCACTCACGACGATGCGGTTGCAAGTTTCAAGGACCAGATCGAAGGCCTCAAGGCCGGCGGCGCGGACGTCGCCTGGATCGAGACCATGTCGGCACCGGAGGAGATGCAGGCGGCGATGCAAGCGGCGCAAGCGGCCGACCTGCCTTACACTTACACGGCGAGCTTCGACACGGCTGGCCGCACGATGATGGGGCTCGACCCGGCGGTGCTCGGTGGCGTTGCCGACGGACTGGGCCCGATCGCCTTGGGCGCCAATTGCGGCGTCGGCGCTTCGGATTTGCTCGTCTCGGTACTCGCCATGACGGCCGCCGACCCGAACGCCATCGTCATCGCCAAGGCCAATTGCGGTATCCCGCAAGTGAGGGGCGACCAAGTCGTCTATACGGGGACGCCCGAGCTCATGGCCGACTATGTGCATCTGGCGCTCGATGCCGGCGCGCGGATCGTCGGCGGCTGCTGCGGGACATCGCCGGTGCATTTGGCGGCCATGCGTCAGGCGCTCGATAGCCACACGCCAGGGCCACGCCCGGATCGCGCGACGATCGAGGCGCGGATCGGCAAGCTTGCCGCTCCGCCGCGCGAGGCGGGTGGTGAGGTCCGGCAGAGGCGGCGGGCGCGGGGGTAGGGCGACCTACCTCACCGGTCCGACCGGCCAGGCCTTGGGCTTCGACCAGGCGGTCTGACTGGCGACGAGCTTCAATTCTGGCTCGCCGGCGCTGGCCTCGATGACGGCCTCGATGCCGCCGACGGCGAGGCCGAGCGCGCGGGCTTGGGATTTGCCCGAGAGCAGATGGCCCAGCATCAAGGCGGTGAGCAGATCACCCGTACCATGCGGCACGCTTTTTCGCCGCTTGGTCGAGGTACGGATGGCATTGCTGCTGGTGACGAGAACGTTGTCGATCTCGCGTTTCGTCGTGCCGGGCACCGAAGTTGCGAGCACAGCGGCAACGCCGAGTGTCCGGGCGGCGGACTGAGCACTGCGGGCGTTCGCAACTTCCTCGCCCGAAAGCCATTCGAGCTCGAACCGGTTCGGCGTCAGGAGATCGGCGAGGCTGATGAGCCGGTCACGCACCGCCACAGCCGCCGCCTTGGCGAGATAGAGTCCGTCCGGATCGTCGCCGAGCACTGGATCGACCGCGACGAGCACTGACGACTTGGACTTGGTCCGCACGCTGTCGATCGCCGCGACAGCCACGTCGACGTGCTCGGCCGAGGGCAGATAGCCAGTGAGCACCGCATCGACCGTCTGCAAGACGTCATTCGCGGACAGCGCATCCAGCATGCTTGTGAGCGATGCCGCGTCGATCCGTTGACCGCCGACCTTCTTGTACCCGAGGTGGCTCGACAGCACGACGGTCGGCAGCGCCAGCACCTCGTGTCCCAACCGCTGCAAGGCAAAGCGCGCCGCGGCATTGCCGACATGGCCGTAGGCGACATCGGAGGAGATGAGGAGAACGCGGGCCATGGATCGCTCTGTAGCTGGCTTGCCCAGCGTCGCTATCATGCGACGGCGCGGGACGCCAGCGATTCACCCCTGCAACGCCGCCCACATTTCCTTGTCGCGCGCCACCGTCCAGATGCGCGGCGTGTCGAGGCCGAGCGCTTCGTCGTAGGCGCGGGCAACGTTGAAAGGGAGGCAGTGCTCGTAGATGGCGTAGCTTTTGAACTTGGCGTCGCAATGGGCGCGGCAGGCGGCCATCGCCGCTTTCAGCGTGCCGCCGGCGAGCGCGATCCTTGCGACGGGCGCGTAGGTGCGGCTGAGGAAGTCGCGCGTCAACTCGATCGCCTCATTGACCTTGGCTCGGCCGACGAGCGCGTCACCGCGGCCGGGCGAGAGCGAGTCGGGCGCGATGCGGGCGATGGCATCGAGCGTTTGAGGCCAGTCGCCGAAATGCGCGTCGCCGCAATAGCAGGCGGACTTGTACTCGACGATGTCGCCCGAGAACATGACGTTCTCGGAGGGGACATAGGCGACGATATCGCCCGCCGTGTGTGCGCGGCCGAGCTGCATGAGGTCGACGCGGCGCTTGCCGAGATAGAGCGACATGCGGCCTTGGAAGGTGAGCGTCGGCCAGGTGAGACCGGGAATGCTCTCGTGCCCCTGGAACAGCCTGGGAAAGCGGTCGAATTCCGAATCCCAATCCTCCTTGCCGCGCTCGACGATCATGGCGCGGCACATCTGCGAGGCGACGATCTCGCTCGCCTGATAGGCGGAAGCGCCGAGCACCCGCACGGCGTGGTAGTGCGAGAGCACGACATACTTGATGGGCTTGTCGGTGACGGAGCGGATCTTCTCGATCACCTTCGAGGCGAGCCGCGGCGTCGCCTGTGCGTCGACGATCATGACGCTGTCGTCGCCGATGATGACGCCGGTGTTGGGATCGCCCTCGGCGGTGAAGGCGTAGAGTCCCTTGCCGACCTCGGTGAAGGAAATCTTCTTTTCCGCCATGTCGCCGGCCGAGGCGAACTGCTTAGCCATCACGTGGACTCCTCGATTTCGATCAGCTCGATTCGGTTGCCGAAGGGATCGGCGGTGAAGAGGCGCTGGCGACGGCCGGCGATCGGCGTGTCAGGCTTCAGCTCATAGCCGGCCTGTCGAAGTCGCTCCGCGAGGGCATTGAGATTTTCGACCACAAAGCCCGGATGCGCCTTCGCCGCTGTGTGAAAGTCCGGATCGACGCCCAAATGCAACTCGCAAGTGCCCGCACGAAGCCACGAGTCCACCTCGTGCTGCGAGCGAAACCGGCTTTGGTTGCTCGGTGAAACCCAAAAGCGTCACGTAGAATCTCCGCGCCATGTCCTCTTTGCCGGCCGGCATGGCGAGCTGCACATGATCCAGCCCGACGACGGCACCCCTCACGCCTGAACCACTGTCTGCTCGATGGCGCCGAAGATCGAATGGCGCTTGTCGTCCAGCATCTCGATGCGAACCGTATCGCCGGGCTTCAGGAACGGCGTCCGGGGCTTGCCCTCGAGGATCGTCTCGACGACGCGCTGCTCGGCGAGGCAGGAATAACCGACACCGCCATCCTTGATCGGTCTGCCGGGCCCGCCATCCGCCGCCTTGTTGGAGACGGTGCCCGAGCCGATGATCGAGCCGGCGCCGAGCGAACGCGTGCGGGCCGCATGCGCGATCAGCGTTCCGAAGTCGAAGGTCATGTCGGTGCCGGCATTCGGCTTGCCGAGCGGCTCGCCATTGAGAAACGACAGCAGAGGAAGCGAAAGCTTGCCGCCATCCCAGCGATCTCCCAACTCATCCGGTGTCACGGCGACCGGCGAGAAAGCCGAGGACGGCTTCGATTGGAAGAAGCCGAAGCCCTTGGCGAGCTCGGAGGCTGTGAGCCCGCGTAGTGTCACGTCGTTGACGAGCATGACGAGCTTGATGTGCTTGCGAGCGGCTTCCGGCGTCACGCCCATCGGCACGTCATCGGTCACAACCACGACTTCGGCTTCGAGATCGAGGCCGAGGCTTTCATCGCCCGGCGACGCAATCGCCTCACGCGGACCGATGAACGTATCGGAGCCGCCCTGATACATCAGTGGATCGGTCCAGAAGGAGGGCGGCATGTCGGCGCCGCGTGCCTTCCGCACCAGCTCGACGTGGTTCACATAGGCCGAGCCGTCCGCCCACTGATGGGCACGCGGCAAGGGCGAGGCGCAGTCGTGCTCGCGGAAACGGAAGGTCGCGACCGAGCCTAGTTCCACCTGCTCGGCGAGCCCTGCAAGCGCCGGCCCCGCCCGTTCCCAAGTGTCGAGCGCGGCCTGCAAGGTCGGTGAGATATCCGTCGCCTCGATGGCGCGCGTCAGGTCGCGGGAGACGACGACCAGTCTGCCGTCCCGTCCGTCTTTCAGCGAGGCGAGTTTCATGTGGTCTGTTCCTAAGGCCGCCCGTCGAATCTCTTGTCGAGGCCGTTCCAGCAGTCGGAATAGCCGGGCTGAAGGGTTTCGAGGGTCGCGGCGTATTTCGTCAGGTGCTGCGGATACCGCGTCTCGAACATGAAGGCCATGGTGTTCGTGAGCTTATGAGGCTTCAGGTCGACCGTCGAGGCGTGCTCGAAGGCCTGTTTGTCGGGTCCGTGCGGCAGCATGCAGTTGTGCAGGCTCATGCCGCCCGGCACGAAGCCCTCGGGCTTGGCATCATACTGGCCGTAGATCAGCCCCATGAACTCACTCATGATGTTCATGTGATACCAGGGCGGCCGGAAGGAGTGCTCGGCAACGCTCCAGCGCTCGGGGAAGATGACGAAGTCGATGTTGGCCGTGCCTTCCTCGCCCGAGGGTGCGGTGATCACCGTGAAGATCGACGGATCGGGGTGGTCGAAGAGCAGCGCGCCGACCGGCGAAAAAGTGCGCAAATCGTATTTGTAGGGCGCATAGTTGCCGTGCCAGGCGACGACATCGAGCGGCGAGTGGCCGATCTCCGTCCTGAAGAACTTGCCGCACCATTTGACCGTCAGCCGGCAGGGCGTGTCCTTTTCCTCGAAGGCGGCGACCGGCGTCTTGAAGTCGCGCGGATTGGCGAGACAGTTGGCGCCGATCGGCCCGCGATGGGGCAGAGTGAATTTCGCGCCGTAATTCTCGCAGACATAACCGCGCGCAGGGCCTTCGATGAGCTCGACCTTCACCTTCATCCCGCGGGGTAGCACGACGATCTCTCCGGCGCTGGCTTCGATGCGGCCAAGCTCGGTGAAGAACACGAGCTTGCCGGATTGCGGCACGATCAGCAGCTCACCGTCGGCGTTGTAGAAATAGTCGTCGACCATCGACTCGGTGACGAAGTAGATGCCGGCCGACATGCCGGTCTGGCTGTTGACATCGCCCGCCGTGGTCATGGTGCGGATGCCATCGAGGAAGGTGAGCTTGCTTGTTGGAATGGGCGGCGGGCTCCAGCGGAGCTGGGCGATGGGCATGTCGTGCTCATCGGTCGCCGGCGCCGTCTTCCAGTACGGCAGGTCGATGCGCTGGAAGCGTCCGGAGTGGCGAACCGACGGCCGGATGCGATAGAGCCAGGAGCGCTCGTTGGCGCCACGCGGCGCGGTGAATGGCGAACCCGAAAGCTGCTCGGCATAGAGGCCATAGGCGCAGGCTTGAGGCGAATTCTGCCCCTGAGGTAGCGCGCCCGGCAGCGCCTCGGTCTCGAAATCATTGCCGAAGCCGGGCATGTAGCTTTCGGCGGTCGCAACCGCGCGATGCGACGGCGAGGCGGCGCGTTCATAAACGTTCATGGGGCTCTCCTTCGGTGCTGGACGCAGGACCGGCAGGGAATTAGTCTCAGTTGCAACCAATTGTATCGGTGCCAATGGGACGATCAAGCAAAAAGACCGCGCTCGGCGCGGGTATCCGTCTCGATAGTTTCCTCCCCTACCGGTTAAATCGGCTGGCGGGCGAGGTGAGCCGTCGTCTGTCGGCCGTTTACTCCGGGCGTTTCGGCCTTGATATCCCCGAATGGCGCGTGCTGGCGACGCTCTCGAGCCGCGGCATGGCGACGGCGCAAGAGATCGTCGCCTCGACACGGACTCACAAGTCGACCATCAGCCGGGCGGTCGCGACGCTGACGGAGCGCGGGCTCGTCGAACGCACGGGCTCGCCCAGCGACGGTCGCGAGCTGGTGTTGCAGCTGACCGATAGCGGACTGAGGATGATGAGCGAGCTCGTGCCGCTCGTTCTGGAAGCCGAGCAGGAAATTCTCGGCCAGTTGGGTGTCGAGGAGCGAGCACAGCTCTTGAAGGCCATCGCCGCCGTCGAGGCGGCGCTCGGCCTCGGCGATGAGGAGGGTACATCATGAAGCTCTACGGCTATTTCCGATCATCGGCCGCCTATCGCGTCCGGATCGCGCTCAACTTGAAGGGCATCGCGGCTGAGCATGTGCCGGTGCATCTGGTGAAGGATGGGGGCCGCCAGAAGCTGCCCGACTATCTCGCGAAGAATCCGCAAGCCCTCGTCCCGGCGCTGGAATTGGCCGACGGCACCGTGCTGACGCAGTCACTCGCCATCATCGAGTATCTCGACACTTTGAAGCCGGAGTCGCGGCTTGTTCCGGCCGATCCGGTCGCCGCTGCAAAAGTGCGTGCGATTGCGCTGGCGATTGCCTGCGATACGCATCCACTCAACAATCTGCGTGTGCTCAACTATCTCAAAGGCCCGCTCGCTCAATCGCAACCGGCCGTCGACCAGTGGATCAAGCATTGGGTGCTGACGGGCGGATTGGAGCCCGTCGAGCACATGATCGGCGATGGACCATTCTGCTTCGGTGCCGGGCCGACGCTCGCCGATGTCTGCCTCGTGCCCCAGATCTTCAACGCCCGCCGCTTCGCCATATCGCTCGAGCATCTGCCGAAGGTGCTGGCGGTGGATGCGGCCTGCCAGAAGCTCGCAGCCTTCGCATCGGCGCATCCGGCGAAGCAGGCGGACGCGGAGTAGGCCTTTCTTTGTCGAGCTTCCTGCCGGAAAACCGCTTCGCACTTTTCCGGGCAGCTCTCTATCGCGCCACGATCGGCTGCGCTTTGAGGTCCGGCTCGCGCGGCGTGACATCGGGAAACAGCGAGCCCTCCTCGAACCAGGACTTGGGCGCCGGCGTCCCCCACAGCGTCTGGCGCTGTGTGTCCTTGAGGCCCCAGCGTATCGGCGTGAGATCGGGATCGACGGTCAGATAGTCGCTGGCATAGAGCTCGATGCGGTGACCGTCGGGATCGCGGACGTAGAGAAAAAAGGCATTCGAGATACCGTGCCGGCCGGGCCCACGCTCCATGTTGGCCAAATAACCGGTCGTCGCCATGACATCGCACAGGTGCACGACGTGCATGATGGTCGGCAGCCAGATCGCCGTGTGATGCAGGCGCGGCCCGGTTCCGTTCGTAAAGGCAATGTCGTGGACGCCACCCTTGCGGTGCATCCAGGCCGCCCAGAGCGCGCCTCCCCCGTCGTCCTCGGTGTATTCGGTGACCCGGAACCCGAGTTCCGAATAGAAATCGACGGACGTCTGCACGTTCGGCGAGAAGACGTTGAAGTGATCGATACGTTGCGGATGCGGGCCACGATAGGCGCCGTACTTCTGCAGCAGCCGCTCGGCCTGGGCGTAGCGGAAAACGAATTCGAGCGGAACCCCGTGCGGATCGACGGTGCGAAGCGTGCGGCCCTGGCGGCTGCGATCGACATACGCGACCGGCATCCCCTTTGACCGGAACCAATGCTCCGCACGATCGAGATCTTCTTCGCTCGCCACCTTGAAGCCGAGCGCCAAACATTCGGCTGCGCCGGCCTTGCGCAACACGATGGAGTGATGATTGCGCTCCTCGAGCCCGCGAAAATAGAGCGTGTCCGGCTTCTCTTCGGTGAGAACGAGACCGAGCGTCTCCTCGTAGAAGGCGCGCGACGCGCCCATGTCTTTCACAGCCAGCTCCACATGCGCGCAGCGGACAATGTTGAAGGGCGGCGTCAAAGTGTAGGGCGGGATGGGCATCGGGCGTCAGGCTCCGAGCTTCGGAATTTTGTGATGGCCGAAGGCGAGCGCCACGTTCTTCGTCTCCATATAGAAGTCGAAAGAGTAATCGCCGCCATCACGGCCGATGCCCGAGGCCTTCATGCCGCCGAACGGCGCCGGTAGATGCCGGATGTTCTCGGCGTTCACCCAGATCATGCCGGCCTCGAGCTCCTGGCCGAAGCGGAGCGCGCGTGAGATGTCGCTCGTCCAGACATAGCCGGTCAGACCATAGCGCACATCGTTGGCGAGCTTCAGCGCCTCGTCGTCGCTCACGAACGGAATGGCTGTCAGCACGGGACCAAATATCTCCTCCTGGGCAATGCGCATGTCGTTGCGGGCGTTAGTGAACAGAGTCGGTGCAACGTAATGCCCCTTGACGTCACCCGCTCGCGTACCGCCAGCGGCAATCGTCGCGCCATCCATCTTGGCGATGTCGAAGTAGCTGCACACTTTCGCAAGATGCCGCTCGTGGATCAACGGCCCGATCTCGGTGGCCGGATCGAGCGGATGGCCGACCTTGATTCGGCTCACCCGCTCGGCGAGGCGGGCAGTAAATTCGTCGTAGATCGCCGCCTCGATCAGCACACGCGAGGACGAGGTGCAGCGCTCGCCATTGAGGCTGTAGATCATGAACAGAACGGCATCCAGCGCGCGGTCGAGATCGGCATCGGCGAAGACGATGACTGGGTTCTTGCCGCCAAGCTCGAAGTGGACGCGTTTCAGGGTTGCCGCACCCTGCCGCATGATCGCCGAGCCGGTCGCACTCTCGCCGACGAAACCGACGGCCTTGATCGCTGGATGCTCGGTGAGCGCCTTGCCGGCTTCCTCGCCGAGACCATGGACGACGTTCCAGACGCCCTTCGGCAGACCCGCACTCTCGGCGATTTCCACCAGCAAGCTCGCCGTCACCGGCGACCACTCGGCCGGTTTGTGCACGACCGTGCAGCCCGCAGCCAAGGCCGGCGCGATCTTCCACGTCGAGAGCATGAAGGGCGTGTTCCAGGGCGTGATGACGCCGACCGGGCCGATGGGCACGCGCATGGTGTAGTTCAGAAGATCGGGCGACTGCAGCGCCTGCCCGTCGCGCGCATCGGGTGCGCGGTCGGCGAAGAAGCGGAAATTCTCGGCGCCGCGCATTGCCGCTTTCGCCATGTAGCGGATCGGCTGACCGGTATCCCAGGATTCGAGCACCGCGATCTCGTCGGCCCGTGCCTCGATGGCATCGGCGATTGCGTGGAGCAGCGCCTTGCGATCATCGCCCTTCATGGCGCGCCAGGCGGGGAAGGCGGCTGCCGCGGCCTTCGCGGCGCGATCGACATCGGTAGAACTCCCGCGCGCAACCGGCGCGATCAGGCTGCTATCGACCGGCGAGCGCGTCTCGAATGTGCTGTCCGATCGAACCGCCTCGCCCGCGATGTGATGGTTGATCCCCATGGCGTATCGCGGCAGGTGCCGCCTCAGCGCCTCGAGATTGGCGGCGAGGCCACCAGGCTTTGCGCCCTCCGCCATCTCAAGCGCCTTTCAGGTGATCGTGGATCGTGTTGCGCCGCCAGGAGAGCTCCGGATCGATCTCCTTGATCTCGAACGACAATGCGATCTTGCGTTTGGCGAAGGCCGGGTCGAGATGTTTGCTGAGTGCTGCGAAAATCGCCTCGCCCGCTGTCTTGCGGACCTCAAGCGAACGGCCGGTCGCGAGCCGCAGCGTCAGATCGAGAAAGGCATAGTCCGGCCGGCCGTCGGCCATGGCAGAGGCCTCGGCTTTGTGCGCCCGCACCCTGATACCGCCAAGCGGAAAGATCTCCGTTTCGACGGCCGCCTTGCGAATGCACTCGACGAGCGCTTCGAGATCGATCTCGCCGTCGAGATTGGCGGAGTAGTCGATAATGAAGTGGGGCATGCGTTCCGACCCTCGGGCGTTGACCCGTAGAGATTTAGCGGCAATGGTTGCCGCCGTCGATGCCTGCGCCGGAGGCCATTTCAGATGATGTCACTCGACAGACAAGCCCTTCGCGGCTCGATCCCGCCGCTGGTGACACCCTTCAAGAGCGGCGCCGTCGATTACGACGCCTATGCACGCCTCGTCGAGTTCCAGGCCAAGAACGGGTCGCATGGTGTGCTCGTCAACGGCACGACGTCAGAGCCTTCCTCGCTCACCGTCGAAGAGCGGAACCGGATCGTCGACGTGGCTGTTGAAGCGGCGCGGGGCAAGATCACCGTGGTTGCCGCGACCGGCTCGCAATCCTTTGCCGAGACGGAAGTGCTCACCCGCCATGCCGCCAAGGCCGGCGCCGACGCGCTGCTGATCGTCACACCCTATTACTCGCGCCCGCCCCAGCGCGGCCTTACCGCGTACTATCAGGCGCTCGACAAGCTCATCGATATCCCCTGGATGATCTACCACATCCCCGGCCGCGCGGCGGTCGACGTCAAGCTCGAAACCTTGAAGGAGATCGACAAAACCTGCCCGCGCTTTTGCGGCATGAAGCACGCCTCTCTCGACCTCGGTTTCGTCTCGGATGCACTGGCCGAGGTGAATGACGACATGCGTATCTTCGTCGGCCTCGAGGAGCTGTCGTTTCCGATGATGGCGATCGGCGCCTGCGGGCTCATGAACGCGGTCGGAAATCTTGCGCCCAAACCGCTCGCCCAGATGTGCGAGGCGGTCTGGCGCGGTGATTTGAATGGCGCCCGCGCGCTGCACCGCCAGCTGCACGAAATCAACAAGGCGGTGTTCTTCGACATCAATCCGATCCCCATGAAGTACATGATGAAGCGGCTCGGCATTCTGCCGGCGAACGAGCATCGCCTGCCGCTGCTCGCCGCCGACACCGCACTCGAGAAGCGGCTCGACGCCGTGCTCGATCGGGCAGGGTTGGCGTAGGTTCGGCCGGGAGGCTGTCGCGATTGCCCAGATCGCCGTCACGCCTCAGCACAGCGAACCCAACTCGGACTTGCAGAACGCCTTCGTCCCCCTCGATCGGGCGATAAGCAGGTTGCCTTACGATCGGGATCAATGTGTTCGCCGCGCCTAGACATTTCTGCGGGCGCAAGTGTTTGCGCGCTCCCCTCACATCAACCCCTTGATCTCCTCCAGAAGCTTCGGCGCGACCTTGACGCCCTCCCGCGCCGTCACCTCTCGCATTTTGCGGCGGCGATCAGCGGGCAAGCGAACGCCATCGAGGTCGGTCAGCCGCGCAAAGAACGTCTCGGTGTGCGCCAGCCAGCCCGCAGCATCGCCGAAGCGGGCGGGGTCCATGGCGATGACGAGCTCGCCGCTGCGCTGTACGCCGCTCGCCGGATTGGCGTTCTCGTGCGCCTCGTAGCCGAAGGCCTCGCCGATGAGGCCGGCCGCCAGCAGCTCGACCATCATCGCGATCGCCGAGCCCTTGTAGCCGCCGAAGGGGAGCTGTGCGCCGTCGAGGATGGCTTGTGGATCGGTGGTTGGTTCGCCCTCGCGATCGATGCCCATGCCTGCCGGGATCGCATGGCCGTCGCGGGCGGCGATCATGATCTCGCCCCGCGCCATGGCAGCGGACGCCTGATCGAAGACGAGCGGCGGCTTGTCGCCTCGCGGGAAGGCGAAGGCCATGGGATTGGTGCCGAAGAAGCGCTCTCTGGCACCGGCCGGCGCGACGGCTGCGCGGGAAGCCGTCATGGCGATGGCGACGAGGCCTGCTTCGGCGAGCGCCTCGGCCTCCGGCCATAGCGCCGCGAAGTGATGTCCGCGCACCAGCGCCAATGCCGCGATGCCGTGAGCGCGCGCGACCTCGATGAGCTCTGGCCGCGTCAACTCCAGCGCCAGCGGCGAGAAGCCGAGATTGACGTCGGCCCGGATCACGGAGGGCGCCGGGCGCGTGACTGTTGGCCGGGCCTTGCCGTTGACAGCGCCGCAGCGCAGCGACTTCACATAGCCTGGAATGCGGAACAGGCCGTGCGAGAGGCAACCGTCGCGCTCGGCGGACGCCACCGTGCCGGCAATGGCCTTCGCGTTCGCCTCATCGCACCCATTCGCCTCGAGCACGGCGGTCGCCAGCTCGTGAACTTGAGCAACCGTCAGCACCTCAGCATCGCTATTCGACACGGGCGGCCTCCGCGAAGGTGAGCCGCGGCCCGCGCGGGAAGAGATCGTCGTCGGTGCCGTAGCCCAAGTTGCAAATGAAATTCACCTTGTGCGTTCCCCCTGGGAAGAAAGCCTCGTTGACCTTGTCCTGGTTGAAGCCCGACATCGGCCCGCAGTCGAGCCCCTTGGCGCGGGCGGCGAGCATGAAATAGGCGGCCTGTAGGGAGCCATTGCGGAAGGCGGTCTCCGCAATGGTCTGCTCGTTGCCGGCGAACCAGGAGCGCGCCGATTGGTCATGCGGGAACAAGCGCGGCAGCAGCTCGAAGAAGGCGAGGTCGTGGGCAAAGAGAGCGGTGACCGGCGCCTTCATGGATTTTTCCCGATTGGCGCCCGAGAGCGCCGGGGCGAGTTTCTCTTTCGCCTCCTTGGAGGTGACGAACACCACCCGGAGCGGCTGGCAGTTAGCGCTCGTCGGCCCCATCCGGGCGATGTTCCAGATCTCCTCCAGCAGCGCCGTGGGCACCTTCTTCTTGCGCCAGCCGTTGCGCGTGCGCGCCTCCATGAAGAGGAGGTCGAGGGCTTTTGGCGTGAGTTTGGGCATGGGGGCTCCGGGGCAGATGATCCGAGCGCCCACCAATGGCCGGGAAGGGCGGCGCAAGGCAAGCGGAGTCAAAGTTGCGGACGAGGCGAGGCTGCATCTGGATGATGCAGGCGCAGCAGCTCTGGTCTGCGGTACCATTCTAGCCGAATGTGGCGCCGCGTGCTCAACATTGGACCGTCCAAGACCGGAGTGCAGACACATGCTCGATACCTTCAGCCTAGCTGGACGAAAAGCACTCATCACCGGAGGAAGCCGCGGGATCGGAGCGGGCATCGTCGAGCTGTTTACCGAGGCAGGGGCCGAGGTCGCGTTTTGCCACTACCACGACGGGACCGCGGCAAGTGCGTTGGTCAAGAAGCTCGCCTCACAAGGCCACAAGGCCCATGAAACGGATTGTGACGTGGCCAGCGAGAGCGAAGTCGCCACCATGGCGGCCTGGGCCGAGCGGTGCCTCGGCCACGTCGACATCGTCGTCAACAATGCCGGCATCGGCGGCGACACGCCCTTGGTGAAAATGTCCATTGAAGAGTGGGATCGCATGATCGCCGTCCACTTGCGGGGCACCTTCCTCGTGACACGCGCCTTCTTCGGAAAAATGTGCGAGCGATCGTTTGGACGGATCATCAACATCTCCTCCCAGCTCGCCTACAAGGGATCGCCCGGCCTCGTGCACTACAGCGCCGCCAAGGCCGGCATCCTCGGCTTCACGCGCGCGCTTGCCTATGAGGGCGCTCCGCACAAGGTGACCGTCAATTCCGTCGCGCCGGGCCCCGTCGACACCGACCTCACGCGCGGCTTGAGCGATGAGTTCCGCCGGATGAAGATGGCCCAGCTGCCGCTCGGCCGCTTCGGAAATGTGAAGGAGATCGCGCCGACCCTGCTGCTACTCGCATCAGAAGCGGGATCTTTCTATACCGGCCAAACCCTGTCGCCCAACGGCGGCGACGTCATGATCTGAAGCAACGGACAGAAGAGCAAATTCATGGCCGAACGCGCGAAGAAGACGGTCTTGATCACGGGGGCCGGGATCGGCATCGGCAAGGCCACGGCGCTTGCCTTCGGGCACGCCGGATACCATGTCGCGGTGACGGACATCTTGAACGGCGAAGGGAAGGCCGTCGCCGAGGACATCACATCCAGAGGCGGCACGGCTTCTTTCCATCTGCTCGATGTGACGAACACCGGGCAGACCGCATCCGTCGTGGATGCTGTCGAGCGGCTCTACGGCGGCATCGACGCCGTCATCGCCAATGCCGGCATTGCCCGCAAAGTGCCGCTCTCGCAGATGACGGACGAGAGCTGGGACCGGACCCTCGATGTCGACCTCAAGGGTGTGATGCGCATCGTTCGCGCAACGGCTCCTGGCATGAGGTCGCGCGGCGGCGGCTCGGTTGTCGCCGTCTCCTCGATCATGGGTGTCGGCTATGGCTGGAACGAGCATGTGCACTACTCGGCGGCAAAGCATGGCGTCGTCGGCCTGGTGCGGGCGCTGGCCGTGGAGCTCGCCCCCCGAATCCGCGTGAACGGCGTGGCACCGGGGCTCATCCGTACGGCCCAGGCTCTTTCGAAGGAGCATTCGCTGGGGCCCGAGGGCCTCGAAAAGGCCGCGAGCCTCATTCCGCTCGGCCGTGTTGGCGAGCCCGACGACATTGCGGATGTGATCCTGTTCCTCGCCTCACAAGCGGCGCGCTACATCACCGGAGAGATCATTGTCGTCGATGGCGGCCTGATGCCCAAAGGTGCTTTTTGATCATTGGAGACCGTTCTCCGCAGCTGCGGCGCCAGATCGCATGTCTAACTTGCGCCGCTCGCACCCGCCTGGTTTGTGAGCTAGGGTGTTTCCGTTTTTCGTTGAATCACTTCAACACCCTAATTCCTTGGTTTGTCGTGCTTCTTTTCGGAAAACCGCTTCGCACTTTTCCGGAAGCACTTAGGTCCTTGGTTTGTCGTGCTTCTTTTCGGAGAACCGCTTCGCACTTTTCCGGAAGCACTCTAGAGATCGCGTGAGTTGGTCGCGGGTGCGTTTCCCGCCGGGGCCGTGCTATGGCAAGGCGCCGATGGAACAAGGACACGCATGCGCCTCGCCGATCTCGATACAGAGCTGGCCCCGACACCCGAAGGCGGTGCCGAATTGCTCGCCGGACGGCGCGGTACGGTGGGCCACATCCGCCTCAACCGGCCGAAGGCGCTGAATAGTCTTTCCATGCAGATGGTGCGCGGCCTCGATGCCGCGCTCCGCCGTTTCCTCGCCGATCCGGGGGTCGCGACCATCGTGCTCTCCGGCTCGGGCGAGCGGGCACTGTGTGCGGGTGGCGATATCCGCGCGCTCGTGACTACACTGGAGAACGGACCGGCCGGCGCGGAAGCCTTTTGGCGCGACGAGTATCACCTCGTCAGTCGCATCGCGCATTGCCCCAAACCCTATGTGGCGCTGATGGACGGTTTCACCATGGGCGGCGGCATGGGCATGTCGATGCATGCGCGCCATCGCATCGTCACCGAGCGTTCCAAGCTCGCGATGCCGGAATGCGTTATTGGTTTCTTCCCGGATGTCGGGGGATCGTGGCGGCTCAGCCGTGCGCCGGGGGAACTTGGGACGTATCTCGGATTGACGGGTGTGCCTGCGAATGCGTCGGATTCGATCCGAGCCGGATTGGCGGATGCGTTCGTTGCGATCGACGACTTGGGCGCCTTCGTCTCGGCGCTGGAGGGCCTGCCGGCCGGCACGACATCTGACGCCGTCGATACTGTCGCAGCCCGATTCTCCAAGCCGCCGGAGGCCACGCCGCTCGCTGCAGAGCGCGAGCA
Source organism: Hyphomicrobiaceae bacterium (assembly GCA_031403155.1). Lineage (GTDB taxonomy): Bacteria > Pseudomonadota > Alphaproteobacteria > Rhizobiales > Hyphomicrobiaceae > JANNSX01. Next base: position 28,682 of record JANNSX010000098.1, read on the forward strand.
CATCGACCGCCTCTTCGGCTCCGACAGTGTTGCCGAGATCGTCGCGCGTCTCGTAGCCGACGGCTCCGACGTCGCCCGCGAGACTCTGGCCGCTATCTCCGCCAACGCGCCGGTGGGCCTCGTCATGGCGCTCCGCCTGATGCGGCTCGGCCGCACGAGCAAGACCCTCGAGGCGTGCCTGGCGCGAGAGCTCGCAGCCGGCATCCGCATGGTCATGCGGCCGGACTTCCGCGAGGGCGTGCGCGCCGCCGTGATCGACAAGGATCGCAGTCCGAAGTGGCAGCCGGCGCGACTCGCCGATGTGGTTGAGACAGAGATCGACAGCATGTTTACGCCGCTCGACCCACCGCTCTTCCCGGGCGACGCGGCAAGGAGGAATGCATGACGACCATCGGCTTCATCGGTCTCGGAAACATGGGCCGGCCCATGGCCGCCAATCTCGTGAAGGCCGGGTTCAAGGTGTCGGGCTACGATGTCTTTGCGGGCGCGCGCGACGGCGCGGCGGCCGATGGCATTGCTGTCGCAAGCTCGGCCACTGACACAGCGGATGGCGCCGATATCGTGGTGACGATGCTGCAATCCGGACCTCAGGTGGTCGAGGTGTTCGGCGCGCTTTCCAAGGTCGTAGCTCCCGGCACGCTCCTCATCGACTGTTCGACCGTCGATGTCGAAAGCGCGCGGAAAGCCCATGCGATCGCCAAGGATGCCGACGCGCTTTCGCTTGACGCCCCCGTCTCCGGCGGCACCGGCGGCGCCAAGGCGGCAACGCTCACCTTCATGGCCGGCGGCTCGGCGGAAGCCTTCAAACGCGCCGAGCCGGCGCTCTCCAAGATGGGCAAGCGCCTCGTCCATTGCGGCGACGCGGGCGCGGGACAGGCCGCCAAGATCTGCAACAACATGATCCTCGGCATCTCCATGATCGGCGTCTGCGAGGCCTTCGTGCTCGCCGAGAAGCTCGGCCTCTCGCATCAGGCGCTGTTCGATGTCGCCTCGACCTCGTCGGGCCAATGCTGGTCGATCAACACTTATTGCCCCGTGCCAGGCCCCGTACCCACCTCGCCGGCCAACAACGACTACAAACCGGGCTTCGCTGCCGCGCTCATGCTGAAGGACCTGCTGCTCTCCCAGGAAGCCGCTCGCGCCGCCGGTGCCGTGACACCCCTCGGCGCGGAGGCAACACAGCTCTATGCACTCTTCGACAAGCTCGGCCAGGGGGCCATGGATTTCTCCGGTATCATCCGAATGCTCCGGGAGAGCGGCGCCAAGACATGACGCTCGTCCTCGGCATCGATGTCGGCATTTCGGCTGCCCGGGCGGCCGTTGTCGACCGCCGGGGTGGTCTCGTCGCACGCGGCCGATCTGAATTCATTTCCCGAAAGACGGGCCAGACCTCGCCGAGAGACTGGCAAGCCGGTGTCGTGGGCGCGGTTCGCGAGGCGCTGCGCGATGGTGAACCCTCGACCATCGACGCCATCGGCATCGGCGCACTTGGCCCCTGCCCGGTGCTGCTCGATGAGCGCTTGGAGCCGATTGGCGATGCACCGCTGTTCTCCACCGACAGCAGCGCAGAGGCCGAGCGACAGGCAATGTTGAGCCGCTACGGACTCACCGAGCATGAGCTTGGACCCGATCACGTGCTGCCACGCTTACAGCTCTGGCAGCGGAGCGAGCCGGAGCGAATCGGCCGCGCACGATTCGTCGTCGATGCGGCGGGCTATCTTGCCGCCTGGTTGACTGGCCAGCCGGTGATGGACCCGGCAACGCGGCATGATCATGCGGCGCGGGGGTTGCCGCAGCCGGTTGCGTTGCCGGTGGCGAAACCTGCTTTGAGTTTTGCCGGGGGATTAACGGACGAGGTGTCCGAGGTTTGGGGATTGAGATCAGGAACACCCGTCACAACCGGCGGCTACGACAGCTACGTCGATCTGTTTGGTGCAGGCGTCCGCAGGGACGGCGAGGTGGGATTGCTGCTCGGCTCGACGATGGTGCTGGGCCGAGCTTGCGCGACGGCGCCGGATGCTGCAGCGATGGCGGCGCACGGCCTGCGCGTCACGCCCTACATTGGCGACATGAGCTTTGCCGGTGGCTGGACGTCCTCGAGCGGCAGCCTCATCGATTGGGCCGAGCAGCTTCACTCGGGCGAGCGCGCTGATTTTGCCTTGCCGCTCCCCGGTAGCCACGGCCTCCTCGCGCTCCCCTACTTCGCCGGCGAGCGGGCGCCGGTCTGGAATCCGTTGGCGCGCGGCGCCGTCATCGGGACGACGCTCGAGACGACGCCGGCCGCTCTCCATCGCGCGCTCGTCGAGGCGGTCGCG
>JANNSX010000099.1:0-9996 GCA_031403155.1 Hyphomicrobiaceae bacterium
GGATGTTGAGCATGACGAAGCGCGCGCACTCTTGTGCTTGCGTCAGATCGTAGTCCTTGCCGATGCGCCCCTGCCAAGTGAGATCATCGCCATCGACCGGCCCTTGCACGCACCAGAATTGATTTCCGGTGATGACATGGCTGGCATATTTGCCGACGCTGCGCGCGGGCCTTGGCAATGTGTGGCCGAGATCTTTGAGGCGATCGCGGAGCGAGGGCATGGTGCTCAGCGAGTCTCCGGGATATGCGCTTGTGCCACGATCTCGATCCTGAGGCCCGGAATGGCGAGGCCCGAGATGTAGATCGTTGCGCGGTTGGGGCAGGTGCCGGGTGGATAGTATTTCGCGTAGACCTCGTTCATGGCGGCGTAGTCGGCGGGGTCGGTCATGAAGATCTGGACAATGGTCACGTCCGCAAGCGAGCCGCCGGCGGCCTCCATGACCTTCTTCAGGTTGTCCATCACGACGTCGGTCTGCTTGCGGATGTCGCCAGTCTCGATCGAGCCGTCGGCGCGCATGGAGACAAGCGTCGTGTAGACCGTATCGCCGCCGCGCGTCGCCCATTCGACGGGGGCTTTCAGGTCCGGCAGATGCGTCTTGATTGTCTTCATCATGGCTCGCTCCCTCTCAAGCGCCGGTGAACTCCGGCCGCCGCTTCTCCTTCAGCGCGTTGACCGCTTCCTGGTGATCCTTGCTGAAATTGGTGATGGACTCGTAGGCCAGACTCGCGTCGAGGATCGAATGCGCGAGCTGTCGCAAGCCGATGTTGACCGCGACCTTCGTGTACTTGATCGATTGCGTGGCGCCGGCCGCCAGCCGATCAGCGAAGGCGTCGACCTTGGCATCGAGCTCGGCCTCTTCCACCGCGTGGTTGATGAGGCCCATGCGCTCGGCCTCATCGCCACGGATCTGGTCGCCGGTCATGAGATACTCCTTGGCGCGGGCATAGCCGATGAGCTGCGGCCAGATGACGGCGCCACCGTCGCCGCCGACGAGACCGACGAGGACATGGGGATCGCCGATGCGCGCGGTTTTTGTCGCGAAGATGATGTCGGAGAACAGCGCCATGGTGGCGCCGAGGCCGATGGCGTGGCCATTGAGCTTGGCGATGACCGGCTTCTCGCAGTCGAGAAGGCCAAAGATGATCTTCTTGGCTTCGAAGCGACAGCGCTCCCAGGCGGCGGGATCATCGATCATCTCCTGGAACCAGCCGAAATCGCCGCCCGCCGAGAAGGCGCGCCCGGCGCCGGTCAGGATCACGACATCAACGGAATGGTCCGCCGCGACGTCGTAGAAAACGCGGGAAAGCTCCTCGTGCAGGGGACCATGCACGGCGTTGAGCTTGTCCGGCCGGTTGATGGTGACGGTGAGGATGCGGCCGCGCCTGGCGAAGAGGATGTGCTGGTAGGAGGAGTAGGTCATGGGAGCTCTGCTGGTTTGCTTCGGGCTCTTCCGCGGTGGGAGCCGATCGAGGTGGAGGAGCCGGTGGTGATCGCCTTCTCCCAAGGGGAGAAGGTGGCCCGGTCCATGCGGAGCATGGCTTCGCCATGACGGGCCGGATGAGGGGGTAAGAAGTCCCGAAGGGAAGCAGGCCTGGCATCACGACCAAGTGGGCAGACCTTCGTTTTTTTGAGAGGCCTTACCCCCTCTCCCGCCTGACGGCACCCTCTCCCGTCGTGCCGAAGGCGCGCCTCCGGCACGATGGGAGAGGGTGGATTGAAGCGAGGCTCGTTAGCGTGGGGCGACACAAAGTTGGAAAGGCGCGAGCATTGGTCGTTGGCGAACTGGTCGGCGGTTGTCCGGCGATGTCGCATCGCTCAATGCCCGCCATGCGGCTTTGGCTTCACGGCGGGGCCGTTCTTCCACAGGCGGGCCGGTCCGAGATCCGCCTCGCTGACGCCGAGGGCGAGCAGACCTGCGGGTAATCCTTGACGTGCCACCAGCGCTGCCGTCGCCTGGCCCATCGCATAGGAGGTCTGGATGCCGTAGCCGCCCTGGCCCGCGCACCAGAAGAAGCCTTCCACGTCCGGATCGAAACCCGCCACCGTCGAGCGATCGCCGACGAAGCTGCGCAAACCCGCCCAGGAGCGCTGGATGCGCTTCACCTGCATGGTGGTCGCCCGTTCCAGCCGATCGACCGTCATGGCGATGTCGATCTCCTCGGGCTGCGCGTCGGTCGGTTCCGACGGCGTCTCGTCGGCGAGCGAGCCGAGCACGGTTCCGGCATCGACCTTGAAATACCATTCCTCGTTGGTGTCGATGACGACCGGCCAGGCATTGTCGACGGGCACATTCGGCGGCACGAAGGCGATGGCCGTGCGGCGCATCGGCTGTAGCCCGATCGATTTCGCGCCGGCGCGGTCCCCGATCACGTCGGCCCAGGCGCCTGCCGCGTTGATGACGACGGGTGCCGCGAATGTTCCGCCCGGCGTCGTCACATGCCACTTGCCCTGCCGGCGATCGAAACGCTGCGCCTCCGCCCGGCAGACGATTTCTCCACCCCGCGCTTTCAGTCCGCGGATGTAGCCCTGGTGGATCGCGGCCACGTCGAGCGCCATGGCGGAGGGGTCCTCGAAGGCGCGGTCGATGTAGTCGGGGCGGATGACCGGTACTTTTTTCACGGCCTCCGGGCCCAAGATAGGTTCGATGCCGGGCGACAGCTCCCGGACGGAGGTGAGGAGGGCATCGAAATCGGCGCGCTGATCTTGCCGCGCCACGAACAGGAAGCCTTGCGGGCGCGACAAGGGAATGCCGGTGAATCCGGCCGGTGGAGACGAGAAGAAGCCGTGCCCGAACTTGGCGAGCGCGCGCACGGTGCGTGGGCCATAGGCCTCCGTGTAGACGGCGATCGAGCGGCTGGTCGTGTGGTAGCCCGGCTGCTCCTCCGTCTCCAGCACGATGACCTTGTGGGTCCCGGACAGGAAGTAACCCGCCGAGGTGCCTGCAATCCCCGCGCCGATGATGAGAAAATCGCACTCCTTGATCACGGCTCGCCCTTCTGTGCGCGATATGTTTTCCCGACGTTACCCCGCCAATGGAGCGCTAGCTATGCCCATGGTGGATCGGCGGCCTGCGAGGGTGGGCACCTAGTGGCCCGTCGCGCCTAAATCGCATCGTGGCCGCGAGCGTTTTCGATTTAGGCGCGACATAAGGGCCACTAGCAATATCATTGGCTTAGTGTGGCGTTCAACGCGCCTTAGTTGACACGAACCTCGCCGCAGTACTGGTCAACTAAGGCGCGACGCCACACTAGCATAGCATGGCGAGGGCGATGCCGCAGGCTCGCGAGCCGATGCCGAAGCCCCCGAGAGGCGCGGCGAACACGACTTCCAACGATGGCCGATGCCGCCGCTCTCTCCATCGACCAACGGGCGGGCCGAGGTCATTCGGGGAGGCCCGAACTCCGCAAGCCACGCAGGAACGTCTCGCGGCTGGGCGCGTGCGTGATCGGCAGAACCTTGTCCAAATGCGAGACGCTGACATCTGGCATTGTCGTCCTGGCGCGTTTGACGGCATCCACCGCTTCCTCGCGACGATCCTGGAGGCCGAGAGCGCAAACCTCGCCGACATGAGCAAAGATAGCTGCATTGTTTTGCCGCTGGGCTTGCCGGGACCAGATTATGGCCTGGTCCAGCTCACCGTTCAGCGAAAGCGCGATGGCTTTGCTCGCCATGAATGACCACGTCATCGGATCGTTAGGGCTGAGCTGCATCGCCTCATCGATGGACGAAACGGCCTCGGCGCACCGCCCCTGATGCCACAGGCAGTGGCCGCGGCCGAAATGCGCCAAGGCGAAACTCGGATTCAGACGAATAGCCTTGTCGGACGCAATCAAGGCTGCCTCGTGGTCCGTCCGCAGCATGTAGGCCCGCGCCAAGGCAACGTAGGCGAACGGGTCGTATTCGTCGAGATTGACGGCCTGTTTGCCGGCGATGAGCGCCTGGTCGCGATCGGCCGCCGCATCGGGCGAGGACCCCAGAATGATATGAGAGTAGTATGCATAGCTGAGCCCGGCATGGGCGGGAGCAAAGCCGGGATCTAGCTCGATTGCGCGCATGAACAAGTCAAGCGTCAGCTGCCGGTCCTCTCGCCGGTATCTGAACAGATGCCACGATCCACGCTGGTAGTTCTCCCAGGCATCGAGATTTTCGGGAGGTTTGCGCATCGCCCGGTTGCGTTCGCTGCTGAGCAACTGCGGCTCGATTGCCGAAACGATCGCCCGCACCACCTCGTCTTGAACATCGAACATATCTTGCAACTGCCGGTCGAAGTGCCCCGCCCACAGATGTAAATCCTCGAGGGCATCGACAAGTTGGGCGGCAATGCGAAGCCGGTTGCCGGCCCTTCTAACGCTGCCCTCGACGATATAGCGCGCGCCCAGCCTGGCGCTGAGCTGTTTGAGGTCTGCTGGCCGGTTCTTGATCGAAAGAGTCGAGTTGCGCGAGATGACGAACAGCGAGCGGAATTTCGAAAACTCAGCAATGAGATCCTCGCTGATGCCCTCGGCGAAATACACCTGCTCGGGATCGCCGCTCATGTTCAGGAATGGCAGCACCGCAATGGAAGGCCTGCTTTGCACCAACAGCAGGGGGCGTGCAGTCCCGCCGGCGCCCGGCCCCGCGGTCATATAGGTCTGGACGGGCGTTGCGATGTTCTTGAGCGACTGCTCGCCAAGGTCGATGAACCCGCACTCGATCTTGCCGCGCACCTCGTCGTGAACCTTAGCCGAGATGCAAATGCCGCCGGGTTCCGCCAACGCCTCCAGCCGCGCGGCAATGTTGACGCCTTCGCCGTAAATGTCCGAGCCCTCGCCGATGACATCGCCGAGGTTGATGCCGATGCGCAGCAATATGCGGCGATCATCCGGCAGCGGATCGTTGGCGACGGCGAACTGGCGTTGCAGCTCGAGCGCCGCCTTGACCGCATTGACCGCGCTGGCGAGCTCGATCAGCACGCCGTCGCCCATTACCTTGACGATTCGCCCGCCATGCTCGCGCACGACGGGTTCGAGGATGCCCTTCCGGCGCTCCTTCAGCGCCGCCAGCGTCCCCGCCTCGTCGGCCTCCATCAGCCGCGAATAGCCGACGACATCGGCGACGAGGATGGCGGCGAGGCGGCGGGAGGAAGTTGCTGTCATGAATGCGCGAGCCGTAGGAGGACACGGACTCGCATCGTATCGTCCATCGTGCCAGCCGTCCAACGACTTGCTCCACCGGGTCATGCTGCTCGCAAAGTAATTGGCCCTGGAGCGTGGCGATCACGCTTGCGCTTTCACCCCGGTTCAGCCCAATGATCTCACCCGGGTCGCGCGACCCCGCTACGCTTCTACCACCCCTTCCCCAACCGCATGGCACGCCGCCCTCGAACGGACTACACTGTGCGCTGAAGCACCACCCGACCGGAGGAACACTCCATGCCCAAATACAGCGTTCGCAACGCCGATTCCTATGGCCATGCCATCGGCATCCTGATGCTCGAGTACCGGGCGCCATTCATTCCGGGCGATGTCGGCAATGCCACGACCTACGACTATCCCGTTCTGTTCAAGGTGGTGAAGGGCCTCAAGTTCGACCGCGTGCTCGCCGGCGATCCGGAGATGGAGGCGCCCATCGTCGAGGCAGCGAAGGAGCTGGAAGCCTCTGGCTGCCGGGGCATCTCGTCGGACTGCGGTTTCTTGATCAAGTATCAGGACGCGGTGAAGCGGGCCGTGAAGATCCCGGTCTTCATGTCGAGCCTGTTGCAGATCCCCTTCCTCTCCATGATGTTCGACGAGACGCGCCCGATCGGCTGCATCACGGCGACGAAGCGCGCGCTGGGAAACCGCGTGCTGGAGCTCGCCGGCATCCGCAGCGACATCAACGTCGTCGTTCGCGGCATGGAGGATTACGACGCCTTCAAGCGGGATATTCTCGGCGAGAGCGGCGAGCTCTGCTCCGACGAGATCGAGGCCGAGGTGGTGCATGCGGCCAAGGAGCTGCAGAAAGAGAACCCCGGCATGAGCGCCCTCATGCTCGAATGCTCGCTGATGCCGCCCTATGCGAAGGCCGTGCAGGAAGCGACGGGTCTGCCGGTTTTCGATTTCGTGACCATGATCGACTACTTCCACGCGGGCACGCACCGGCAGGCCTATCAGGGGCAGTATTGAGGCGGCGCGGTCTTGTAGGCTGGGCTGAGCCGCTTCGCGAAGCCCAGCGACGCGAGTCCGGAAGGTGGCGCGCTGGGCTTTAGGCCATGCGGCCCTCAACGCCAGCCGTCTTCACCGGTGTCAGTATCATCAGCTGGTGAGGCGCGCCGGTCAGGCCGTTACCGGCTTCTTGCGGAGGGTCGGCTTCTGCGTCGCGCCCGTGCTCGGCATAACCACCTGCTTGTCGCGCATGGTTTGGAAGGGCTCGAAGGCGGAGAGGAACTGCACGCCGATCTCGGCGCCCCGGCGCCAGACGACGGCGACCGCCGCCACCAGCCCGTCGAACTCGTTGACGAGATCGAACCGTTCGGGAATGAGCCGGGTGTCGTCCGCCTGGATCCTGGCGCCTGTCTCGGAAATTTCGCGGATCGTGCAGCGCGCGATGGCCGTGCGGTTGTTGAAGGTGGCGATGCCGCTCTTGAGAACGCGCCGGCGCGGCGAGATTCGCCGGTCGGCCTGCTCCGTCTCGGTGGCGTGGCCGATGGCCGGCAGGCGCGGCGCCATCTTCATTTGCTCGCGCGGGGCGATCTGATTGACCTGGTGCATGGCATCCTCCTGTTGGGCTGGCGTCTCGAACCTGCCGGTCTCGCATGTGAGTTAAGTTGGCCGGAACCCGGCCGATCCCGGTAACGCCGGTGACATCGGCCGGGGGGACTGATGGCCTTGGTTAGGAAAGGGTTACCCGGGCGCCTGGGAGCCGCGTGGCCGCTATCCTCAGCTCGGCATCCGCAGCCAGAAGCCGGTGTAGAAGCCGATCCAGAGCAGCGCGACTGGGAGGAGGGCCAAGCGAGGTCCGAGCCATTTGAGAAACAGCGGACGAAGCAGGGCCGCCGCGCCGACGACGAGCGCGAAGCGGGCGAGGCGGATGGGGATGCTCCAGAGCAGGAACGCCATGAGCGGCGTCCCGGCGGCGGCGGCACTCGCGGCGTAGAGCTTGTAAGGGATGCCGGAGAAGGAGCCCGCGAGCATGGCGCTGGGCCAGCCCTCGTTCGTGAAATCGCCCCGCACACGCGCGATCATTTCCGCCGAGATCGCCGGCAGGCGGTCGAACAGCGCGAAGGGATCGACGAGCCCGTTGGTGGTCGAGAGATAAACGAGGAGACCGCCGGCAGTCGCTGCAACCGCGGCGGCAATCGCCGCCAATACGCCCGCACGAAACCCGCACCTGACCGCCGCCGCCGACAGGATCACATCCGGCACGACGAAGAAGAAGGTCGCCTCGGCGAAGCTCCAGAGCGCGGAGGCGATGATCCAGCGGGTGGGTTTGGGGGCGCTCACGTGTCATTCGCCGCGCTCTGCTGCCTCAACCACTGCTCCAGCGGATCGGCGAGCGCCTCGAGCGGCTGATAGCCGTGGGTCACCATCGTGTAGCCGGCCTCGGCCGAGCCCGCGAGCAGCGTCGGAAATCCACGGATGCCGGCGTTCTGACTGGTCATGAAGCCCTCGCGGGTCGCGGCCTTGGCGCTGTCCGACGTCAGCGCTGTCGCGAACGCTTCCGCCGCGAAACCTTCCTCCGCCGCGATCTCGGTGAGGATGTCCTCATCCGTCACGTCGCGGTTCTCGGCGTAGAAGGCGCGCTGCACGGCTTTCAGCATCTCGAGGCCGGAGGCGGGATTGAGAGCCTGCGCCGTCGCCACCGCCCGGCACGCCGGCTCTGTGTCGTAGGTGAACTCCTCACGATCGAAGAAGGCGAAGTCGAAGGGCTGGCCAGTGCGTTGCGCCACATGCTCCCAATGCTCGCGGATCATGGCGCGGTCGGTGTCGGGCATCGGCTCGGCGGTGTAGGGCCTGAGGCCCCCCATCAGCAGGCGAAGGGGGGCAAACGGGCCGAAGCGCTCGTCGAGCGCCTCGATTACCGGCGCAAAGCCCCAGCACCAGGAGCACATGGGATCGGCGACATAGACGAGATGGGGCATGGCGGGCTCCTCGCGGGACGGCCTCAGTTTAGGTCGGGCTGACCCGCAGGTGAAGCGGTGGCCAGGCCTTGCGACGGGGGATAGGCTCAGAGCCATATGCTGGAACCCGTGCCGGAGCCACCATGACCGACCCGAAACCCGTTTTCGCAAGCACCCTCGCAGGGCGCGTCGCCCTCGTTACCGGAGCCACACGCGGCATCGGGCGCGCAATTGCGGTCGCGCTGGGCGCGGCTGGCGCCAAGGTCATCGTCACCGGGCGCGGAGCCGCCAACGGTGCGGCCGTCGTCGAGGAGCTGGAGAAACTCGCAGGCGGCGCCTTCATCGAGGCTGACCTCTTCGACGACAATGCCGTGGGGAAGCTCGTTCCCGACGCCATCGCCCGCTTCGGCGATCTCGACATCCTCGTAAACAATGCCGGCATCGATGCCGATACCCTGATCCTCGATATGCCGCTCGAGAACTGGCGCAAGGTCATCCGGTTCAATCTCGAGGTGCCGTTCCGCCTTTCTCAGGCGGCTGCCCGCCATTTTGCCGGCAGGGGGAAGGGCGCCATCGTCAACATCGGCTCGATTTACAGCCTCGTCAGCGCGGCGGAGGCCGGCTCTTACGCCGCCTCCAAGCACGCCCTCGTGGGTCTCACGAAGACGATGGCGATCGAGCTTGCAGGGCAGGGCGTCCGGGTGAACCTGATCGCGCCAGGCCTCATCCAGACGGACATGACCCAGTCCATCTGGAACAAGCCCGGCTTCGACATCAAATCCCGCATGCCGGTCGGGCGCATCGGCGTGCCCGAAGATATCGCGGGCGCCGTGGTCTTCCTCGCCTCCGACGCCGCCGATTTCATCCACGGCCAAGTGTTGACGATCGACGGCGGGCGGCTCGCGCGATAGCGCGGGAATGCAAGACAGGCTTGCCGTTGGGCGACTTGTCACTCGCGATGGGCGACGACATAGTCAGCCCGTGAAAACCCGGGAGCACATCACCTATGGGCACTCTCAATCATCGGCAGGAGCGCGAGGATCTGGCCGCGGCGCTGCGCATGGCCGCGCGGCAGAACTGGCAGAGCGGCGTCTGCAACCATTTCAGTCTGGCGGTCGATGCCAACAACTTCCTGATCAACCCGGAAGGGCTATTCTGGTCGGAGGTGCGCGCCTCCGATCTGCTGCTGGTCGACAGAGAGGGCAAGGTCATCGAGGGCGATGGGGTTGTGGAGGCCTCCGCCTTCTTCATCCACTACAACATCCATCGCCTCGTCGGCTCGGCGCGCTGCGTGCTGCATGCGCACCCCCGCCACGTCACGGCGATCGTGTGCTCGCAGGGCGGCCGGCTCGAGATGAGCCATCAGGATGCGCTTCGCTTCCACGATCGCATCTCCTACGACGATGATTTCGGCGGCGCCGCCATCACCGAGGACGAGGGCCAGCGCATCGCTCGCCAACTCGGCAACCAGTCGATCATGCTGATGGCCCATCATGGCGTCACCGTCACCGGGCCGACGGTGGCGCGCGCCTATGACGATTTCTACTATCTGGAAAAGGCGGCGGAGGTTCAGGTGACGGCCATGAGCATGGGCAAACCCTTGCGCGTGCTCTCACAAGCCGACAGCCGGCGCCTCGCGCCCGGCATGTCGACACCGGAGAACTTGGCGGAAGGCCATTTCCGCGCCGCCCGCCGGCTGCTCGACCGCGAGGAGCCGGAGTATCGGCATTAGGCTTCAGTCGACCGCAAGCTTGGAAAAGTGTCCTTGATGGGAAAAGCGCATCGAGCCGGCTCTCACCCCCCACCCTGTCCCTCCCCACGAGGGGGAGGGGACGTTGCGGTGAGGGCCTTCGGGGTCGTGCCATCGGATGCGCAACTAAGGCCCGCGCACGATGCATACGAGGTCTGCCCAGTCGGCT
>JANNSX010000100.1:0-15606 GCA_031403155.1 Hyphomicrobiaceae bacterium
AGCGTTCAACCGTAGGAAAATGAGAATTCAAGTCCCGACCGGAAAAGTATGTGAACCGATCGAGTTGATCGATGAGAAAGCGCGCTATGCTAAAATGGCGGCTCTCATAGTTTCCATCGAACCCCGGAAACTTCACACCTCGCTTTGCTAGCGACGATCTTGCAGCGAGAGCCTTTTTGCTAGCTGCTGTCAGCTGAGCATAGTGATTTTCAAGAGCCCACCACATGTCCAAGAACTCACTTACTTCGGTAATGAGCTCCTTGTCCGGCTCTTCGCCGTCGAATACGCCCGGATACTGCCATCGCAGCCCCCAGAGATGCCCAGACCAGACAGCTTCACTGACAAAGTCGGGATTGATTTCCGGCTTTGTCTTAGGTGCGATACTTTTCAAAACTCGCAACACGTCGCAAAGCATTACTGTTGTGAGGCGCTCGCCGCTGGTCAATGTAGGCCTGCCAGCGACTTGTCGATCGAGAGCCAGACTCACGAGGCGGCGAACTGCCTCTGCACGCGATGGCGCATCGGGCTGATCGCGCCGCCAACCGTCAATCAATTCAAGTATGTCCTCGTCGAGGCGCATTTCGAATCGCTCGGTCATTGGTGGCATTGGGCGCCTCGAATCAGTTTGAGATCGTTTTACTACCGTACAAAGTTACGGCGAACCGTACAATAGTTCGTACAAATCGAGGAATCGGACGTCGCGGCCACTTGCCGCTTTCGTGGCGGGTCCAATGGAATTGTGTGCTGTGACCTCGGTGGTACTTGCGGTCGGGCATGCTGCCTACGTGTAATTCCTTCAGACGGGTCCGCTGGAGTCTGCCCGGCCCCAGCGGGGCCGCGGGCTATAGCCACGGGTGAAACCCGTGGGAGCGTCAGTCTCCATTCCGAACTGCCCCGCGAGGGGCAGAGGCATCCTTCGCCCCGCAGGGGCGATCCAGAGCACATCCGTTCGAGTCGACGGGTTCCGCTGCGCTCCACCCGTGGCTACAATCCGACGCCCCGCTGGGGCGTAGTCGTACGGCGCAACCCGCAGGTCGTCCAGGAATTTCACTTTGTCGCGTAGCCGTAGTTTTGTGTCATCCGGGATGGCTGATCTGTGTTGGCCAATTCCTCCGAAGCGCGGAGCCCCCGTCAACAAGCTATCATTTGGCTCCCGAGCCACCCAATAACTCAATCATCCACTTGCGGAGTGCCTCCCCATTGAGAAGCTCAAGTCGCGTTGGAACGAGTGGAGCAATAAAGCGGTCAGCAAGCATGTTTGGTGGGAAATCGGTGGTTGTCGTGATGATTCCCTTTGACGCCGCACGATCTGAGAGCAGGACGAGGCCCAAAGCCCGCACGTCGTCGTAGCTTACGAGATTGCCCGGTGCCTTTGCCTTAACGGAACCAATGATGCGAACCGATCCGACGCCGGACTTGGTCGCTATCACATCCCGACCAAAATCGTTCGAGCGCGGCGTTAGAATAACTTCGTCGTATCCGGCTTTATCGAAAGTAGCGGCAATGAGCTCTTCCCAGGCGCGTGGAGGAATTGTAAACGCACTCGACCAATCAGCGCCGAGCATAACTGCAACTTCCCGCCAGATGTTTGGAATGGCTACAACAATCTGACCATCTGGATGGTCTGCAATCGGAGTGACGACTGCCTGAATTGTGATACTAGGCGTATTCGGCGTCGTCGGTATGACCTCTGGCATCTCACCGAGCGCGGAAGCGCCAAGGGGACCAAATCCGAGCATGCATTGCTCCTCACCAGTTGCCAGATCGGCTCGCTCAGAAGTGTACTTACGACTCTGTTGATAGTTGAGTAGTTGTCAACAGTTGGAAAACTGCACTACGCGACATCGACGGATAGTCCAGTCATCGCAAAGACGCTCACGGTCGCTGTTCGTCAGCTCGCTGACTACGAAAACCGAGTCCACCCCCTACTTTACCCGCAGCTTCTGCTGCCGGCTCGACGACGTCGTAGTGTACTGGAACAGCGACTGCGGCCCCAACGGGGCCGCGGAATGTAGCCACGGGTGGAGCGAAGCGGAACCCGTGGGAGCGTCGGTCGTTCTGACCTGCCCCGTAGGGGCAGAGGATTTGCAACCCCCTACCTAACCCCCAACTTCTTCTGCAAGCTCGACGACGACGTCGTGTACTGGAACAGCAGCTTCTTATCGGGATAAACGATGCGATGCGCTGCCTGCGCCATCAACGCGGCCTCGTGGAAGCCGGAGAGGATCAGCTTCAGCTTCCCCGGATAGGTATTGATGTCCCCGATGGCGAAGATGCCGTGCTCGCTACTCTCGAACTTCTCGGTGTCGACGGGGACGAGGTTCTCGTGGAGGTTGAGGCCCCAGTTGGCGATGGGCCCGAGCTTCATGGTGAGGCCGAAGAACGGCAGCATGCGATCGATCGGCAAAGCCTCGGTCGTGTTGTCGGCCTTCTTGATCGTCACGCTCTTCAGCTGACCGGCATCACCCGAAACGCCCGTCATCTGCCCGATCTCGAGCCTCATGGCACCCGAGGCGACGAGACCACGCATCTTCTCCACCGAATGCGGCGCCGCGCGGAAATCGTCGCGGCGATGCAGCAGCGTCAGGCTTTTCGCGATCGGCTGCAGGCTGAGCGTCCAGTCGAGCGCCGAGTCGCCGCCGCCGACAACCAAAACATCATGCCCGCGGAAGGTATCCATCTTCCTGACCGCATAGTAGACCGAGGTCCCCTCATAGGCTTCGATGCCGGGCAGCGGCGGGCGCTTGGGCGTGAAGGAGCCGCCGCCGGCGGCAATGATCACCACCTTGGTGATGAACTCAGTCCCCGCATCCGTCGTCAGCCGGAACTTGCCTTCGCCCAGGCGCTCGAGAGAATCGATCCGCTCGTTGTAGTGGAACTTCGCTCCGAACGGCTTGATCTGCTCCATGAGCTTATCCGTCAGCTCCTGGCCGGAGACGATCGGCAGCGCCGGGATGTCGTAGATCGGTTTCTCCGGATAGAGCTCGGTGCATTGCCCGCCCGGCCGGTCGAGGATGTCGACGAGGTGGCATTTGATGTCGAGGAGGCCCAGCTCGAAAACGGCGAACAGGCCGCAGGGGCCGGCGCCGATGATCAGCGCATCGGTCTCGATGGGGGCGGTGGTGTCGTTGGTCATGGGTCATCCTCGGCCAACAATGGCCAATCAGCAAAATACGTCAGGTCGCGCCAGGTCTCAGAACTGCTTCTCGGGCACCCTGACGACGAGACCATCCAAGGCCTCCGTCACGCGGATCTGGCAGCTCAAGCGGCTGGTCGGGCGGACGTCGAAAGCGAAATCGAGCATGTCCTCCTCCATCTCCTGGCGCTTACCGGCTTTCTCGAACCAGGCTTCGTCCACATAGACGTGGCAGGTGGCGCAGGCGCAGGCGCCGCCGCATTCGGCCTCGATTCCCGGCACCGAGTTCTTCACCGCCGTCTCCATGACGGTCAAGCCGGGCTCGGCGGCGACCTCGTGGGGGGTGCCGTTGTGCTCGATATAGGTGATCTTGACCATGGGCGGCGCAGGCTCCGGAAAAGGGCGGTGAGTGTGGCGGTTCGGAAGCTCGCTTCTAGCTATGGGCTGGCTCAGTAAGCGAGCTTCCGAACAAAACGCCACACCAAACCAGTAAATTGCCTAGTGTCCTTCTCGTTCGCGAAGTTCGTGAGCGGGCGCTGCGGACAGATGCGAACTTCGCGAACGGGACACTAGGGCCGGGCCAAAGCCCAGGCGCGCCTCTATAATGCAGGCGGGCCGCCGGGGCCAGTAGCCGCTCGGCCGCATGGGTCGTGGGAGAAGCCGGAAGGTTAACCGATGAGCCGCCGCGCTTCGGCGGCAGCCGCCTCGGCAAGGGCGCCGACCCGGGCAAGCTCCGCGCCCCGCCGCTCCAGCCGCAAGCCATTGGCGAGCAATTCGATCTCGGCAGCCGCCTCGTCGAGCGCA
Source organism: Hyphomicrobiaceae bacterium (assembly GCA_031403155.1). Taxonomy (GTDB): domain Bacteria; phylum Pseudomonadota; class Alphaproteobacteria; order Rhizobiales; family Hyphomicrobiaceae; genus JANNSX01. The sequence continues at coordinate 3,941 of JANNSX010000100.1, forward strand.
ACGGCTCCGATCCCCCGCGCCATGCCTTTCAGCGTGTGCGCCGCCACCCGCCAATCCTGGTCGTTCTTGGCCGCCGCCAGCCGGTCGAGCAAAGCTTTGGATTCGTGGAGGAATAGCTCGAGAATCTCGTTCCGGAAGGCGCGGTCGCCGAAGGTCACCCGGGCCAGATGCTCGAGGTCGATGGCGGGGCGGTCCTGCACTGCGGTCGTCAAAGCACTTTGCATAATGGGATCGGTCTGGCTTCAGTGGAATTTCGCCCCATCCTCTGCGGGGCGTCGAAACAAACCCTTAAAGGGCTAACGGAAATCGTTCTCCACCCCGGCGATCTCCCATCATTTCGCCAAGAATCCCCGCGACTTTCATGAGTTACGAGAAGGGGGAGCGAGGGAGATTCGCCGGGCAGGCTCGCTGGAGCCGCCGGCAATCCACGACTTCTCACCAGATCATTCCAGACCGTTTGCCGATCCTTGCTGATCGGAAAACCGGTCCAGGGTATTGGCTTGGTGCACTTTCTTCGACCAACCGGTATCCGCTTGGAAGGACAAGTGCTCGACCAGGCCCGCTCCGGCTTGTGACAGGACCGGGGTTTTGGGCTATCAGGACTGGGCCGCCGGGAGAGGCGGGCCTTCGACGGGATTGGGGATGGCACTGGACCGGCACGCAAGCGACGACGTGGGCACGCGGCCCGCGGATGGCGAAGCCATGCCGCTCGGGCCCTCGCCGCCTCAGGCATCGCGGGAGCTGGCACCCGTTCGCCGTGTCGGCCGCCGCCGCGCCGCGGGACCCGCGCGCGAGCGCGTCGCCGCCAACGATGACAGCCCCTCGATCGGTGGCCTCATCTACGCGCTGCAAGAGCAACCCTCGCGCAAGCCTTACAAATGGGCTTCCATCGGCACCATCGCCTGGGGGGCCATCGGCGCGGTGCTCGGCGTCGCCATGCTGGCCCAGGATGCCGCCGAGGCCGGGGGCTGGGTCGGAGCGCTGCTGAGCCCGACCGCCATGTCGGCCCTGGCGGTGATCGTCGTGCCGATCGCGCTGCTCTGGTTCCTCGCCTACCTCTCGGTCCGCACCCAAGAGCTCAAGCATATGAGCTCGACCATGGCGGAGGTGGCGATCCGTCTGGCCGAGCCGGACCGCCTGGCCGAGCAGCAGATATCCTCGCTCGGTCAGTCCGTGCGGCGGCAAGTCGGCGCCATGAACGACGCCATCTCGCGCGCGCTCGGCCGCGCCGCCGAGCTCGAGGCGCTGGTGCATGGCGAGGTCGCCGAGCTCGAGCGCTCCTACGGCGACAACGAGCATCGCATTCGCTCCCTCATCGACGAGCTGGTCAGCGAGCGGGACGCGCTCGCCAACTCCGGCGACCGGGTGGCGGAAACCCTGCGCGGCGTCGGCGCCCAGGTCTCCCACGACATCTTCTCGGCGACCGATCAGGCGGCGCGGCGGCTCGCTCAGGCCGGCTCTAACGTCGCCGATCAGCTCTCCGAGAAGGGCAATTCGCTCTACGCCTCGCTTAACGTCATGAACCAGCGGATCGGCACCGAAGTGCCGAACCTGCTCGAGAAGCTCGGCGGCGAGCAGACGCGGCTGACCCGCATTGTCGAGGGCGCGGCCAAGAATCTCTCAGCGCTCGAGTCGGCGCTGGCGCAACGCACCGGCAGTCTCGAGGCGACGCTCGGCGAGCGTACCGGCCATCTGCAGCGCGTGCTCGTCGAGTTCAAGCAGGCGGTGGAAGAGAGCTTCGCCGGGCAGGCCGAAAACTTCGGTAGCTCGCTCAACGATCGCTTGAAACTGTTCGAGAACCGCGCTCGGGCGCTCGATGCCTCGCTCGGCGCAAAGTTCGCCGAGATCGATTCCTCGGTCATCGGCCGTATCGATGCCTTCGATCGCTCCTTCGACGGCAAGATGCACCGCATCGAAGGCGTCATGGTGACCCGCAGCGACGCGCTCGACGCAGCGCTCATCGAGCGGACACGGGCCATCGATGCCTCCTTCGTCGAGCGGCTGAGGTCCTTTGACGATAGCATCAGTCGCGGCGCGGCGATGATGGATCAGGTCGTTGCCGACCGGTCGAACGCGCTGCGCTACGCGATGGAAAGCCATGCCGACACGCTGGGCGATGTGCTGCGGCGTCAGGCCGGCCAGCTCGATAGCACGCTCGTGGACGGCATCGAGGCCGTCCGGCGGACCAGCGAGCAGATCGCGCACCAATCCGTACAGGCGATCGGTGGGCTCAACTTGCAGTCTAAACTCTTGAGGGAAGTCTCCGAGGATCTGCTCGGCCAGATCGGGCAGCTCACGGAGCGCTTCGAGCGGCACGGCCAGGCGCTGGTCGCAGGCGGGGGCGGCGCGTCGATGTCGCAATACGACCTCGACCGCATCCGGACCGAGGCCGAGGGCCAGACCGAGCGAGCGCTCTCCGACTTGAGAAACCGCTTCCAGGAGGCGACCCGCGACGTCAACGAGCAGCTGGCGAGCCTGACGCAGCAGATGAACCGGACGACCACCGAGGCGCATGAGCGTGCGCGGGCTGCCTCGAGCGAGTTCGAGCGCACGCACAGCATGATCGAGGGGCGGTCGGGCGAGTTGCCGGGCGCGGCGCGCGAAAGCGCACTTGCGATTCGCAAGACGCTGCAGGATCAACTGACGGCCATCGAGCGCCTGTCTCAGATGTCGCGGGAGCAACGGATCGCGCGCGACGTGACGCCACCCGAGAGTGCATCGAGTTCACGTTTCGGCGGGGCTGCGACCGGGGGCCGGAGCGCTCGAGCGCCATCGCCTGCGCCGGCAATGCCCAGTGAGGCCTCGGCGGCCGGCGGCAGGGAGAGCTGGTCGTTAACCGATCTGCTCGCCCGGGCTTCGAAGGACGACGACACGCGTGGTGGCGCCGGTCCGGGTGCCGGGATCGACCTCGGTCAAATCGCCGAGGCCATCGATGCGAGCGCCGCAGCCAACGCCTGGTCTCGATACCGGAGCGGCGAGCGCGGGGTATTCACGCGCCAGATCTACACGCGCCAGGGTCAACTGACCTTCGATGAGATCACCCGGAAACTCAGAACCGAGCAGGGATTCCGTGCCATGGCCGAGCGCTATCTGGCGGACTTCGAGCGGCACTTGCGCGATGCCGACCAGAAAGACTCGAGCGGTCGAACGGCCCAGGCGCATCTGGCCGCCGAGACCGGCCGGGTCTATCTGCTGTTCGCGCATGCGAGCGGGCGGCTCGGCTGATCGGGCGCGCAGTTATGTCCCGATAATCCTGGTGTTACTGGGGGCCGGCCAGTCTTGGCATTGCCATCGTCAGCCTGGACTTCAGCTTGGTAATGCGTGCGAAGGCCTCCTCGATGCGCCGCCGCGGGATCGTGCCGTCGAGGACGGCGCCTCGAATGCTTGCGAGCAATCGCTCGGGCAGACCCGGGTCCGGGCGGCTCGTATTGGACACGAGGATCATGTCATTGCCTGCGGCGATGGCCAGAACCGCCGCATCCTCGAGTTTGTAGTTGCGCCGGATCGCGCCCATGTCGAGGTCGTCGGTGATGACGACCCCCTGATAGCCGATCTCGCGGCGCAACATGCCTTCGATGGCGTCCTTGGAGAGGGTCGCGGGTGTCTTCGCCACGGTGCTGAACCTGTCGAGGTGCAAGTGGCCGACCATCACGAGCGGCGGCGGCTCGGTGGTGTTGAGCAACTTGTAAGGCTCGATCTCGGCCTCGCTCCAGCTCTTCGACACATCGATGAGCCGCAAATGGCTGTCGCCGGCGCTGGAGCCGTGGCCCGGAAAGTGTTTCGCCGCCGTCAGGACCCCGGCGTGCCGGTGCGCGCGGATGAAGGCGCGGGCAAACGCCGACACGGTTGCTGGATCGGCGCCGAAGCTGCGGCCTTGTTGCGAGATGATGGGATTGTCCCGATTGCTGGCGAGATCGACGACAGGTCCGAAATTGAGATTGAAACCGAGGTCTCTCAACTCGATGGCGAGTCCGGCATAGAGCGTGCCTGCCGATTCCGCGGAGCCTTGCCGCGCCATGCGTGCGGCGCCAGGGAGCCGGGCAATTCCTTGCTTTGGCCCAAGCCGCTGGACCGCGCCGCCTTCCTGATCGATGGCAACGAGGAGCGGCAACGGCGGGCCGGCGTCGTGGAGTGCGGCGTTCAGCCTTTCGACCTGGGCGCGCGAAACGATGTTCTGGTCCATGACGATCACGCCACCGACTTTGCCGGCGTGAATCTGGGCTTGAAGCTTGCGCACCCACCCTTCCGACGGCGACTGACCGTAGAATCCGACCATAAGCATCTGGCCGATCATCTGGTCGAGCTCGCTCATCACGCCGTCCGTCGGCGCGGCGGGCGACATGCCGAGACTCATGATTTCCGGGCCAGGTGCCGGGCGGGGGCTCGAGGCAGCGAGGAGCAGCGCTCCAAGCCCGGCTGCCACCAGCCAGGTCAAGAACTCGGAGCCCCCGCGGATGCCCTTCCGCACGTTCACGTCCTGTCTCCTAAATATCTGAGTTCGCCCGTTTTCGGCCCAAGACGTGGGGTCAACTGTGGTGCTTTGTTGACCGTGCAGGTGATTCACTCAAGCTGTGTTTTGGAGCATGGTTGCTTTGTGGTAGGTTAAGTCCGGCGGAGGACTCGGAAATTGCGCAGAAGTCTGATCATTGTACTGGCTTTGTGCCTGCTGTCGCCGGCGGCTGCTTTGGCCGAAACCGTCGAGGTGCTGGCGGATCGTGCCGCCGCTTCGCTGGCGCAGGGCGCGTTTGCCGATGCCGATCGTATGCTCGGCGAGGCATTGGCTATTTCTGAACTCCCCAACGATCGCCGCGCCAGCCTCCTCAACGATCAGGGCTTGGCCCGCTGGCGCCTGGGTGATGCCAAGGGCGCCATTCAGAGTTTCAACGAGGCCGTGACGCTCTTGCCCGAGCTGCCGTCCGCTTACAACAACCGCGGAAACGTCCTGCTGGGCCTCGGGCAGGCCGACGAGGCGGAGAAGGACTTCGAGCGGGCGATCCTGCTTGCGCCGAACTATGTCGCGGCCATCAACAACCGCGCCATCGCCAATATGCAGCGTGGCGAGTATGAGAAGGCGATCGAGAGCTTCAGCCGGGCGGCGGAGCTGGCGCCGACCTCACCGGCACCCGTCAGCGGGCGCGGTCAGGCGAGATTGATGCTGGGTCACACCTACGCGGCCATCCGGGATTTCTCACGTGCGCTGGCTCTCGACCCCAGCTACCGCTCCGGCTACCGCAACCGCGCCGAGGGCAAGATGCGCCTCGACAAGGACGAGGAGGCGATCGCCGATCTCAACGCCGCCTTGGAAGCAGCACCCGACGATCCGGGCCTGTTGGTTGCGCGCGGCAAGGCGCAGATCGCCGTCAAGGCCTACTCGGGCGCCATGCGTGACTTGACGCGCGCGGCCGAACTCGATCCGAAGCTCGTGGCGGCCGTTGCCGAGCGCGGTCACGTGCTGGCGCTGACCGGCGATCACGAAGCGGCCATGACGGCCTTTACCGAAGCTCTGGCACGCGATCCGCGCCACGCGCTCACCTTTGTCTATCGCGCCTGGACCGAAATGAAACAGGGCCAGCCGGAGCTCGGTCTGGCCGATATCGATCGCGCCCTGAAGCTCGATCCCGAAAGCCCCGAGGCATTCGAGACGCGCGGCCAGATCAACGAGGCGCTGGGCCGCGCCGAAGCGGCCGCCACCGACTACCGTCAGGCAGTGACGCTCGGGCTCGACAGCGACGACATCTGGGAGGCCATCGAGCGATTGACCGGTGAGGGCCGGCCGCCGCCGCGCGAGGTTGCGGGGCGGCGAGTTCGAGGAGTGGCGGGTCTTCGTCGACGTCCAGGAACGCTACTTCGCCATGAACGAGCGATTCGGCAAGTTCCGGGTCCCGCTCGAGGTGTATGGCGAGGAAGCGCCCCGCATTCTCGATTGGGAAATGAAGAAGTCGCCCTTCAAGGGCATCGGCGTGCTCCGCTACCGGGCGGGTAAGCTCGGTCCTCAAGGAAAGGCCGAGGAGATCGAGATGGCCGCCATCGTCGATCTCAACAACGGCCGGATCATCAGTCTGGAGCCTTACCGGCAAGGCCAGAAGCTCGCCGTCTGGACCTGGGAGAGCGGCGTCGTCAACGTCAAAGGGCCGGATGGTGTCACCAGCGAGTTCAAGCTGCGCGTGCCCAAACAGCAAAAACGGCCGGCGTCGACGACGGCCGCCCGGCGGCCGCAGTCCATCGAGAGCCTGATTTTCGGTGGCGGCGATGCGGCGCCACAATCCAAGAGCGGGCAGAAGAAGACGGTGGCGCAGAAGAAAAAGAAGAAGCAGAAGTCCCTGTTCGACCTGCTGTTCCAATAGCCCGGCATCGACTGCTCGGAACCGGATCACCGGCGGCCGGCTGATCCAGCGGGGCCATAGCTGCGTATCGATGGCGCGGTAGTAGAGCAGGGCGCTATGGGCCAATCGTTTGCTGTGGTCGGTGGGGGTATCGCCGGGCTTTCGGCCGCATGGCTCTTGTCACGGCGCCACGACGTGACCGTCTATGAGGCGGAACCTCGGGCTGGTGGCCACAGTCATACGCAGATCGTCTCGAACCCGGATGGCGACACGCCTGTCGATACCGGCTTCATCGTTCTCAACCCCGAGACCTATCCCAATCTCGTCGCCCTGCTCGATCACCTCGACGTCGAGACCGCCGACACGGCCATGACCTTCGCTGTGTCGCTGGACAAAGGGCGGTTCGAGTATTCAGGCGCCGGACTACCCGGCTTGATCGGCCAGCCGGCGAATGCGTTCCGGCCGGGTCATTGGCGCATGATCGCAGACATGCTCGCCTTCTTCCGGCGCGCTCCGGCGCTGCTTGATGGCGATGATGATCGAGCGCTCGGCGTGTTTCTGCGCGAGGAAGGTTATGGGGAGGCCTTCATCGACAAGCACATCGTACCCATGGCGGCGGCGATCTGGAGCTGTCCGCCGTCCGAGATTCTGACCTTTCCCGTCGCCACCTTCGTGCGCTTCTTTCAGAGCCATGGACTTCTCAAGGCGACGGGCCGGCCCAAATGGCGGACGGTCAGGGGCGGCAGCCGCAGTTACGTGGAAAGGCTGGTGGCTGGCGTGTCGGGCAACGTTGTCCTGGGAGCGCCCGTCTCGCGGATCAATCGCTCGATGAGCGGCATCGAGATCGTGCAGGCCAATGGGCGGACGCATCGGCACGATCAGGTCATCATCGGCTGCCATGCCGACCAGGCCTTGCACCTGCTTGCCGATCCCACCACCGATGAAACGGAGAGTCTGGGGGCCTTCGGCTACGTGCGCAACGAGGCCTGGCTGCATCGCGACGATCGGCTCATGCCGAAGCGCAAGCGGCTCTGGTCGAGCTGGAATTATCTCGGCGAGACCGGTGAGCGCTGCTCGGTGACCTATTGGATGAACAGCCTACAGCCACTCGCCACCAAGCAACAGCTGTTCGTCTCGCTCAATCCGCTTGCAGCGCCCGGCGAAACGCTCATCATCAATCGAATGCAGTACCGGCATCCCATTTTCAACGGGCGGGCAATGGAGCGGCAGCGCGATCTGTGGCGTCTACAGGGGCAGCGGCGCACCTGGTTCGCCGGCAGCTATTTCGGCTACGGGTTCCATGAGGATGCCTTGCAGGCCGGGCTGCTCGCGGCCGAGGAAGCGGGAAGCGTGCGCCGGCCCTGGACGGTCGCTGGAGAGAGCGATCGGATCTTGGCGAGGCGACGCGGGGCGCCCCCCAGCTGGACGAAGGCGGCCTAGCTCATGCGATCGGCGATCTACGTGGGCAAGGTTGTGCACGAGCGGCTCCGGCCGAAGCGGCATCGGCTGTCGTATCGCGTCTTCAGCCTGTTTCTGGACTTGTCGGAGATTGATCGGTTTTCGGCCGAACTGCGCCTGTTTTCACGCGGCCGCTTCAATCTCTTCTCGTTTCACGATCGCGACCATGGCGATCGGTCTGGCGGCGCGATCGAGGCGCATGTGCGCCAGCTCCTGTCCGGCGGTGGGATCGATACGCACGATGGGCCGATCCGGCTGCTCGCCTATCCAAGAGTGCTCGGCTATGTGTTCAATCCGCTGAGCGTGTATTTCTGCTATGATCCGGGCGAGCGTCTTCGGGCGGTTCTCTACGAGGTCTCGAACACCTTCGGCGAGCGCCACAGCTATCTGCTTCCGGTTGGCGCAGAGGATGGCGCGATCGAGCAATCCACCTCCAAGCAGCTCCATGTATCGCCCTTCAATGGCCCGCACGGCGATTACCGGTTTCGAATTCGTCCGCCAGCCGATGACGTCACTGTAGGCATTCTCTATCGGGATGCATCGGGGCCTCTGCTCAAGGCGCACTTCCACGGTGAGCGGCGCGAGCTGACGGATCGAAACCTGGCCCGCCTCACCGTGACCCATCCGGCGATGACTTTGAAGGTCACCGCAGGTATTCACCTCGAAGCGCTGCGGCTGTGGCTGAAGCGCGTTCCCATCCAACGCCGGCCGGTGGCGCCCCGCTTCGCCGCAACCTTGCCGACAAAGGTTCCGCATGAGTGATGTTTCGGGCTTTCGCTCAGTCGTTCGCAAGCGCGACCAGCGAGAGCAAGACTGTGTCCCGTCAAGGCGCTGGCACGAGAGCGTGCTGCTGGCGGGCCTGGCCCGCTGGCTCGCTCGTGTGCCTCATGGCAGCATGCGGGTGACGCTGCCAGGCGGCACGAACCGGTTGATCGGCCGCCACGGCAACGGACCGGCGGCGGATATCGAGCTTTCCAACTATGACGTTCTGCGGCGCTCGCTTCGCCGCGGCGCGCTGGGGTTTGCCGATAGTTATGTCGATGGGTATTGGCGTTCGAGCGATCTCGGCAACGTCTTCCGCTATTTTCTCGCTAATCAGAACGCGCTCAAGTCCAGCGACGCCGGCCGCTTCCGCGTCTCGGGGCGAGATTGCGACTACCATTTTCACCGCGCCAACACGCGAGAAGGCGCCAAGCGCAACATCGCCGAGCACTACGATCTCGGCAATGAATTCTACCGGAGCTGGCTCGATCCGGGCATGACCTACTCGAGCGCCATTTTCGAGAGTGCCGACGAGCCACTCGAGATCGCGCAGGAGCGAAAGTATCAACGCATCTTGGAGTGGCTCGAGCCCGCGGCAGGCCAGCGCTTGCTCGAGATCGGGATAGGGTGGGGTGGCCTCGTTGAGCGTGCGGCCCGGCAAGGACTGCACGTCACGGGTCTGACGCTGTCGCGCGAGCAGCTGCACTACGCCGGGCAACGCATCGCCATGGCCGATTTGCCGGGCACGGCCGATCTTTGCTATCAAGATTATCGCGATACCGTCGGCACCTATGATCGCATCGCCTCCATCGAGATGATCGAGGCCGTCGGCGCCGAGAACTGGCCGCTCTATTTCAAAATTCTTCATGATCGTCTGGAGCCAGGCGGCATCGGCGTCCTCCAGGCCATCACCATCTCCGAGGCGCACTTCGAGACCTACCGGCGAAAGCCGGACTTCATCCAGCGCTACATTTTTCCGGGCGGCATGTTGCCGACGACGGCGATCATCGGGCAAGAAGCATCGCGCGCCGGGCTGGTCTTGGATCGGACCGAAACCTTCGGGTCAAGCTACGCGCAGACCCTCTGGCGGTGGCTCGAACGTTTCGACCAGGCCTGGCCAGAGCTTTGCAAGCTCGGCTACGACGAGCAATTCCGCCGGCTCTGGACCTACTACCTCACCTATTGCGCGGTGGGCTTCGAGGCTGGGCGCATCGATGTGGGGCTGTACCGGTTGAGGAAGGCCTGAGACCGGCCCGTCAGGCCCGCTTCTTCCGCTTCGGCGCCAGCCGCCGGATGTCCGCGGCGAGCCGGTCCACGGTTTCGGGCAGCGTATCGAACGCGCACATCAGCCGGCAAGCGCCCTCGCCGATGAAGCTGTAGACGAGCCAGCCTTCGGTTCGAAGCGCCACTTGCAGCTCTTCTGGCAACTCGGCGAAGACCGCATTGGCCTCGACCGGGAACATGACGCGGACGCCCGGCACATCCTCGATCGCGCTCACCAGCCGTTGTGCCATCGCATTCGCGTGGCGTGCGTTCTTGAGCCAGACATCGTTCTCGAGGAGGCCGAGCCAGGGCGCGGAGACGAAGCGCATCTTGGAGGCGAGCTGGCCCGCCTGCTTTGCACGCCAGGCGAAGTCCTCGGCCAGCTCCTTCTTGAAGAAGATCACGGCCTCGCCGACCGGCAATCCGTTCTTCGTGCCACCGAAGGTCAGCACATCGACGCCGGCACGCCAGGTGATCTCGGCCGGCGAGACACCGAGGCTCGCAACCGCATTGGCGAAGCGCGCGCCGTCCATGTGAATGTTGAGGCCGTGCCGCTTGGCGATGGCCGCGATCGCCCGCAGTTCCGCGACCGTATAGACCGTGCCGCACTCGGTCGCCTGGGTGATCGAAAGCGCCTTGGGCTTGGGAAAATGGATATCGGTTCGCTTCTTCGCCAGCCGGTCGATCGCGTCAGGCGTGAGCTTTCCCAAAGCGCCGTCGGCAAGCAACAGCTTCGAGCCGTTCGAGAAGAACTCTGGCCCCCCGCACTCGTCTGTTTCGACATGAGCGAGCGCATGGCAGATGACCGAGTGATAGGACTGGCAGAGCGAGGCCAAGGCGAGCGAGTTCGCCGCCGTGCCGTTGAAGACGAAGAACACCTCGCAATCGGTTTCGAAGAGACGCCGCATGCGGTCGCAAACCTCGGCCGTCCAGCGATCATCGCCGTAAGAGGGCTCGTGGCCGGAGGCGTTGGCTTTGAGCAGCGCCTCGAGTGCCGCCGGGGCGATGCCGGCACAGTTGTCGGAGGCGAACTGTTGCTGAGCGGGGATGCTCTGACGCTTTGACGGCATGGCTGCTCTATGTGTGATTGCGGGCGGGTCTGAGCGGCAGGACTAGAGCGGTTTCAGGAACCCGCTCTAGATTCTCTGCTTTGAGCACGTTCTACGGCGAACCGGTGTCCACTTCGCCTGAACATGCTCTATCACAAAGGCTCGCGTCTGTGCCAGACAGGGTCCTCGATGGAATGAACGGAGACGAGAATGAGGGGCCCGGCAGCGTCAGGCCATGACAAGGCGCCGGCCGGCTTCAGCGCGACCATTCGGACCACGTTCTGGATGTCGGGTGCGCTGTGCTGCTTCATCGCCATGGCGCTCGCCGGCCGCGAGGCGACGAAGTCGGTAGCGACCATCGAGATCATGATGTTCCGCGCCTTTATCGCGACGGCCGTGGTGCTCGCGATCCTCGCCGTCAAGGGCGAGGGTTTCGGCGTGTTGAAGACCAACCGCATCTTCACGCATCTCGGCCGCAACGCCTTCCAATTTGGTGGGCAAATGGGCTGGTTCTATGCGCTAACCCTGCTCCCGCTGGCGCAGGTCTTCGCCTACGAATTCACAGCGCCGATCTGGGTGGCGGTGCTCGCCCCGCTGATGCTCGGCGAGCGGATGACGATGGCCCGCATCATCGCCGCGGCACTCGGATTCATCGGTGTTCTGATCGTGGCGCGGCCGGGCTATCTGGACTTCAACCTCGGCGCGGCTGTGATGCTGCTGGGCGCCATCGGCTTCGCGGGCTCGATGATCGGCACCAAGATGCTGGCGCCGACCGAGAAGCCGATCACCATCGTGTTCTATATGGGCGCGC